>JAYUGA010000119.1:0-15114 GCA_043738565.1 Rhodobacterales bacterium
TATGTCGATGTGGCCATCGAGCGCTGGCAGCAGTTCACCGGCGCAAACGCAGTGCTGGCCGAGACCGGCGAGACCTTTGCCGACCTGAAGTCCAAGAGGCTCGCGGCATGAACGCGCCCCTTTCGCCCAAGCAGATCGAGTACTGGCCGCTGGCCCAGCTGAAGCCGTACGCCCGCAACTCCAAGACCCACGACGCCAATCAGGTCGTGAAGATCGCCGCCAGCATGGCCGAATTTGGCTGGACAGTGCCGGTGCTGGTCGCCGCCGATGGCGAATTGATCGCTGGCCATGGCCGCATCCTGGCGGCTGCACACCTCGGGTTGACCGAGGTCCCAGTCATCATGCTGGGCCACTTGACCGAAGCCCAGCGCCGGGCGTACCGCATCGCCGACAATAAGCTGACCGAGTTGGGCGGCTGGGACGAGGCCCTTCTGCTGCAGGAATTGCAGGCCTGCTGGCCGAGGATTTCGACCTCGGGCTGATCGGGATCCCCGACGATGAACTGGATGCGTTGCTGGCGGACGCAGACGACGACCCGGCGATTTCTGACGACGCGGCCGATGCCATCCCCGAACCGCCTGCCGATCCCATCACCCGCCCCGGTGATATCTGGGCGCTCGGCAAGCACCGGCTCTGCTTCGAGGTCTTCTTCTGTTTCTGTTCCATAACGGGCAATTCTCCGAGAGTTTTGCCCTCCGGTAAAGCCGGGGCGGTTCAAAATGCCTCCTATACCCACGCAGAAAACACTCCACCTTGGCTGGAAAGCTTCGTGGCTTTCGCGCGAAAGGCCGCTTAACATGAGCGCCTGACAGGACCGGAAACCGGTGGGGGTCCACAAGGTCGCGGCATCGCTGGGGCCGCGACATCATCCAAAGCGAGGGCGGGGACACAAATCAAATGCGCGAAAGCAGGGCACTCCTCGTGCTGGTCGGCTTGGCAACACTCGCTTTCGGGTGGGTGCTCTTGCCTTTCCTTGGGGCGGTATTCTGGGCGGTGGTGATCGCGATCGTCTTTTTTCCACTTTATGAACGGCTGCGCAAACGGCTGAACAACCGCGCCAACCTGGCGTCGCTTGCGACCGTTGTGATCGTGCTTTTGATCGTGGTAATCCCGTTACTTCTTATCGCAGTAGCGATCCTTCAGGAGGCGACGGCGCTGATCACGCGCGTCCAGTCGGGCGAGATCGCCCTGCAAAGCCTGTTTCAGAATATCTTTGCAGGGCTACCGCAATGGCTGAAATCCATTTTGGCACGGGTGGGCCTAACGGACCTCGAAGCCGTTCAGGAAAGTATCGCTGCGGCCGTAAGTGGCTGGATCGGCGTGATTGCGCCGCAAGTATTCTTGATCGGTCAAAGCACGGTGAATTTCTTCATCGGCCTTCTTGCAATGCTTTACCTCACCTTCTTTCTGTTTCGTGACGGAAAGACGCTGATCGGCTATCTCAAGATGGCAACGCCATTTCGTCCCGCGCTGCAGGAATCTTTGCTCGTGCGGTTCACGCTGGTCGTCCGCGCGACAGTGAAAGGTGACATCCTGGTCGCGATGCTCCAAGGCGGTCTGGCGGGCCTTGGGTTCTGGGTTCTGGGCATTCACGCAACAATTCTCTGGACGGTGCTGATGTCTTTTCTTGCGCTGCTTCCGCTTTTTGGTGCAGCGATCGTCTGGATGCCGTTTGCGATATACTTCCTTATGACGGGGGCGATCTGGCAGGGCATCGGTTTGCTGGTTTACGGGGTGTTGGTCGTCGGATTGGTCGATAATTTCGTGCGCCCGTATCTGGTTGGCCAAGCGACGAAGATACCGGAATTCGTCGTGCTGATTTCGACACTGGGCGGCGTTGCCACATTCGGGTTGCAAGGGTTCATAACGGGCCCGGTAGTTGCCGCGATGTTTCTCGCGGTTTGGACCACGTTTCTTTCGCGCGACCAGCTGTAACTGCTGCACCGGACGCGTCCCCGCGCGCGGATACCTTTGCGGCAACTTGATCGAAATCAATGTCGGCCATCGGTTTACCTGCGACTGCCCAAGCCAGCTGAGCCCTTGTTCGCCAGCTGAACCGTCTATGAAAAGACTGGTCGGATGAAAGACATCGTCTGGGCTCTGGTGATGAGTTCAACGCAGGCGCGGATTTTGCAGGGTTTTGCTAAAGGCGAGACCGGTGACGTGCCAGAGCTGGTCTTGAATACAGAACACAAGGATCTTCGTGATATCATGTCGGACAAACCGGGACGAAGCTTTTCGTCTGTCGGGCCAGAGCGCTCGGCGATGGCATAACCCAATATGTCCTCGTGAACCCGCCCACCTTTGGGGCTGGGTATCCAGGTCTCCTTGCTGTTCCGGCGCAAGGCACAGTTGCGCTGTGCGCAGGTGATTGCTGTCGACGCAAAACTGACAGCCTTGCCGCGGTGGCGGATTTTCCAGCGGTGCATGCGAAGTGTGGCCTGCAGCATTCGCATATTGCTACAGTATGCGCACTTATCCGGTAATGATCACCGTGCAGGCCGTCATGTTTATGCCGCCGTCAAACCAAAGTTGACACGGGCGGCTTGCCAATTAATTATCAAAGCATCGTCGAAACTGCTATCAGGTCGTCATTTAAGTTTAAGTCGGCACTGATGATATCCTTTGACAGCTAATCCGCCTCTGAAACTTGCGGCACGATCCGCAACACCCGCAGTGCGTTCAGGATGACGGCCACATCAATCGCTTCCTGCAAGAGTGCGCCCTGAACCGGCGTGAGGTAACCCAGCGCCGCCGCGATCATGCCCGCAAAGGATAACCCGATCCCGGCATAGACACTTTGCAGCGCGATGGCGCGCGAGCGGCGGGCAATTTCCATCCCCGGCAGCAGACGGTCCAGCCGGTCGACCAGCAGCACCACATCCGCCGCCTCGGCACTGGCCGCCGCGCCGCGCGCCCCCATCGCCACCCCCAGATCGGCGGCGGCAAGCGCAGGGGCGTCATTCACCCCGTCGCCGACCATCATCACAAGGCCGTCCTTGCGCTCACTCAGGACCAACAGCACCTTCTGATCCGGTTTCAAATCGGCCCGCACGGCATCAAGACCAAGCCCTTGGGTCACTGCCTGCGCCACCGCCAGCCGATCCCCCGTCGCCAGCACGATGCGGGTTACGCCCAGCCGCCGCAGCCCGGCCAGAAATCCCGCCGTTCCGGCCCGCAGCGTGTCCGCCATCACCATGCGTCCTGCCAACCGGCCATCGACCCCCAAGGCGACCACCACAGATCCCGCCGCGCGCGCCGCATCGGCACCCGCAGCCTGCGCCACCTGTGCCATCACGAAATCAGCGCCACCGACCACGGCAGCGCGCCCGTCGATGCGGCCCGAAACGCCTTCGCCCGGCGTCTCGGTGACCGCCTCGGGCACTGCCAGCACCACACCGCGCGCCTTGGCCGCCGCCACGATGGCCTGCGCGATGGGATGTTTGGACACCTGATCTAGCGAGGCTGCCAGCCGCAGAATCTCGGTCGCACTGAAGCCGTCAAACACCTCGATCGACACGATCTGCGGCCGCCCGTCGGTCAGCGTGCCGGTCTTGTCCAAAATCAGCGTGCGCACCCCTGCCAGTGCCTCCAGCGCCTTGGCCCCCTTGATCAGCACGCCATATTTTGCCGCTCGCGACAGCCCGGCTACCAGCGCCACCGGCACGGCCAGGATCAGGGGGCAAGGCGTGGCCACCACCAGCACCGCCACCGCCCGGATCGGATCGCCGGTGAACCACCACGCGGCACCGGCCAGCACGACCGTCACAGCTAGGAACAGCAGCGCATACCGGTCCGCCAGCCGCGACATTGGCGCCTTGGATTTCTGCGCCGCTTCAACCAGCCGCACGATCCCGGCATAGGTGCTTGCATCCGCCAAGTGGGTCGCGGTCAGATCGAACGCTTCGCCTGCATTGGTGGCCCCGCTCATCACCGCATCGCCCGGACCCAGCCGCACCGGCATCGCCTCGCCGGTCAGGGCGGACTGGTCCATCACGGCGCGCCCGCTGGCCACCGTGCCATCGACCGGGGCGACATCGCCCTGCCGGATCAACAGCAGATCACCGGGGGTGATCGCCTCCAGCGCAACTTCCTCCAGTCCGCCATTTTGGTGCCGCATGGCGGTGCGCGGCACCCGGCCCAACAAAGCGCGCATCTCGCGCCGTGCCCGACCTTCGGCAAAGCGTTCCAGAAACGTGCCGCCGGAATACATCATCGCCACAACGACTGCGGCCAGATATTCGCCAAAGATCAGCGCCGCCGACATCGACAGCGCCGCCACGATGTCAAGCCCCACTTCGCCCCGCAGCAAACTGCGCACAATCTCGACGATCAGCGCCAGCAACACCGGGATCGTGACCGCCAGCCAGATCCACCCCGCCAGATCGGCGCGACCGGTCAGCCACGCCAGCATGCCAACGGCAAGCCCGGTGGCCGCCAGCCCGAGCAAGAGCTTTAAGAAATCAGGTGGCGGCGCGTCTGCTGGCATCCGGGGCATCCTTGGTGGTGGAGGGTGGCCACCGGGGCGGTGCGTTGCTCTGGCAATAGGGTCTGGAAAGCGCTGCCACCATGATGTGCATCAAGTTTTGGTGACAGAAACCTGATAATGAACCAACGAATACCGTGGGACAGCACTTGCGATGACCTGCGCCGCATCGGTCGCACCCCGTGTTTCCCGGATGACAGGAGGAACCAGTTTGCCCGCAGGCCAAGAAACGGCAGTGCCGCCGCGCGAAGTCGAGTTGAAGTTTCAGTTGGGGCCCGACAGCGAAGCGATCCTGCGCGCGGACGAGATTTTTGGCCCCGCGGCGCAGCGCGTGCATCAGATCACGACCTATCACGATACCCCGGATAACCTGTTGCGCTCGGCCGGACTGACCCTGCGGATCAGGGCCGAGAATGGCCAGTTTGTTCAAACCGTGAAGTCGCGCGATGCGGGCGTTGGGCTTGCAAGCAGTCGCCACGAATGGGAATGGCCCGTCGTCTGCGGCACGCCGGATATCGGCAAACTTGCCGGGGTGGCAGCGCTTGCCAGCATCGCAGAAAAGCTGGCGGACCGGTTGCAGCCGGTCATCGTGACCGATGTCTGGCGCACCAGCCGTCTGCACTCACTGCCAGGCGGTGCCAAGGCCGAGGCGTCGCTGGACATCGGCAGCGTTGCCGCAGGTGGAAAATCAGAACCGATCTGCGAGCTTGAACTGGAGCTGAAGCACGGCCCGGTGGCCCCGCTGTATCGCCTTGCCATCCGGCTTGCTGAAACTGCGCCGCTGTGGGTCAGCACGCAAAGCAAGGCCGCGCGCGGCTGGTCGCTGCGCACTGGCCATAACGCTGGTGCCGTGACCTTGCCCAAACCAAAGATCAGCAAAAAAGTGACGGCGGCTGCGGGCCTGCACCAGATCATCGGCGCGTTGCTTGGCCATCTGACGGCGAATAGCGCAGCAACCCTGTCGGGCGACCCCGAGGCCTTGCGCCAGATGCGCGGCGCGCTGCGGCAGTTGCGCGCGGTGTTTCGGCTGTTTCGCCCACTGCTGAGCCCTGGCGAAGGTGCCCGTTTCGATGCCCCCCTGCGGCAGTTTGCGCAAACCTTTGGCACGGCCCGCGACTGGGATGTATTCTGCCTGCACACCCTGCCCGCCGCCATGTCCGATGTGCCGGACACTGACTGGACAGACCTGTCAGCCCATGCCGAAACAAAACGCACCGCCGCGCATGCCGCCGTCCAGGATGCGGTTTGCGGCCCGCAGTTTACCCGTCTGATCCTTGACCTTGCGCTCTGGGCTGAAACGCGCGCGACGGCACCGCAGGATATCGGGGCCAGGCGTCTGGCAAAAATCGCCCCGGCCCTGCTGGCCAAATTCGCCGCAAAAGCCAATCGGGCCGGCCGGCATCCGGGGCGGCTGTCGCCGGTCGCATTACATGATTTCCGCAAAGCCCTGGACCGGCTGAACGCCGCGATCCGGTTTCTGGGCAGCACCTATCCCGCGTCCGCCGTGGCGGCCTATCGGCAGCACAGCGATGCGGTCCGCGACATCATTGGGGTCACCAATGATGCAGAGGTGACCAAGGCACTGGCCCTTGAACTTGCCGCTGCTGGCAGCCCCGCTGTGTCAGCCAGCACCACAGCCCTGACCAGATGGGCAGAGCAGCGACAAGCCCACGGGCTGACCGGTCTGAAGCAGGCGGCGCGCAGGTTCCGCAATGCAGCGGAATTCTGGAGCAATTGAGCACGGCGGCAGCCCGGTCGTTCCCTGCACCGCGTTGCAAACTTTGGTCGGACCATCCGCTGCACCACCTTGATCCAAATCAATGTCCCGGCCCCAACGCAGCACTAGAGTCTGTCTGACGATGACAGAATCGCCAGACAGACTGTAGCCCTTTGTTTTTACGCGTGTCGGGCGACAAAACCGGTGTCCACTTTTGTCTGAAACGCCCCAGAGTCTCAGTTGTGTCGTGTGGTTGACCATGCCGCTTCGGTAACGGTCACTGCCGCCCGCGTAACACTATGTCCTTCGGGCAGGTCATTCTGCGAACCACACCGTCGCTGTCACTGAAAGGTACCCCATGACTCTGCAAATCCTCGTGCCGCTCCATACTTACCCTGACGGAAACTCCGTCAACATCGCCGCACATGTCGGTGCCGTTGCCCGGCACCTGAGGGCCGACGTGCATGGGCTGGTCATGAACGCCACGTTTCCGCCAGTCTCTTCGCTGATGGGAAACATGCTCATCAATGTCGACAGCATGGTGCGCGAGGTGACGGCCAAGTGTCATGTCCGGGGTGCGGCGCTGGTCCAGGCGATGCAAGCCGCACTGGGGCCCATCGGTATCACCTTCCGCAGCACCCAGGTGGATTGCACATTGGGCACAATCGGCGGTGCCGCAGCCACCCATGCCCGCTACCACGACCTGATCGTCACCGCGCTGAGCGTCAATGATGTGGCGATGGAGGCCACCGCAGAAACCGTGGTGTTCGAATCGGGGCGGCCGAGCCTTCTGGTGCCACAAGACTTGCCCCCCTCGCAGTATCAGCACGTGATGATCGCTTGGGATGGCAGCCGCGTTGCCACACGTGCGGTTGCCGATGCGCGCGATTTTCTGCGGCTCGCGAAAACCGTGACGATTGCCGTTGTGACCGATGAAAAGACCCTGCCCGAGGAAGATCCGGACCTGAAACTGGTCGATTATCTCGACCGGCACACTATCAATTCGACGGTTGCGCTGGTGCAGACCCAGCGCCGACCCATCGGGCGCGCGCTGCAGGACCATGCGTTTGAAATTGGTGCCGACGTGATGGTCATGGGGGCCTTCGGCCATTCCCGGATGCGCGATTTCGTGATGGGCGGGGCCACAACTGGCGTTCTGCGCGACCTGAAACTGCCGGTCCTGCTGTCGCATTGACGCCCGCGCAGGGTATCCATTGGCCATGCCGTTGTCTGCAATCAGCGAAGACGCCGCGCCACGGGGTTGGCATGACGGGGCGTTGCAGAATCTGGGCCGGTCGGCGGTATAGCCGCTGGCGATCCGGCCATCAGATCCGAGCGACAGAAAGACTTTGACCCTCGTATTGCCGATGCCCGCGCTATTGACCAGCACGCCCGGATCAATCTGCGATGATTTGATCTGCATCAAGGCGTGGCGGGGCACCAAGGAGCAGAGTGAAACGATGGTGCCGGATGAATGCATCTGCCCGGTGACCCGATCCGGCCCAACCCGCTGAAAAGGAGACGATCATGACGAATGACCATCAGCTTAAGCAAGACGTTCTGGCCGAACTTGCTTGGGAGCCCAGCATTTCCGCCGATCATATCGGGGTCACGGCCAAGGATGGCGTGGTCACGCTGTCGGGCCATGTTGAGACCTATCAGCAGAAACGGGCGGCCGAAACCGCAGTCGGGCGCGTGAAAGGCGTAAAAGGTCTGGCCGAAGAGATCGAAGTGCGCCTGCCGTACCACATCAAACACGGTGATGACGAGATTGCCGCCGCCGCGCTGAACCGCATTTCGTGGGATGTGTCGGTTCCCAAGGATGCGGTGAAGGTGAAGGTGGAAAAGGGTTATGTCACCCTGACCGGCGCGGTTGACCAGTACTACCAGAAAGACGCCGCCGCATTGGATGTGCGCTCGTTGCTGGGGGTGACAGGCGTTGCCAACCAGATCACAGTCAAGCCGCATGTCGACAGTCTGACGATCAGTGACGACATCCGCCATGCCCTGCACCGCTCGTGGCTGTACGACGAGAACATCAATGTGACGGCCGACGGCGGCAAGGTTCATCTGACAGGCAAGGTGAAGAACTGGCGTGAGCGCGAACTGGCCGCTGCCACCGCTTGGGCGGCGTCGGGCACAACGTCTGTGAACAACGAGATCATGATCTCTTGACACCTTATGACACGCGCCCGCCGGGGATCTGGCGGGTGCGAGGCTTGCCAAACACACTGCAGCCGCGATGCCCGGTCTGGCGGGGGCGGGTGCCGTGTGACTGAACGCGCCGCACCTTCCAAAGCATCGTCAGTGGCTCTGCAGGTGCGCTGGTCGGTGTTCATGATCGCGGTCGGCTTCGGCGTCGTGCTGCCAAAATTGCCTGACCTGACCGAACTGCTGCTGGGTGCCGCCAGCGAGCTATGCTTGAATCTGGTTAAAGGTGTATGAGAGGGCGGCGTATCGTGGCGGGTGCTGGCCTGCTATCAGACGCGGGCGTGGTGGTCTCGCCGAGGAAGCTTGCTTTGCTTGTCGGTCTGCCTGCGATCCTGGCGCAATTATACTTGCGGCGCTTTCTGGCCCGCCCCGCATCAGAGCTGATCCTGGCACGTCACGCCAATGCCGTACCGGGCGAGATGTTGGCCTTGGTTAAGGAGCTGCGCGAGATCGTTCGGCTTGAACCGCGTAACGCGCCTGACCTCGAAACATTGTGGGCGGCGGTGTCCGCCGCAGCCAGCCGATGAAGTTTTTGACGTCCGACCCGACTGCCGGGGCCGGATTTCTGCCAATCCATGAAGCGTTCGATCAACCCCAAGGAGCCAAAAATGCAAATGATGCGCGCTGCCATTTTCGTTGAACCGGGTCGTATCGTGCTGGAGGACAAGCGGGTTCCCGATGTCGGGCCGCTGGATGCGCTGATCCGCATCACCACCACCACGATTTGCGGCACCGATGTACATATTCTCAAAGGCGAATATCCGGTCGTGCCCGGGCTGACCATCGGCCATGAACCAGTTGGCATCATCGAGAAACTCGGGTCCGCCGTGACCGGGTTCAGCGAAGGGCAGCGGGTGATTGCCGGGGCGATCACGCCGAGCGGGCACAGCAATGCCTGCCAGTGCGGCCAAGCCTCGCAGGATGGGCACGGGTCACCGCACGGCTGGAAAGCCATGGGCGGCTGGAAGTTCGGCAATACCATCGACGGAGCCCAGGCTGAATACCTGCTGGTGCCCGACGCGATGAGCAATCTGTCCCCGGTCCCGGACGGTCTGACGGATGAGCAAGTGCTGATGTGCCCCGATATCATGTCGACCGGGTTCAGCGGCGCGGAAAAGGCCGGGATCAGGATCGGCGACATGGTGGCGATCTTTGCGCAAGGGCCGATTGGCCTGTGTGCGACGGCGGGGGCGCGGCTGATGGGGGCCTCTACGATCATCGCGGTCGATACATTGCCGAACCGGCTGGCGATGGCAAAGCGGCTTGGGGCGGATCATGTGGTGGATTTCAGCAAGGCTGACCCGGTGGCGGAGATCCTGCGCCTGACCGGCGGGCGCGGCGTTGATGTCGCGATCGAGGCTTTGGGAACCCAAGGCACCTTCGCATCCTGCCTGCGGGTGCTGCGTCCGGGCGGCACCTTGTCCAGTCTGGGGGTTTATTCCGCCGATCTGACCATCCCGGTCGGGGCCTTTGCCGCCGGGCTGGGCGACCATACCATCGTTACCTCGCTGTGTCCGGGCGGCAAGGAACGGATGCGCCGCCTGATGGCGATCATCGCAACCGGGCGGGTCGATCTGGGGGCCATGGTCACGCACCGGTTCAAACTGGATGATATCGAGGCGGCGTATGAGCTGTTCAGCAACCAGCGCGACGGGGTGTTCAAGGTGGCGATCACGCCTTGAGCGCGGGTCGGGTAGCTTAGGACCAGGACCTATCAATTTAATTGTCGATGGCCGCTGGCTGTAGCCGGTGTCTTGTCTGCGAGGCCGTCGTCATGGTATCATGCCCTCTTGGGCTCAGAGAGGGTGCGATGGCGTCTTACAGGCAGCCGGACGAAATCAGACGGATCCCCGCTCATGGGCACGAGGTCGTGACCTACAGCTTCGGTACCGGGGACGAAGTGATCTTCTGTCTCAATGGCGGGCCGGGCCTGCCCTGCGACTACATCCGCGACAGTCATTCCCGCCTCGCGAGTGGTCGATACCGGCTCGTGATCCACGATCAACTTGGCTGCGGCGCCTCGGACCGGCCCGACGATGACAGTCTCTGGACATTAGAGCGGTATGTCGAAGAGGCAGAGATCGTCCGCTGCGCCTTGGGACTCGGCCCGGTGCATCTGCTGGGCCACTCCTGGGGCGCATGGCTGAGCCTCGAATACGCGCTGACCTATCCCGACGCCTTCAAGACCCTGATCCTCGTGGGCGGCACTGCGTGCATGTCTCAGTACATCGGTGAGCTTGAAAGGCTGCGGGGCGCGCTGGGTTCCGAAACCGTCGCCATGATGCAGCGCCACGAGGCCGAGGGCACATTCGACCATCCCGAGTACAAGGCCGCGCTCACCATCCTCGCCTATCGGCATCTCAGTCGCCTGCAGATCGAGCCAGAGGAGGGGCAGCGCTCGGGAGCAGGCTTTAACCCTGCACCCTTCAAGGCGCTCTTGGGCGGCAGTGATTATCACTTGACAGGTAGTCTGCGGGATTGGGCTTGTCTGGATCGACTACATCACATCTCGCAGCCGGCGTTCGTGCTCTGCGGGCTCCATGACGTGATAACACCGGCCTGTTCCGACCGTATCCACCGGGCGCTGTCCGACAGCCGGATCAGGGTCTTCCAGAACAGCTCTCACTCTGCATTCTGGGAGGAGCCGGATTCCTATTTCGCCGAGCTACAGTCTTTCCTCGACGCTCATTCGGAGTGACCAGATCGGCAGAGAGGCCTGCGCCGCTGCGCATTTGAAGCTTGGTCCGAAGTCCCGTTCGGGGCCGGGCAAACCAAAAGCGCAAACCATCAGGTCAACCTGTTGTATCTGTGGGTCCCGCTAATAGGTCTTGAGCCTCGGCCCCGGCCGCGTCCGGAAATCCAAACCTGCGCATCACCGCTTTCTCGATCTCCAGCACCGCAAGGACTGCAACGCCGATCCCGATGATCATTGTCCCTTCAAAAATCGTCAGCGGCGCACTGTCGAACAGCGCCTGCATGAACGGTGCAAAGGTAAAGGTCAGTTGGGCCGCGACCACCACGCCCAGGGCTGTCAGCACGGCAGGCGTGCCGACTGCGCCGCGCAGACTGAACGAGGTCATGTGCAGGTAGCGGACGTTGAACAGGTAAAACACCTCCATCACCACCAGCGTATTCACCACCATGGTGCGCGCAGCGGGCACGCCACGCCCGATCTGCATGGCATACTCGAAAATTCCGAAAGTCCCCGCCAGGAACAGCACCGACACAAATCCGATCCGCCAGATCAGGAACCGCGACAGCAGCGGGGCATCGCGCGGGCGCGGCGGGCGGCGCATCACGCCGGGTTCAGACGGCTCGAACGCCAGCACCAGCCCCAGCGTGATCGCCATCGTCATATTGACCCACAGGATCTGCACCGAAGTCATCGGCAGCGTCAGACCCAGCACCAGCGCCAGCACCACCCCCAGCGCCACCCCGCCATTGGTGGGCAGCGTCCAGGCAATCACCTTGCGGATGTTGTCATAGACCGTGCGCCCCTCGTGCACCGCAGCGACGATGGAGGCAAAGTTGTCGTCCATCAACACCACTAAGGCGGCCTCTTTGGCGGCCTCGGTGCCCTTGTGCCCCATCGCGATGCCGACATCGGCCTGTTTCAGCGACGGCGCGTCATTGACCCCGTCGCCGGTCATCGCCACCACATGGCCGTTCGCCTGCAAGGCCCGCACAAGGCGCAGCTTGTGTTCCGGGCTGGTGCGGGCAAAGACACTGACAGTTTCGGCGATTTCCCGCAGCGCGTCATCCGACAGCCCGTCAAGCTCCGCTCCGGTCATCACCTGCGGATTGTCGGCGAGGTTCAGTTGCCGCGCGATGGCCCCGGCGGTGCCCGCATGATCGCCGGTGATCATCTTAACCGCGATCCCCGCTGACCGGCATTCGGCAATCGCGGCAATCGCCTCGAGGCGGGGTGGGTCAATCAGGCCGACGATCCCAAGGAATTGCGGCCCCTCCTCAAGCGCCGCGAAACTCAACCGCTCGGTCGCAGGGTCCACGCGCATCGCGGCAAAGCCCAGCACGCGTTCGCCATTGCCGCCCGCCGCCGCAATGCGGTCGTGCCAATACGGCGCATCAGCTGGTTTGCCGTCGCCCACCGCCTGCGTTTGGCACATCTCCAAAACCCGCTCTGGTGCGCCCTTGACGAAAACCCAAACCTCGCCGCCTCGGCTGCGGTGCAAAGTCGCCATGAACCGGTGCTGCGCGTCGAACGGGATTTCATCCAAACGCACCCAAGCGCTACGCTCCGTCTCAGGATGCAGGCCGGATTTCATCGCCAGTGTCACCAGTGCGCCTTCCATCGGGTCGCCATGGACGCTCCATTGACCAGCGCTTTCGACCAGTTGCGCATCGTTGCACAGCAAGGCTGCGCGGATGAGGTCGGCCTGCACCGCTTGCGCACCCGCCGTCGCAACACCAAGCGCTGCAATCTGGCCCACCGGCGCGTAGCCTGCGCCTTCGACCAGATATTCCGCCGCCGCCGTCACAATCCGGCGCGCGGTCATCTCATTGCGGGTCAGCGTTCCGGTCTTATCCGAACAGATGACGGAGGTTGACCCCAGCGTTTCCACCGCAGGCAACCGGCGCACCACGGCATTTCGGCGCGCCATGCGCTGAACGCCAATCGCCAGAGTGATCGAAATGATCGCAGGCAATCCTTCGGGAACGATACCAACGGCCAGCGCCACCACGACCAACAGCGCATCAGGCCATTGATAGCCGCGCAGCAGAATGGCAAACGCGAACAGCAACCCGGCAAGGCCGATGGCAAACCAGGTGACCAGCCTGCCGAACTGATTGATCTGGCGCAGCAGCGGCGTTGTATGGTTCTGCACCTGCCCGATCAGCGTGGCGATCCGGCCGATTTCGGTATCTTTACCCGTTGAAACCGCGATGCCCGTAGCCTGGCCAGTGGCAATTAGTGTGCCGGAATAAAGCATGCCGACCCGGTCCCCCAGTGGCGCATCCAGCGCAACCGCTGCCTCGGTCTTTTCCGCAGGCAGCGATTCCCCGGTCAGGATGGCTTCATCCGCCAGCAGATTGCGGGCCCGGATCAGCCGCAGGTCGGCGGGGGTCTTGTCGCCCGCCTCCACCACCACAACATCACCCGTCACAATCTCGCGCGCGTCAGTCTTGTGGCGCTTGCCGCCGCGCAGCACCGTCGCATGCGGGGCGATCATGTCACGGATCGCGTCCAGCGCCTGTTCCGCCTTGCCCTCTTGTACAAATCCCACGCCCGCGTTGATCACAACCACCGCAACAATCACCCCAGCATCGACGAAGTGGCCCAGAAACCCCGCCGCCGCCGCCGCCGCCAGCAGGAAATAGATCAGCATATTGTTGAATTGCGCGAGGAACCGTAGCACCGGATGGGGGCGCGGTGGGGCTGGCAACTGGTTCGGGCCATTGATGCTCAGACGGCGGGTGGCCTCTGGCGGGTCCAGCCCCTCGGCGCTCGTCTCCAACGCCACAAGAACCTCTGCCGCCGCCAATGTGTGCCACGAGCGGGCCGCTTTTGGCGGGGTTTCAATGGCGTCGGTCCGCACGCCAAACAACCTGTTCATTGGAAAATCCTCAATTTCAACATCCTGTTACCCTACCCTACCGCGCAACCAGAGGTTGGTCATTCGCATCGCCACCGAAAGCGGGGCGAAAGGGTATGCTGATGCGGGTCAGGACCGTTTGCCCTGACTTTGCGGCTCGCGTCCCTTTTTCGCAGCCAAGCCGGGGCTGCAAGGACGATCTTGACAGGGTGAGCGATGCACCGACGAAACTGAATGCGGCCGGTTCTGCCGCTGGTATCCGGCAAACCGCGCATCGATGGCTACGCCGGGCCGGGAAAACCAACCGGGGACCGTATTCCCGGCGGTCTGCACGCGCCGATGGTGCAGGGCGCGTGCAGAATAGTCAGGGCTTACTTCGCCAACTCAAGCTGGCCGCGGATCTCGCCGTCCGGAAATTTTTCCGTGTGGATATTGAGGTAATACATGCCGGCCATCAGTTCGGCTACCTGTGCGTCGGTAATCGGGGCACTGCCTTCCATCCCGGCCGTCGTGTCGATGACCGGCCCGGCGGATTCAGTGGCGCTGGCGGGGCCATGGATATGCGAGGCTGTCATGTCGCCGCTCAGGCCGGTGTCGGCATAGGTCCAGGTAACGGTTTTCGCTTCGGTATCAAGCGTCACCTCGGCGGTCCCCGTCGCCGCACTGTCATTCGCCGGCACGGCGGCGGCTCCAGTCAATGTTGCGGTAAACTTCATCATTTCGGCCTGTGCGGCCGAGGCCGCGAACAGCATGGTTGCTGCAATCGCGGCAACGACACCGGTGGTTTGGATGCGGATCATGATCGATGGCTCCTGAGAAAAAAAGGGGCAGTGTTACCCAGCGATCAACGTTTCACCGGGCGTTTGGTTCCAGAGATTTCGCACGACGCATTAATTTTTCCGAACCCCGGAATGCCGGGAACCAAACAACCTGAGGTGGCGTTACTCGTTTTTAGAGCGTGATGAGGAAAAGTGGAATCCGGTTTTCCACACCAATCACGCGACCACCAAGAATCTAGAGCATGATGATGTTTCTATCAAACATCATCATGCTTGTCTTATGAATTCGCTGGCTCATCTGCGAGGATAGAGCCGCTGCCCGTCCTGACAAAGAAGCGGGCAGCGGCGGTGGTTGGATCGTCACTG
>JAYUGA010000120.1:0-15109 GCA_043738565.1 Rhodobacterales bacterium
CCTGCGCCGCCGGATCGAGACGCGCAAATCCGCGCCGTTCTCGATCATCTCGATCGACATCGACCATTTCAAGAATTTCAACGACAACCACGGCCATGATGCCGGTGACGTGGTTCTGCGCGCCGTGGGCGAGGTGCTTGCCACTTCGTGCAATGGCTCCGAGGTCGCCTGCCGCATGGGCGGCGAAGAGCAGATGCATATGCTGCCCGATCTTGACCACCAGACCGCCCTGGCCCGGGCCGAAGTAGTCCGTGCCGCCGTCGCCGAACTGACGGTGCGCTACGGCGACAAGAACCTGCCGCAGATCACCATTTCGGTCGGCGTCGCCGGCTATCCCGGCGACGGTGCCATGCCGCAAGACGTGATCCGCGCGGCGGGCGAGGCGCTTTACGCGGCCAAAGCCAACGGGCGCAACTGCGTCATTTCGGCCAGGGATGTCGTCCCCGGCTCGCTGCTGCCGCCCGAACGGCTGGACAAGCCGGGCGTCGCTATGGCGGCGGAATAAGGGCGCGACAGGCCGGAGTCAGGCTTTGTCGCGGACTTTCATGGCGTTGCTCTGGCCCTGAAACACCTCGAACCGCCCGGTTTTGCGCAAGAGGTCGGACAGTTTGGCCGAGCCGTAGGTGCGGGGGTCGAAATCGGGGTGAAGCTGGGTGATCACCTGACCGAGTTGACCCAGCGAATAGTCGTCCTGATCGGGGTCGATCTTCTTCATCGCGTCGCGAATCAGCGGGATGGCCTTTGCGGGGGCTTCCTTGGTGGGTTGGGCGGTTTGCGCGGGTTCGGCCTTGCCCGGTTCTGCGGCCTTGCCGGGTTTCGGTTCTGCTGCGGCGTCGCTGCCGGAGATGATGTTTTCGATCAGCACGAAGCGGTTGCAGACTTTGCGCAGCGATTCGGGCGTCTTGGTCTCACCAATGCCGATCACCTGCAACCCGTCCTCACGGATGCGGGAAGCGAGACGGGTGAAATCGCTGTCCGACGACACCAGAACGAAACCATCGACCTTGCCCGCGTGCAGAATGTCCATCGCGTCGATGACAAGGCCGATGTCGCTGGCGTTCTTGCCTTTGGTATTGGCCGATTGCTGGTGCATGACAAGGCCAAGGTCGCGGGCCTGATCCTTCCAGTGGCCAAGCGCCTGCGAGGACCAGTCGCCGTAGACCCGGCGCAGCGATGGCTCGCCAAAGCTGGCGATTTCATCCAGGATCGCGGCCGCGTGGCGGGCGGGGACGTTGTCGGCGTCGATCAGCACGGCAAGGCGCGGGGCGCGGCCTGCGATGGGGAATGGGTCGCTTGGCATGGTGTCTCCGGTCATCAAAGTGGCACCGACAAGGCCGGGCGGCGGTAAGGTGCGTCATATGACGCACCTTACGGGTTAATACACCACCACCGCCCGAATGGATTCACCGGAGTGCATCAGGTCGAAGCCCCGGTTGATGTCCTCCAGCTTCAGGACATGGGTGATCATCGGGTCGATCTCGATCTTGCCGGACATGTACCAGTCGACGATCTTGGGCACGTCGGTACGGCCACGCGCGCCACCAAAGGCGGTGCCTTTCCAGATGCGGCCCGTGACCAGTTGGAAGGGCCGGGTTTCGATCACGGCGCCCGCAGGGGCGACGCCGATGATGATCGACTGGCCCCAGCCGCGGTGGGTGCATTCCAGGGCGTCGCGCATCACTTTCACATTGCCGGTGCAGTCGAACGAGTAATCCGCGCCGCCGATCTTGTCGAAGGGCGTCTTGGTCAGGTCAACGATGGCCTGCACGACCGAGCCTTCGAGTTTCTTCGGGTTGATGAAATGGGTCATCCCGAACCGGCGGCCCCAGGCTTCCTTGTCGTCATTCAGATCGACGCCGACAATCATGTCAGCCCCGGCCAGCCGCAGGCCCTGAATGACGTTCAGGCCGATGCCACCAAGGCCGAAGACCACCGCCTTGGCCCCGGCCTCGACATTGGCGGTATTCAGCACCGCACCGACGCCAGTGGTGACGCCGCAGCCGATGTAGCAGATCTTGTCGAAGGGGGCATCGTCGCGGACTTTTGCCAGCGCGATTTCCGGCACAACCGTGTGGTTGGCGAAGGTCGAGCAACCCATGTAGTGAAAGATCGGCGTGCCATCCAGCATGGAAAACCTTGTGGTGCCGTCGGGCAGCAGGCCCTGGCCCTGCGTCGCGCGGATGGCGGTGCAGAGGTTGGTCTTGCGGCTGAGGCATGACGGGCATTCGCGGCATTCCGGGGTGTAGAGCGGGATGACGTGATCGCCGGGTTTCAGGGTGGTGACGCCGGGGCCGATGGCTACGACGACGCCCGCGCCTTCATGGCCGAGGATGGCGGGGAACAGCCCTTCGGGGTCGGCGCCGGACAGGGTGAATTCGTCGGTGTGGCAAATGCCGGTGGCCTTGATCTCGACCAGAACCTCGCCGTGCTTGGGGTCGGCGAGGTTCACTTCCATCACTTGCAGGGGTTGGCCTGCGGCGATGGCGACGGCGGCACGGGTGCGCATGAGGAATCCTTCCATTGGCTGGCGGCAGGCTGGAACAGGACCGGGCAAATAGCAACGTGCGACGGGGGGCAGGTTGCGAATTTTGGCCGGTTAAGGGGCGGGGCGGGTGGGGTGAGTTGCCAGGGGAGGGCGGCGGGTGCAGGCTTGGCCGGTGGAAACCACAGAGGCAGGACCCGATGGCACAAGCGATTGCAGCCGTACTTTTGCCGCTGTTGCTGGCGGGGTGCGTGTCGGCACCGGTTCCGCCGCCTGTTTTGGTGCCGCCCGCTCTGGTGGGGGATTGCGGCGCGGGCGGGTTGGCGGCATTGGTCGGGCGACCCGTGGCTGACTTGCCCGCATCAGGCCCGTGGAAAACCTTGCGGGTGATCCGGCCCGGCATGATGGTGACCATGGAGTACAGTGCGACCCGGCTGGATGTGGCTGTGGATGGCAGCGGCTTGATTTTGAAACTGAGTTGCGGCTGAGGCGGCCCCGGTCTGCACCGGGGCCGCGTTGCCCGTGACCGAGGGTCAGGACGCCTTGTAGGTGGTATGGCAGGCCTTGCAGGCCCCGCCGATCGCCGCCATGCCAGCCTGAACGCCCTCAAGGCTGGTCGCGTCCAGCGCGGTGGCCGCTTTGCCGAGGTCGGCGGCTTTGGCGGCGAAATCGTCCCAACTTGCCCAGATCTCTGGCTTGGCACGCGATTCCGGGTCGGTGGCGCTGGCTTTGAACTTGACCGGAATATCCGCGGCATTGGCGATCAGCGCGGCCTTGGCGGCGGCGGCAGCGGTGGCGTCGAAGGCGGTTTTGCCGCTGGCCATGCCACCCAGTGCCCCGGCAGCGCCGCCATTGGACTGCATCAGGTTCTGGCGGGCTTTGACATCGGGGTCAGTGGCTTTGGATTCGGCGAAAGCAATGCCGCCGGCCATGATCAGGCCTGCGATAAGGGTCTTGGTGACAAATTTCATTTCCGGGCTCCCTGCTGGAATCGTCGGGAAACTATAGAGGGCAGTTGCGAGGGGCGGCTACGGCCTTTGGTCTGAACCTGCACTTTTCACGAGATTGTCATTGAGTAAATCAGCGGGTTGGCACGGAATTTGGGCAGGTGGAAGTGCAGGGGTGGCCTGTGTCAGGCAGGTGCAGGGCAATGTGGAGGCAATGAAACAACATTGGCCATGCCAAATCGCCAGCCCTCGCCGTGGCCGAAACTGGAGAGTATCGCCTCTGGTTTCGGTCAGCGCAGCCGGGTCAGCGCGTCAAGGTCGGGGAAGCCATCCGGCACCATGCCGACCGAGGTCTGAAACGCCCGGATCGCCGCAATCGTCAGCGGGCCGATCCGGCCATCGGTGCCACCGGCGTTGAACCCGGCGCTGGTCAGACGGCTTTGCAATTCCACCCGTTCCTCATAGGTCAGGGCGCGCAGGTCGCGGGGCCAGTTTGCCTGAATGGCGGGCCTGCCCAGCAGACGATCGCCCAGATGGCCAACGCCGATCACATAGGCATCGGCGGTGTTGTAATGTTCAAGAACATGGAAATTCGGGAAGATCAGGAAAGCCGCCCCGCGGGCGCCACCGGGCAGCAGCACCGAGGCGGGGCCGGCGTCGGGCAGGGCGGTCGCTGTGGCGCTTGTCACCCCAAGCGCCGCCCAATCTGCCGATGATTTATGGACCTTCTCGCCCGCCTGCGCATAGTCGAAGCCTGCAGGCAGCACCACTTCGACAGCCCACGGCTGCCCCTTGCGCCAACCCCAGCGGCCCAGAAAGGCAGCGGTCGAGGCCAAGGCATCGCTCGGATCATCGGCCCAGATGTCGCGCCGCCCGTCGCCGTCGAAATCCACCGCAAGGTCCAGATAGCTCGACGGCATGAACTGGGTATGGCCCATCGCCCCGGCCCAGGACCCCTGCATCCGCGCCGGGGTCACGTCGCCCGCCTGCAAGATGCGCAGGGCGCAAACCAGTTGCGCCTCAAAGAACCTCGCCCGGCGGCTGGCATAGGCCAGGGTTGCCAGCGCCCCGACGGTGGGGATATCGCCGCGCACCTGACCATAGGCGCTTTCCAGCCCCCAGATCGCCACCACGATCTGCCGGTCCACGCCATATTGCGCCTCGATCCGGTCCAGCAGCGCTTTTTGCGCCAGCAGCGCCTTTTGCCCCGCAGCGATGCGGTCCTCCGACACCGCTTTGTCGAGGTAATCCCAGATTGTCTTGGTGAACTCGTTCTGATGCAGGTCGCGGTTCAGCACCACGGGCAGAAACGCCACGCCCGACATCGCCGCATCAAAGGTCTGCGCCGTTATCCCTTCGCCCAGGGCACGCGCCCGGAACCCGGCGATCCAGCTTTGCAACCCGGCGTCACTGGCGGTTTCCGGCAAGATATTCTCCGTAGGTTGGGCGTGACGCGGAATGCGGCTGACCGGCTCGGCCATCAGCGGTTGTGCAAGAGCCGCAAAGATCAGCGCCAGTCCGAACCGCATGAAACCCGTGGCCGTCATCTGCATCCCGTCAGCGCCGGGTGCGCGTGACCTTGCGCTTGATCGCATCTGCCTTGGCCTTGTCCCGTGCCGGTTTGCGCGGCGCATATTTGCCACCACCGGCGCGGCCCTGTTTCAAAGTGGCACCTTCCAGCGACAACAGATCAAGCAGCAGCCCGCCCGTCACCGGCACCGCCTCGGCAAGCCTGACCAGCACCTTTTGCCCGATCCCGATGATTTGGCCAGTATCAGAGCCGGTCAGGGTTTGCGTATCCGCGTCATAGTGGAAAAACTCGCGCCCCACCGAACGGATGGGCACCAGCCCATCCGCGCCGGTCTCGTCGAGCTTGACGAACAGGCCGAACCTTTGCACGCCCGAGATGCGCCCGGTAAATTCGGCGCCCACCCGGTCCGCCAGATAGGCGGCGAGATAGCGGTCGGACGTATCGCGTTCGGCCATCATCGAGCGGCGTTCGGTGTCCGAAATCAGTTTGGCGGTTTCGTCGAGGTTTTCGACATCCCAGGCGGAAAGCCCGTCATCGCCCCAGCCGTGCCCCGCGATCAGGGCGCGGTGCACGATCAGGTCGGAATAGCGCCGGATCGGCGAGGTGAAATGGGCGTAGCTCCGCAAGGCCAGCCCGAAATGGCCAAAATTCTGCGGGTTGTAATAGGCCTGGGTCATCGAGCGCAGGGTAGAGATGTTCAAGAGTTCGTCGAACTCGCTACCTTCCGCCTGTGCCAAAAGCCGGTTGAGGTGTGCGGTGGTCAAG
The DNA here is from genome assembly GCA_043738565.1 of Rhodobacterales bacterium. Taxonomy (GTDB): domain Bacteria; phylum Pseudomonadota; class Alphaproteobacteria; order Rhodobacterales; family Rhodobacteraceae; genus Stagnihabitans. Next base: position 5,726 of record JAYUGA010000120.1, read on the forward strand.
ACCTGACCCTTGGCCAAGGTGAAGCCCGACGCCTCGGCAACTTCGCGCAGGGAATTCAGCTTTTCCGGGCTTGGTTCCTCATGCACCCGGAACAGCAGGGGCCGCTTCAGGCGCATCAGTTCCTCGGCGGCGGCGACGTTGGCGAGGACCATGAATTCCTCGATCAGCTTATGCGCCTCGAACCGTTCGGCAAAGGCCACTGACATCACATGGCCGTCGTCGGACAGCACAATCTTGCGTTCCGGCAGGTCGAGATCAAGCGGCTGCCGCGCCGCCCGCGCCAGTTTCAGCGCCTCGTAGGCGGCATACAGGGGCCGGATCACGCCATCCATCAGCGGCCCGGTTGCGGCATCCGGAGCGCCGTCCATCGCGATCTGCACCTGGCCGTAGTTCAGCGACCCGCGCGACCGCATCAGCCCGCGGGTGAAGCGGTGGCTCAGCTTGCGGCCCTGACCGTCCAGCACCATCCGCACCGCCATGCAGGCGCGGTCGACATGCTCGTGCAGGGAACACAGATCGCCCGACAGGATATCGGGCAGCATCGGCACCACCCGGTCGGGGAAATAGCTGGAATTGCCGCGTTTGCGCGCCTCGCGGTCCAAGGCCGAGCCGGGGCGGACATAGTGGGCGACATCGGCAATGGCGACCCACAGGATATGACCACCTGCGTTGCGCGGATCGCTGTCGGCCTCGGCATAAATCGCGTCGTCACGGTCGCGGGCATCGACCGGGTCGATGGTGACGAGGGCGACGCCACGCAAATCCTCGCGCTGGCCCAAGGGGGCAATCACGCCCTTGTCAGCCTCGGCAATCACCGCATCCGGAAACTGGTCCGGGATGCCGTGCTGGTGAATGGCGATCAGACTGACGGCTTTGGCCCCCGAAGGGTCGCCCAGTCGCGCCGTGATCCGCGCCTGCGGCAGACCCATCTGGCGCTTGCCGACCAACTCGCCCTCGACCAGTTCGCCATCCCTGGCCCCGCCGGTGAAATCGCGGCCAACCCGCCATTCCTTGTCCGATCCCTTGTCGATCGGCAGAATGCGCCCGCCCTCGGCACCTTCGCGGAAAATCCCCAGAACTTTCAACGGATTGGCCCCGAGCGCGCGGATCAGCCGCGCCTCATAGCCATGATCCTCCGCCGCCACCTTGGTCAGACGCGCCAGAATGCGCATCCCCGCGCCCAAGGCCGGATCGCCCTTTTGCGGTGTGATCAGGATGCGGAAACTGTCATCGACCCCTTCTTCCAGCGGCCGGGCAAACAGATCGCCATTGCCATCCGGTGCCAGCACCTGCAACACCGCGACCGGCGGCAGCGCCCCAGGTTCACGATACCGACGCGCGGTTTTCTCGACATCGCCTTCGGCCTCCAGTTCGCGCAGCAGGCGTTTCAGGTCGATGCGGGCGTCGCCCTTGACCCCGAAAGCCTTGGCGATGTCGCGCTTGGCAGTCAGGGTGGGATTGTCGGCGAGCCACTGGCGGATCTGGTCTTTGGTGGGGATCGGGTTCATGCGCCCGCCGTAGCACGTCAGGCCCCAGGCGGAAAGCCGGATTGGCCGGGCTTACGAGCAGCTCCAGCCTTGGGCGTGCTGTTTCAGGATGGTCAGGAAACTTTGCACCTTGAGCGTACGGTGCAGATCGACATGGGTGACGATCCACAGCGCCGAATCCCATTCGGGGATCGGGGGCATGATCTCGACCAGCCCGGTCTCTGCGCGGGCCGAGCGGGCGTCCATGAAGCCGATGCCAAGGCCCGCGCGAATCGCCTCGTCATTGGCGGCCTGTTCGATCATGCGGTATTTTACCGCCTCCTGTGGGACATGGTCGCGCAGCCAGCGGTGGAATGCGGCACGGGGTTCGGATGTGTCAGGGCCGATAAAGCGATGATTGGGAAAATCGACCGGGCCCGAGGGCCTGCCGTGGCGCTGGACATAGTTTGCCGAGGCGTACAGCCCCATTTGCATCCGTACCAGCGGCTGCACCACATTGTCAGGCTCTTGCGGGGTGCCGCCAGCCCGGATCGCCACATGCGCCTCGCCATAGTCCAGCCGGAACAAGCGCATGTCGGACAGAAAGCGGATCGTCACCTCGGGGTAGGCGTCCTGATAGGCGGCAAACACCGGGGTCAGGACGCGGGCGATGCCGGTGACCGAGGTGACGACCAGTTCGCCGGTCACGGTCTCGCCCTGGCCCTTGATGCGGCTGATCAGCTGGCCGAACTGTTCCTCGGTGGTCTGGGCGACCTTGAGCAATTCGCGCCCGGATTCGGTGGGCGTATAGCCGCGGGCATGGCGCTGGAACAGTTTGGTGCTAAGGCGCTTTTCCAAAGCGTCGATGTGGCGGATCACCGTGGCATGGTGGACGCCCAGCACCTCGGCGGCACCTGACACGGTGCCCAGCCGGGCGACCTGGAAAGCGGTGCGGATTTCGTCCCAGGTATCGACCATCATCTCTGTGCATTCCCGAACATTGAGCTGCCATTTTTGCCCGATTGTGCAGATGTGAGCAAGCAGCATAATGCCGCAAAAGCAGCGGTCCGCAGGAGAGCCGGAATGAGTGACGTGACGAAGAAATGGGCAGTGCTGGCGGTCAGGGTGTTTCTGACGCTGGCCTTTGCCGCAGCGGGGCTGGCCAAGCTGCTGGGCGTGCAGATGCTGGTCAATGAGTTTGCGCTGATCGGGGTGGGTCAGTGGTTCCGCTATGTGACCGGGATCATCGAGGTCGGCTCGGCGATTCTGATCTGGGTGCCGGGCCATACCGCCTATGCGGCGGGGCTGATGGTCTGCGTGACGGTGGGGGCGCTGATCGCCCATGCATTCATTCTGGGCATGGCCACCAGTGCGGGCGCCATGCTGCTGGGCGTGCTGGCGCTGCTGACGCTGTATGCGAACCGCGCACAGTTGCAGCGTTGAGGTTTGGCGGCGGGATGCTTGACCAGCGCCGGGGGGGTTCACACCCCCCTCAGCCGCGCAAGCGTGCGCGGCGCTCTTCGCCAAAAATCTTCCACCGGAAGATTTTTCGGGCGCTCATCGCCCCGTGGGATATTTGCGAGCAAATGAATGGGGAATTTGAACTAGGGTTTGGAAATCGTTCGATTGGGACCAAGTGGGGGAAATGCGGTGCCCGGGCTTGACTCTGTCCGGGTGTGGGCGTATCCGCGCCGCTGAATTCCCCGGAAGCCGCCTGCTTCCGGTCCCGAGGCTTAGGCCGGGATCGCCATCTGTCAGCGCGTTGCGCCCACAGGTGTCGTTGCCTATTGGCCTTGGGGAACGCCGCCCGCGCCCCATATCGGGGTTTTGACCAAGGAGTGAGCCATGTTCGAGAACCTTTCCGATCGCCTGGGCGGCGTTTTCGACCGTTTGACCAAGCAGGGTGCGCTGTCCGAAGCGGACGTGGATGCGGCGCTGCGCGAGGTGCGGACGGCATTGCTGGAGGCGGATGTATCGCTGGCGGTGGCGCGGGATTTCGTCAAGGCGGTCAAGGCCAAGGCGGCGGGCCAAGCGGTCACCAAGTCGGTGACGCCGGGGCAGCAGGTCGTCAAGATCGTTCATGACGAACTGGTGCGGGTGCTGGCGGGGGATGACGAACCCGAGGCTTTGAAGATCGACAACCCGCCGTCGGCGATTTTGATGGTCGGTTTGCAGGGCTCGGGCAAGACGACGACCACGGCCAAGCTGGCCAAGCGGTTCAAGGAACGCAACGGCAAGCGGGTGTTGCTGGCGTCCTTGGACACCAACCGGCCTGCCGCGATGGAGCAGTTGCAGATTCTGGCCGGGCAGGTCGGCGTGGATTGTCTGCCAATCGTCAAGGGCGAGACGGTGGTGCAGATCGCGCGGCGGGCCAAGACCCAGGCGGCGATGGGCGGCTATGATGTGCTGTTCCTCGATACCGCAGGCCGGTTGCACATCGACGAAGTGCTGATGGATGAAGTGCAGGCGGTGCGGGATATCGCGCAGCCTCGGGAAGTGCTGCTGGTCGTCGATGGTCTGACCGGGCAGGACGCGGTGAACGTGGCCGCCGAGTTTGACGGCAAGGTCGGCATCACCGGTGTTGTCCTCACCCGGATGGACGGCGACGGGCGCGGCGGTGCGGCCTTGTCGATGCGCGCCGTCACCGGCAAGCCGATCAGGTTTGTCGGTCTGGGCGAGAAGATGGACGCGCTGGAGACCTTTGAGGCCGAGCGGGTTGCGGGCCGCATTCTGGGGATGGGCGACATTGTCGCCTTGGTCGAGAAGGCGCGGGAGACCTTTGAAGCCGAGCAGGCCGAGCGGATGGCGCGGCGGTTCAGCAAGGGCCTGTTCAATATGAACGACCTGCGCGGCCAGTTGGAACAGATGCTGAAAATGGGCGGCATGCAGAGCATTATGGGGATGCTGCCGGGGATGGGCGGCGTGGCCAAGGCGGCGGAAAAGGCCGGGTTTGACGACCGCATGCTGAAGCGGCAGATCGCCCTGATCCAGTCGATGACCAAGAAGGAACGCGCCAACCCCGACATGCTGCAAGCCAGCCGCAAGAAGCGGATCGCCAGAGGTGCGGGGATGGAGGTTTCCGAGCTGAACAAGCTGTTGAAGCAGCATCAGCAGATGGCCGAGATGATGAAGAAAATGGGCAAGGGTGGCATGATGAAACAGGCCATCAAGCAGATGATGGGTGGCAAGTCTGGCGGCGCCGGCGATGGCATGCCCGACCTGAAGAACATGGACCCGGCCCAGCTGGAAGCGGCGTCGAAGGCGATGCAGCAAGGTATGGGCGGCATGGGTGGCGGCTTTCCGGGGATGGGCAAGATGGGCCTGCCGAGCGGGCTGTCGGGGCTGATGAAGAAGAAATGACTTCGGTGCTGCGCCCAAAAATTTTCGCCGAAAATTTTTCGGCAGCGACGATTTTTCGTGCGAAAAATCTGGTTGCGGGGGTTGTGGCATGATCACCCAGACCCTGACCACGGCGCGGCTGGTGCTGCGGTTGCCGCAAGAGCGGGATTTCGTGGCTTGCGTGGGGTTCTGGGCGTCAGACCGGTCGGATTTGATGGACGGGCGGTGGACGGCGGCGGAAACCCGCATCGAGTTTGATGATCTGCGGGCGCAATGGGCCAAGCACGGGTTCAGCTTGTTGGCGGTGACGTTCAAGGGGTCGGAGAATATTATCGATCTGATCGGGCCGTTCGATCCGGTGACGCACCCGGAGCCGGAACTGGGCAGGAGTCTGTGGGACGCCGCGCTGGAAGGCCGGGGGATTGCGCTGGAGGCGGCTGTGGCATCGCGGGACCGGTTCTTTGCCGCAACGTCTTATCGCACTGCGGTCAGCTATACCGGTCCCGACAACCACCGTTCACATCGGCTTTGCGAACGCATGGGTGCGGCGGCGGATGATGCGGCACCCTGCCGCTATCCGCCGCCGGTGCGGATTTACCGTCATTATGCGCAGGTGGCGGCATGACGTTCTTGCCCAAACCTCTCGTAATCGAAACCGAACAGCTGCGCTTGCGCGCCCCGGTGCCCGGTGATTGGGAGGCGGCGCGCGGGTTTTTCATGTCGGACCGGGCGCGGACGATTGGCGGGCCGTCGGATCTGGGCCGGGCCTGGCGCATCTTTGCCGAGCTGACTGGGCACTGGGCGATCCGGGGCTTTGGCATGTGGGTTGTGACCGCCAAGGGCGAGGACCGGGCTTTGGGCATGATCGGGCCGTGGTATCCCGGCGACTGGCCCGAGGCGGAAATTGGCTGGATGATCTGGGACGAGGCCTGCGAGGGCTGCGGCATTGCCTTTGAGGCCGCTGTGGCGGCGCGGGCGGATGCGCTGACCCGGCTCGGCTGGGCCAGTGCGGTGTCTTATGTGGCACCGACAAATTACCGCTCGATCCGGCTGGCCGAACGGCTGGGGGCGCGGCATGACCCCTGCGCTGCTTTTCCGCCGGGTAAGGATGCCTGTCTGGTCTACCGCCACCCCGTGCCGGAGGAGATGCCATGAGTGATAGCGCCCGCGCCGCCACCCTGCTGAAAGAACACCGCGAAAGCATCGACCGGCTGGATGCCATTCTGGTCTACACTCTGGCCGAACGGTTCAAGAGCACCCAGGCGGTGGGGCGGCTGAAGGCCGAACACGACCTGCCGCCGTCTGATCCTGACCGCGAGGCCAACCAGATGGCGCGGTTGGGGCAACTGGCGCTGGAAGCCGACCTTGACCCTGCGCTTGCCAAGAAATTCCTGACCTTCATCATTTCCGAAGTCATCAGGCATCACGAGAAGCTACAGAAATAACCCATAGGTGCGTGAGATCACGCACCCTACCCAAGGAGACTAAACTCATGTCCATGAAAATCCGTCTGGCGCGTGGCGGTTCCAAAAAGCGCCCGCACTATTCCATCGTTGCCACCGACAGCCGCAACCCGCGCGATGGCCGCTTCCTTGAAAAGCTGGGCACCTATGACCCGATGCTGGCCAAGGACAACGAGAACCGCATCAAGATGGATCTGGAGCGGATCAAGCATTGGCTGTCCCAGGGCGCGCAGCCGACCGACCGATTGGCGCGCATGCTGGAAGCCGTCGGCGTGTTGCCGAAGAAGGTGCGCAACAACCCCAAGGCCGCTTTGCCGGGCAAGCGCATGGCGGAACTGGCCAAGAAGAAAGCCGCCGCCGCCGAAGCGCCTGCCGCTGCTGAGTAAGTCATCGTGGCGGGCCTTGGCCGGCCCGCCAACCATTGCAAGGGGCCGCCCGGATGTCTGATCCTGACCGTATCTGCGTCGGCGCGATTGCCGGGTCTTTCGGGGTCAGCGGAGAGGTGCGGCTGAAAAGTTTCTGCGCCGATCCCGAAGCTTTGGCGACTTATGGGCCGTTGTACACCGAGGATGGCCAGCGCAGTTTTACCGTGAAGCTGACCCGACCGGTGGCGGGCGGGCTGGGGGCGCGGCTGTCGGGCGTGGCGACCAAGGAACAGGCGGATGCGCTGAAAGGCGTCGGGTTGTTCGCCGACCGGGGCCGTTTGCCGCCCCTGCCGGATGAAGAATTCTACCATGCCGATCTGATCGGGCTGGAGGTGCGCGACAGTGGCGGCGTGCTGGTCGGGCAGGTGCGGGCGGTGCATAACCACGGCGCGGGCGATCTGATCGAAATCTACGGGCCGGGGTTGAAGCAGACCCTGCTGCTGCCCTTTACCCGCGCGGCGGTGCCGACGGTCGATCTGAAGGCCGGGCGGATCGTGGTGGATTTGCCAGAGGGGCTGGACTAGGGCCACGGCAAGGTTCAAACTGCTGCCGATTGCGTGGGAGGCGGCGTGATGCACAATCGCTTGCGATTGCTACGGGCGGCAACCGCTTTGCTGTATCTCGGGCCGCTGCTGGCGGGGCTGATGGGGCAGGGCTGGGACCAGGTTGCCGTCTTTGCCGTGATCTACCTGTTGAGGAGCGTGATCCTGCGGCCGCAGCTGTGGCCCGCCCGGCTGGCGGACCTGTCACGGTCGGAGGCGCTGGTGCCGCTGGCCTCCGTGGTGGCGACGCAGGTGTTGCTGGTGGTGGTATGTTTTGCGATCGGCCGCGGGATCGGCGGGGTGCTGGGGGTCAAGCCGGGTTTGCCGTGGTTTTTGCCGGTGGCGCTGGCGTTCCTGTCGGTGCCTTTGTCGAGGCTGATCTGGGATTCGGAGGTGGCGGCGGATCTGGCGGTGGATTGCCCGGCGCTGGGCCAGGTCCAGCGCGCAGCGACAGCGGTTGGCGAGGCTGCGGCGGCGATGGCGCTGACCCGGCTGGCGGCGGTTCTGCGGCGGGGCACGGCGGCGGTGCGCCGAAATGTAGTCCGTTCGGATGATGTTGCATTTAGTTGGAACGGTCAGTGCTTGTGGCCGATGTCGGCGGGGGTTTCACACCCCCGCACCCCCGTGGGATATTTGGGCCAAAGTGATGCGAAATTTTAGGCAAGTTGGAATGGTCTGGTCGGGTGCCTTGGCATGAGTGATGAACCCAAGCTGAAATCGCATGGTCGCCTAAGCATTCAGGCGAGTGCGGTGCCGCGCGATCTGATGGAACCGCGGCAGGTCAAGGGGGCGTGGGCGGCGCGGGTGATTACGCTGTTCCCGGAGGCGTTTCCCGGGGTGCTGGGGCTCAGCCTGACCGGAAAGGCGCTGGATCAGGGGTTGTGGCGGCTGGATACGATTGATCTGCGGAGCTTTGGCGAAGGCAGGCATCGCAATGTCGATGACACGCCGGCGGGCGGTGGTGCCGGGATGGTGCTGCGGGCGGATGTGCTGGACCGGGCGTTGGTCCAGGCGGCAGTGGGGGCAAACTGGCCGGTGGTCTATCTGTCGCCACGGGGGCGGCGGTTTGATCAGGGGGTGGCGCGGCAGTGGTCGCACCGGGCCGGAGTGACGCTGCTGTGCGGGCGGTTCGAAGGGGTGGATCAGCGGGTGCTGGATCATCACCGGATCGAAGAAGTGTCTTTGGGGGATTTCGTGCTGACCGGCGGCGAGCTTGCGGCGCAGGCAATGCTGGACGCGACGGTGCGGCTGCTGCCGGAGGTGCTGGGCAATCAGGCCTCGACCGAGGAGGAGAGTTTTTCGGCCGGGCTCTTGGAGTTTCCGCAGTTCACCCGTCCTGTGGTCTGGGAGGGGCTGGAGATTCCGGCGGTGCTGCAATCGGGGCATCATGGCGAGATTGCCAAGTGGCGGCGGGCTCAGGCCGAGGCGATCACCCGCGAACGGCGACCGGATTTGTGGGAGGTCTATTTGCGCGGCAAGGCCAAATCCCCGCGCTGAGTTTTTTGCGACGGAAACGCCTTGCACCAACCAACTGGCCGACCAATACAGCATCGACCGCAACCGACTTTACACAACGGGCCAATCGGGCGGCGCGATGATGTCGATTGCGATGGACATCAAATATCCCGACCTCTTTGCCGCCTCGTTCATCGTGGCTCGACAATGGGATGTGACCAAAGTGGTACACTTGACCAATGACAAGCTGTGGATCGTGGTGCCAGAAGGCGGCCTGAAAGCCTATCCCGGCGAGAACGAAATCACGACAGCACTGGAAAAACTTGGCGCCAAAGTCTCCCGTGCGGTGTGGAGCGGGCTTTCGACGCCCGACGAGTTTGCCAGCGCCGTTCAGATGATGGCGGCCGAGGGCAGCCCGATCAACTATGTGGCCCTGCAACAGGGCCGGTGGTGCCCGCTGGCCAAAACGACAATGGCGGCAGCAACCATGTCAGCATCTGGCGGATCGCCTATACGATTGAGGAATCCGCGACAGGATCTTTGCGCAGCACAAGTGAGCGGCAACCAGGGGAATCGCATTTGGGAAGATGAGTGGCGAATTGGTTGAGATCGATTCTGGTCGTGTGCACCAATGGCGGTGGGCATGGCGTCATTGCTGGAGGTTTTGGCTGCGGTTCCTGACCCTCGTTCGGGG
>JAYUGA010000121.1:0-1993 GCA_043738565.1 Rhodobacterales bacterium
TTTGTGAAGCGCTACGCCCTCGGCAGCGGCGCCACATTCCAAATTAGTACTCGTCCCGGACCATGCATTGCGATGCACAACTCCCACGCCTTCGCGTCATAATGCGGGTCTGCCGGGAAGGGTGCGCCCATGATCGCCACCTGTCCGAAGGCCCGGGGATAGACGTGAGTTCGTGCGCCAGCGACATCTTTCGGCGCAAGTTCCCGTCCGATCTGCACGACATGCCGCCGGGCTTTCGGCCAGGCCAGCGCCAGCCCGCGCGCCAACACGCCAGAACCTGCGGCGCACCAAACCTCGTCCGGCTCAAGACCGGTCAACCGGGCTGCGGCGGCGATTGCCTCAATGCCACCAGGTATGTCTGCCCCGAATGGGATCAGCGATGCCCCGGTGTCGCGGCAGTATGGCTTCGCCCGGCTTTGCACGACCGTGAGATATCCCGGCGACACCGGCACCACCTTGGCACCGAGGCGGGCGGCTTCCAGCGTTCGGGCGTGGGGTTTGGCGCGCTGAGCCACGAAGATCGTGGCTTTCTTGCCCAGCGCCTTGGCGACATGGGCCAGGGCGGTCTGGGCGCCGCCCTCGGGCGGGCTGGCATAGACGGCTTCCTGCACGCCATCGAACACCTTGCCGATGAAGCGAGCCTTGGTGCCGCCGGGGTGCAGGTCATCGCGGACCACCCAGATCCCCGAATGGGTTTGAACAATGGGCGCGGTCATTCTTGGGGTGCCTCGTCGGTGGTGCCGTCTGCCTCGCCAATCTCACCGAATTCCACCTGCCCAATAGCCTCGGTGGCGCGCTTGGGGTCGCCCTTGCAGAACACCAGCACATTCTGATGGGTGCGGCCCAGCTTGCGCGAGGCCTCGAATTGCCGCCCGGCACGGATGGGTAACGAACCGACGGCGGTGACGAGGATGGCATCGTTGTAGAACCGGGCGCCTGCGGCTTCGAACGCCTCGACCGTCTTGCCGGGCAAGTTGACGAAGAACCCGCCAGCATCGCGGACATCGCCGATCACCCAGACGGCGAAGCGATCGCTGCGCAGACGGGACACCGCACCGGCGATGATCCGGGCGTAGGCATCGAAGAAGGCGTCCTTGCCCAGAGTGGAGAGATCGGCCGGATCGTCAGAGTAGACCTCGAGATTCCAATAGGGCGGGCAACTGAAGATCAGGTCGGCATCCACAGACTTCGCCAGCGTGGCGATGTCGCGGCTGTCGCCGGTGATCCACTGGGGGGCTGGGTCTGCGCCCAGCGCGGCTTGAGCCCGGTTGGCGGCGACCTGCTCAGCGCGGAGTTCGATGCCGACGTAGGCCCGGCCAAGCTGGGACGCGACGATGCCGCGCACGGAACCGCCCGCGAAGGGATCGAGGACCGTGCCGCCCTGCGGGCAGAACCAGCGATAGGCGATTTCGCACAGGACCGGATCGAAGATCGACGTGCCGGAGGCCGTTGGAGCATCGGAGGCTTGGTAATGATCGGCAAGAAAAGCCTCGGTGGTCAATTCGTGGCCCAGTTCAGCCTCTTTGGCGCGCTTCTTGGCATAAAAGCTTGGGTCGCCCGACGAATGCGACGGCATCAGCACGCCGCCATTGGTCTTGTCGCCGCCGACCACATGCTCGCCGCGCATCAGGTCCTGGCCAAAAGTGCGGGCGGGAAACTTAGCCATGGGCGGCCTCCTTTTTCTGGCGGCGGGCGGTGGCAGCCTTGGCGACCTGATCGGCGAGCCCGCCGCCGCCGAGGACCGCACCGTCATTGAACGCCTTGGCGGCACCGGGCTTATAATCTTTGCGCGAACCGTTGCCCGGCATCGGACTGCCGCCGGGGCAGGCGCGATCACCCTCGCCGCGGCCGAGTTCGGAGCGGATACCGATGTCCAGCCAGGCGCGCTTGCGATCCTGCCACCAGCCCTTGCGGGCATCGAGGATCGAGAAGGGCGGGATGCCAAAGCGGGCTGCCAGACTGCCGGACGACGAGGGGCCCGACTGGGCGTCGC
>JAYUGA010000122.1:0-15049 GCA_043738565.1 Rhodobacterales bacterium
GTAGCGCGAAGGTGGCCCGAGTGGTGGAATGGTAGACGCAGAGGACTCAAAATCCTCCGCCGCGAGGCATGTCGGTTCGAGTCCGACCTCGGGCACCAATTGTCTTGCAGGATCGCGTGACTGTCGCCCGGCCCGGGTCGGGTGGGATTGCGGCGAATTCACGACAAAGATGCGGCGGAGCCTTGGGGCGATTCGGGCAAAGTTAATCCTTACAAAGTGTTAACAGGCAAAGATCATGTGGATTTTCCGAAATTGATGCCGAAAGTGAAACGCCGCGCTGCCGATGTTGGCAAAAATGCGGCGGGAATTTTGCGGGATGGTTAAGCCCGCGATTGTTGTGGATTGGCAGGCAATCCAACCGCACTCACAGTAGTTTTCCGTGCCAATGTGGCGGTATTGCAGGGAAACGCCAGTTTGAGGCCCGGATCATTGTTTCTGATCTCGAAACCGGGTTCAACCCGAGGTTAAAAGCCGGATTTTGCAGTCTGCCGCAGACCTATCGGGCCGCCGCAAGGTTGACATGATCCTGCCCAATTTCCCCTTTGCGCCAGACGTAACGCCCGGTAACTAGAAGGTGTCCTGAGTTTGCAGGACAAGGCCGTGGGGGCGGTCTGTGAGTGGTGTGGCATCTGTGGGTGCGGGAAAGAGTTGTAACTGTGGGTCCAAGCGGGGCGCTGCGCCTTGCGGTTTGCCGGGACGGAATCCTCCGTTTTGGCTGGGTCATGGTCGTCTCCAGCGCAACGCAACCATCACGACAGTCCGGCATCTGGCGCGGCCACATTTGTGGCCGGTCGTTTCTGACATTCCGCAAGGTGTGCCGGGAACTGCCAGGGTTGCGGGGGCGGCTTGCCGCCTTTGGAAATCGAATGGGGCTCCGGCCCCGGACATGCGACGGGATGTGACGATGCGGACGACGGACGGAACCTTGAAACTTGCGGCAGCGGTTGCCGGAACGCACTCAGCCGCGCCGACCGATGCCGCAAGGACCGCATTCCCGTCGCGCACGCTCCGCGGATTTGAGGGGGCCTGACATGGCACGATCCTATTTTTACAACGATGCCAATGGCAACCAGCGCGACGTTGATGCAGACAGCGTGTCGCTGCGCAGCGACGGCAACTGGTATGACAACAAAGGCAACCAGTGCCAGCCGCGACTGGACGGTTACGTCGAGGGCACGGCGGGCAACGACCTGATCGACTACAATTACACCGGCGATCCCGAGGGCGACAAGATCGACCACAACGATGCCATTTTGCCGGACGCGGCCAAGCAGGACGATTGCGTGCTTGCCGGGGCCGGCGATGACACGGTGCTGGCGGGTATGGGCAATGACAAGGTGTTCGGCGGCACCGGCAACGACAGCCTGTCGGGACATGACGGCAACGATACGCTGTACGGCGATGCGGGCAACGACGTGCTGAGCGGCGACGCGGGCAACAATGTGTCCTATGGTGGTGCGGGCGACGACCGCTTTGTCGGTGGCGTCGGTGCGGATACCTTTGACGGCGGCACCGGTCAGGACAATCTGGACTATTCGGCCTCTGCCGGGCCGGTCAGTGTCAACCTGACGACCAGCGTTCTGTCGGGCGGCGATGCGGCCAATGACAACATATCGGGCGGGATCGACGGCGTGATCGGCTCGGCTTACGCCGACAGTCTGACCGGGTACGACCAGCAGGGCACGGGTGCTGGTGATACCTTTACCAACCAGTTCTGGGGCAATGCCGGCAACGACACCATCACTGGCATGGGCGGCAGCGACCTGATCTATGGTGGCCATGATCAGGATCTGATCTATGGCGGCACCGGAAATGACACGGTTTCGGGCGATGCCGGTAATGATGCGATTTACGGCGGCAACGGCAGTGATCTGGCCTATGGCGGCGATAACCATGACCTGATCGACACCTCGGGCAGCCTGCAAGCGCCGGATATCGGCTATCCGGGCCTCTACCCGGCGGACAGCGATCCGAACGACGACAAGGACACCGTCTACGGCGGCGCGGGCGAAGATACGATCCGCACCGGCGATGACCGCGACTGGATCGACGGCGGCAGCGGCAATGACTCGATTGACGCGGGCGTTGACAACGACACCGTGTCGGGTGGCGACGGCAATGACACGATTGTCGGGGCCGAGGGTGCTGACAGCATCGACGGCGGCGCGGGCAATGACCTGATCTATGGCGGTTATGGTCCCGGCGTGCCGGATGCGGTGAACATTCCCGATGCAACTGACCTCGCGCCCAACAACGGGCTGGACAGCATCCACGGCGGCGATGGCAACGACACCATCTTCGGCATGGACGACAACGACACGCTGTTTGGTGACGCGGGCAATGATGCGCTGGATGGCGGCATCGACAATGACCAGGTCTACGGTGGCACCGGCAATGACAACATCACCGGCGGTCAGGGCGCGGATTCGCTGTATGGCGGCGATGACCGTGACCTGTTCGTCGGCGGCAGTGCCGGCGATTCTGCCGATGGCGGCGAGGGCGGCAATGATCACGACACGCTGGACCTGACCGGAACCGGGCCGTTCAAGATCGTCTACGACCCAAGCAACCCGGAAAACGGTGTGGTCAATTTCCTGGACCCGACCAGCCATGCCATCACCGGATCGCTGACCTTCCAGAACATCGAGAATGTCATCCCCTGCTTTACCCCCGGCACCCTGATCGCCACCCCGCGCGGCGAAGTGGCGGTGGAAGACCTGGCGGTGGGTGACAAGATCATCACCCGCGACAACGGGATGCAGGAGATCCGCTGGCTCGGGCGGCGCGAACTGACCTGGAACGATCTGGCCTCGGCTCCGCATCTGAAGCCGGTGCTGATCGGGCAGGGGGCCTTGGGCAACGGTCTGCCGGAACGTGACATGCTGGTGTCGCCGAACCACCGCCTGCTGGTCGCCAATGACCGCACCGCGCTGTATTTCGACGAGCATGAGGTGCTGGTTGCGGCCAAGCATCTGGTGGCGGGCAAGGGCGTGCATTCGGTGGATGCGGCGGGCGCGTGCTATATCCACTTCATGTGCGACCGCCACGAGGTCGTGCTGTCAAACGGCGCCTGGACCGAAAGTTTCCAGCCCGGCGACTACACGCTGAAGGGGATGGGCAACGCGCAACGCTCTGAAATCTATGACCTGTTCCCGGAGTTGAAGACCGAGGCGGGGCTGGAGAACTATAGCGCGGCACGCCGCACGCTGAAGCGCCACGAGGCCTTGCTGATTACGAGATAGGCATGCCGCATGTCGCGGCGCTTCGGGGTGGCGGCTAAGGAACAGGGGGGCTTCGGCCCCCTTTTTCATCTTTGGCGGTTCCGGGATTCCACTGCCCAACCCCAGCGTGTTCTAGGACCGTGGCCGGAATGCGGCTGCTGCCTTACCTTCGCCACATTCGATCCATAGCGTGGCCGAAAATCCCGCGAACCCGACATATTTTCCCTGTTTTTTGGGATTATGCGAGGTGCGTGGACTTCTGGGCAGGGCAAAATGGCTACCATCACCGGCACTAGCGGCAACGACACGATCACCGGCACTTCGCAGGACGACACCATCTATGGCGGTGCCGGCGACGACGCCCTCTATGGCGGCAACGGTCGCGACGCGCTTTACGGTGGCGACGGCAATGACACGATCGGTGGTGGGGCAAAGTCCGACTTACTCTTCGGTGGTGCCGGAACGGACACGCTCGATTATTCCGTGCTCAAGAACGGCACCAGTGGCGTCAGCGTCAACCTGGCCACCAACACCGGATCGAACGGCGACGTGATCAGTGGCTTCGAGAATGTCACAGGCACCGCTCGTGCCGACAGCCTCACTGGTGACAGCGGTGCAAACGTGCTCGACGGTCAAGGCGGCGACGACCTTCTCTCGGGCGGCGCTGGCAACGACACTCTCTACGGCGGCACCGGCAACGACTCTCTGCTGGGCGAGGATGGCAATGACGTTCTGAACGGCGGCGCAGGGGCCGATTCACTGGACGGCGGCACCGGAACCGACACGGCAGATTACACTGGATCTAGTGCTGCGGTTTCGGTCAGTCTTGCCACCGGGCTGGGCATTGGCGGCGACGCCCAGGGCGACACCCTGACCGGGATCGAGAACCTTATGGGTTCCTCGCTTGCCGACACTCTGACCGGGGACACGGGTGCCAACACTCTCTGGGGGGCGGCGGATAACGATCTGCTCTATGGCGGCGACGGCAACGACTCGCTGTTCGGCGGGACCGGCAGTGACACGCTGGACGGCGGCAACAACAATGACACGCTCGACGGCGGCACCAGCGCAGATTCGCTGACCGGCGGCGCGGGTGACGACCGGTTCGACCTGACCGGCGTCTTCGGCAATGACACGATCCTCGGCGGCGAAACCACGGAAACCACCGGCGATCTGATTGACGCCAGCACCCTGACCATTGGGGCGACGGTGAGTTTTTCGGGCTCCGAGGCCGGAACGATTTCGGACGGCACCAGCACCGCGACGTTCAGCCAGATCGAGAATTTCAATCTGACCGGGCTGAATGACAGCCTGAACGCTGGCAACGCAACGCTTGCCGTCGACGTGGATGCCGGGGCAGGCAATGACACGCTGATCGGGGGCGCGGGGGCCGATACGCTGATGGGCGGGCTTGGCGCCGACAGCATTACGGCGGGCGACGGCAATGACACCGTCTACGACGAATATAAGGGCAATGTCGCAGCAGGCGGTGCCGACACGATCAATCTGGACGCGGGCGACGATACCTATATCGGTTCGGGCACCGGCAATGCCGACAATGACCTGATCTATGGTGGCACTGGCAATGACACCATCACCACCGCTGCCGGTTCGGACACCGTCTATGGCGGTTCGGGCAACGATTCCATCAGCATCGGCAATGACACGCTGGCCTCGAACGGCGACGTGGCCTATGGCGGAATCGGCAGCGATACGATCAGCGGCGGCAATACCAACGACACGCTGGATGGCGGCGTTGGCGCCGACTCAATTCTGGGCAATGGCGGCAATGATGTCATCTATGGCGGCAGTGGCGCGCCGATTGGGACGACCTTCATCACCAACGGCACGTTCAGTGCCGGTTCCGCGGGGTGGAGCGGCACCGATCTGGAGACGAGCTACACCGAATCCGCCTATCTCGGTGGCAGTTCGACCAACAACGTGGCCGAGATGGATGGCAACAAGGGCCAGACCACGGTCATGCAGCAAAGTTTCGACGTGGACGGTGCGTTCAACGCGACGCTGACCTTCCGGTCCGTGGTGCGGACCGGCGCCACCGTCGGAACCGATGGCTTCAAGGCCGATATCCTGAACGCCTCGGGCACGGTCGTCGGGACGATGACGGTTCTGCCCACTTCAAACACCACCTGGGCAAATTACTCGCTGAACATCTCGTTCCCTGCTGGCGGCACCTATACGCTGCGCTTCACCGAAATCGGCAATGACGACAGTCTGGGCGCGATCATTGATGACATCCAGATCACCTCGACCAGCGCGGTTTCCGATACCTCGGCCGACACGCTCAGCGGTGGCGACGGCAACGACATAATCACGGCACAGGGCGGCAATGATGTGGTGTCGGGCGATGCGGGCAACGATTTGCTCTATGGCGGCGATGACAACGACACGCTGTCTGGCGGCAGCGAGAGTGACACGCTCTATGGCGACCTCGGCGATGACTCGCTGTCGGGTGATGCTGGTGCGGACAGTCTGTTCGGCGGGGCCGGCAACGACCTGCTCTATGGCGGCGACGGCAATGATTCCGTGGCGGGCGGCACGGGTGACGACACTCTGTCGGGTGATGCTGGCGATGACTCGCTGTCGGGCGCCGCGGGGAATGACAGCCTGATCGGTGGGGCAGGGGCGGATGGTCTGGATGGCGGCGACGGCAATGACACGCTGGACGGCGGCACCGAGAATGACACTTTGTCGGGCGGGTTGGGCAATGACACTCTGATTGGCGGGGCTGGCGCGGACAGTCTGGATGGCGGCGACGGCAATGACGCGATCTATGGCGGGACCGAGAATGACAGCCTTACCGGCGGTATCGGGAACGATACGCTGGATGGCGGCGACGGGGTTGACACTGTGTTGGGAGGGGACGGCAATGATGTTCTCTACGGCGGCAACGCTGCTGACCAGCTTTATGGCGGTTTGGGCGATGACAGGATCTATGGCGGTGCGGGCGACGAGGTCTTTGGCGTCGAGGCGGGCAATGACGCCTTGTACGGCGGCGACGATCAGGATGCGTTCACCGGGGGCATCGGCGATACGGTTGATGGCGGCGAGGGCGGCACCGACTATGACACGCTGGACCTGACGGCCTGGGGTTGGGCGCTGACCAATATCATCCACGACCCGATGAACCCCGAAAACGGCACGGTGCAGTTCCTGGATGGGACGGGAAATGTCATTGGTTCGATGGGTTTTTCCAATATCGAAAAGGTTCTGCCCTGCTTCACCCGCGGCACCATGATCCTGACGGATCGCGGCGAGGTCGCGGTCGAGGATTTGCGGGCGGGCGATCTGGTGGAGACTTTGGACCACGGGGTGCAGCCCTTGCGCTGGGTGGGCAAGCGGGCCTTGAGCCTTGCCGATCTGATCGTGCAGCCGGCTTTGCGGCCGATCCGCATTGCGGCGGGGGCTTTGGGGCATGGGATGCCGGAACGGGATATGATGGTCTCGCCGCAGCACCGGATGCTGGTGGAGGGGGTGCGGGCCGAGATGCTGTTTGGCGAGGCGCAGGTGCTGGTTGCGGCGGCGCATCTGACGGTCTTGCCCGATGTGATGCAGGCGCTGCCGTCTGGAGTGACCTATATCCATCTGCTGTTCGACGCCCATGAGCTGGTGCGGGCCGATGGCGCGTGGAGCGAAAGTTTCCAGCCTGCGGACCGGACACTGGCAAATATGGGCCAAGCGCAGCGGGCCGAGATTGCGGCTTTGTTCCCGGATCTGTCGCAGGGTGCAGCCAGCTTCCCCTCGGCGCGGTTGTCGCTGAAAAGCTACGAGGCGCGGGTGCTGCTGGAGGCGTAAGCGGTGCCTTGCTGCGGATTACAGGTGTTCTGCCCGCCATTTGGCCCAGTCTTCGGGGGTGTCGAGGTCGGTCAGGGCGTGGTGATCGGGCAGGGCGATCAGGCGGATCAGGGCGGCGTGGCGGGCAAGGATGCTGTGGGCACCGTGGTCGCCCGTGAGTTCAGCAAGTTCAGGAAGCAGCGCGGCGGGCAGGATGACCGGGTGGCCGGGTGTGTCGCCCGCGCTGCAGCGCAGGATCATCGCCGGGGTATGACCTGCGGCGGCGATCAGTCTTGCTAGGTCGTCCGCGCCGATATCGGGCATGTCGGCGGGCAGGATCATCAGGGCGGTTCGGGTGACGGATGCCGCGGCGCGGATCGAGGCGGACATGCCAGTGGCGGCGTCCGGGATCGGCAGGATCGTGAGGGGCAGGCCCTGTACTGCGGCACGACGAGCGGGGTCTGGGTCGCGCAGGGTGACTATAACATTGGGCGTTTGGCTTAGCGCGATGGCGGCCTGACGGCGCAGGAGGGGCTGACTCTCGACCAGTTCCAGCAGTTTGTCACGGCCACGCATGCGCGACGAGGTTCCGGCGGCAGGGATCAGGATGGTGAGGTTGTGCATTTTGACCAAGGCCGGGGGTTTTCCACCCCCGCGAGCCATAGGTTACTCGAACCGATGGCGCAACCTATGTCTCACCCCGAGGATATTTGTGCCAATGTGAAAGGGTTAGAAGGATCAGCCGCGCATCCGTGCGCCATCCCCATCGAAAAGCGGGGCGAGATGGACTGTGGCTTTGCGACGTTCACCGAGGATTTCGATTTCAACCTCCAGCCCGTCTTTCACCCGGTCGGCGGGCAGGAAGCCCTGCGCCAGTGATTTGCCGGTGAAGTGGGAATAACCGCCGGAGGTGCAGAAGCCTGTCACCTTGTCATCCAGCCAGATCGGCTCCCACGCCACCACGTCGGCATCTTGGGCATCGACGATGAAGGAGGTCAGTTTGCGCCTTGGGCCAGAGGCTTTTTCCGCCAGGGCGGCGGCCTTGCCGATCCAGTCGGAGGCCTTGTTCCAGCGGATGAAGCGGTCAAGCCCGGTCTCGCAGGGCGTGTAGTCGGGGCTGAATTCGCGGCCCCAGGAGCCGAACCATTTGTCCAGACGCAGGGACATCATGGCGCGCATGCCGAAGGGGCGCAGGCCCAGGTCGCGGCCGGCGGTCGTCAGCGTGTCCCACAGGTGGCGGACCGACATGTGGTCGCAGTAGATCTCGTAGCCCAGATCGGCGGTGTAGCTGACGCGCTGGACGAGGCATCTGGCCATGCCGATGGTCATCGGCCTCACATCCATGAACCGGAAGGCTGCGGCGGAAACGTCCGAGCGGGTGACCCGGGCCAGCAGTTCGCGGGCGTTCGGCCCGGCGATCTGGAAACCGGAGCGGGCGTCGGAGATGTTCTCGACAGTGACGCCGGGTTCGGCGTGCTGTTCGAACCAGCGGGAATGCCAGCCTTGGGCGCCGTAGCTGGCGGTCAGCTGGAATTCGGTTTCACTGAGGCAGGATACGGTGAAGTCGCCGATGATCTTGCCGGAACGGGCCAGCATCGGGGTCAGGCTCAGGCGACCCGGTTTCGGGATGGTGCCCGCCATGATCATGTCGAGCCAGGCGCGGGCTTGTCTGCCTTTGACGAGGTATTTGCCGAAGTTCTGCAACTCGTTGATGCCAACGCTGTCGCGGACGGCCATGACTTCCTGCCGGGTCGCCTCCCAGGCATTCGAGCGTTTGAAGGTCGGGGTTTCATAGATCGGTTCACCGGGCAGGGCGTAATAGTTCACCACCTCCAGCCCGTATTGCTGGCCCCAGACCGCGTTCAGGGCGCAGTTGGTGTCATACATCGGGGTGGTGCGGAACGGGCGGGCGGCGGGGCGTTCCTCGTTCGGGTAGCCGACCGAAAACCGCATCTGATAGTTTTCGATGACCTTGGGGACGGTATAGCCGGGCGTCGTCCAGGTGCCGAAGCGCGAGACGTCAAAGCCGCGCGGATCGCGTTCGACCTCGCCGTGGATGATCCATTGCGCGAGGCTCAGGCCCATGCCGCCGCCCTGGCTGAACCCGGCCATCACGGCGCAGGCCGACCAGTAGTTGCGCAGGCCCTGCACCGGGCCGATCAGCGGGTTGCCGTCGGGGGCGAAGGTGAAGGGGCCGTGGATCACCCGCTTGACGCCGGAGCGTTCCAGAACCGGGAAGCGGCGGTAGGCAAAGCTGACCGAGTCTTCGATCTTATCAAACTGTTCGTTCAGCAATTCGTGGCCAAAGTCCCACGGGGTGCCATCGACGCTCCACGGTTCGCAGGGCTTTTCGTAGAACCCGATGCAGAGGCCGCGGCCTTCCTGGCGCAGATAGGATTCGCCGCCGGGGTCCATGACATGCGGAAATTCTTTGCCGCGGGCGAGGTAGGCCATGATTTCAGGGATATCATCCGTGACGAGGTATTGATGCGCCATCGGCAACAGCGGCAGGTAGACCCCCGCCATTGCGCCGATTTCCCGCGCCCACAATCCTCCGGCGTTGACCAGATGTTCGGCGATGATCGTGCCCTGTTCGGTCACGACTTCCCAGCTTCCGTCCGTACGAGGATTAGTTTCCAGCACCCGGTTGTGCAACACAATTTCCGCGCCACCCATCCGCGCCGCCCTGGCATAGGCGTGGGTGGTGCCAGAGGGGTCGAGGTGGCCGTCCAATGGGTCATACAACGCGCCGAGAATGCCTTTGGTGTTGACCAGGCCGTCGGTCATCGCCTCCACCTCTTTCGGGTTGAGGATGGCGGTGTCGAGGCCCATGTAGCGGTGCTTGGCGCGTTCGGCCTTGAGCATGTCAAAGCGTTCCTGATTGTCGGCCAAAGTGATGCCGCCGACATGGTGCAACCCGCAGGACATGCCGGTGATCGCCTCCAGCTCCTTATACAGCCGGATCGTGTAGCCCTGCAAAGCGGCCATGTTGGTGTCGCCGTTCAGGGTGTGAAAGCCACCCGCCGCGTGCCAGGTCGAGCCGGAGGTCAGCTCGGAGCGTTCGACCAGCATGACATCGGACCAGCCGAGTTTGGTCAGGTGATACAGCACCGAAGCGCCTACGACGCCGCCGCCGATGACCAGAACGCGGGTGTGGGTTTTCATGTGCAAGCTCCCGGATCAGTTTCGCCGCAGATTGCCGGGGCAGGACTATGGGTTCATGCAGGACGGCGACAGAAAATGTCGGTCGGGGAACATCGGCGGCGAATGGCTCGGTCAGCGTTCGGGCAGCAGGCCCCTGGGGCTGAACCGCAGCACGACCAGCAGCACCACCCCGAGCGACAACAGTCGCATCTGCAAGGCCACGTCCAGCAGGTGGCTTTTCAGCGGGCCGTCCGCCATGCCTGCCGTAATCGCCCCCATGACCAGGGGTCCGGCATTGTCGACGATCAGCCACAGCCAGCCGACCAGCAGACCACCCAGAACCGCACCCCAGTTGCTCCCAGAGCCGCCGACGATGACCATGATCCAGATCAGGAAGGTAAAGCGCAGTGGCGAATAGACGCCGGGCACCAGTTGCCCCTCCATCGAGGTCAGCATGGCACCCGCCAGACCGACCACCGCCGAGCCGAGGATGAACACCAGAAGATGCTGGCGCGTCACATCCTTGCCCATCGCGGCGGCGGACACTTCGTTGTCGCGGATCGCCCGCATCATCCGGCCCCAGGGGGAATTCAGTGCCCGCTCCAGCAGCCAGATCAAGACCAGCAGCACCGCGCCGAACATCAGCGCATACAAGAGCTTTACTCCGATGGTCGAAGTGGTGATCGGGTCCAGCCCCCATTTCGCGCAGAAATCCAGAAAGCCCTGCTGCTTTTGCAAATCGACCTCATAGGGCACCGGCCAGGGCCGCGGCAGGTGGATGAAGTTCTTGACGCCGCGCGCCATCCAGTCTTCGGATTTGAGGACGGTGATGACGATTTCCGCGATGCCCAGCGTGGCAATTGCCAGATAATCCGAGCGCAGGCCCAAGGCGGTCTTGCCGATGGCCCAGGCGGCGATGGCGGCGAACAGGCCGCCGACCGGCCAGGCCCAAAGCGAGTTAAGGCCAAAGCCGCCAATATTGCCGACGGTGGCGGGGTTGAATGCCTCGATCGCCTCTGCTGCCGGGTCAAAAATGGCGCGGTAGAGAAAAAAGCCGCCGATCAGGAGGACGGCGACGATCCAGGCCCGGGCGCGGCCCTTGGCCAGCTTTTTCCACGCGGCGACGGCGGCGGCAATCACGCCAACGGCCACCACGAAGGAAAAAATCAACCGCCAGCCGCCGGCTGCAAACGCCTCTGGCACCGGGGCGCCGGACACGATCACTACCGCCACGCCGCCCAAGGCCACGGACCCCATGATGCCGGTCGAGAACAGGCCGGCATAGCCCCATTGCATGTTGACGCCCAAGGCCATGATCGCCGACAGGATGCCGATGTTCAGGATGTTCAAGCTGACGTTCCAACTAAGCAGGAACCCGGTTGCCGCATACAGAACCGCGACGCCGCCAAAGAGCATGAGGTTGCGGTTCATCTCATTTCCCCTTGAACAAGCCGGTCGGCATGAACAGCAGCACGATGATCAGGATCGAGAAACTGACCGCGAATTTGTAGTCGGTGGACAGAAGCTGCATCAGGCTGTCGGGGGCCAGGCTGGCGGGCAGGATGTAGCCCAGCACCTTTTTCCAGGCATAGGTCACGACGATTTCCGAAAACGCGACGACATAGGCTCCGGCCACGGCACCCATCGGCGAGCCGAGGCCACCGACGACGGCGGCGGCAAAGATCGGCAAGAGGAGCTGGAAGTAGATCAGCGGGCGAAAGCTCTTGTCGAGCCCGTAAAGCGTGCCCGCCAGCACCGCCAAGGCGGCGGCGATGACCCATGTGACCTGCACCACCCGGTCGGGGTTGATACCGGACAGCAGGGCAAGATCCTCGTTGTCGGAAAAGGCACGCATCGACTTGCCGGTGCGGGTCTTTTGCAGGAACCAGAACAGGGCGGCCATGGTCACGAAGGCGACGATCAGTGTCACGGCGGTGGTGGTCTTGATCGCCAGACCTTCGGCAAGGCCGGTCCAGTCCTTGAAAGCTTGCGCCGACAGCACGAAGCGCGCGCCATCGGAAAAATTCTGCTCCTGCGTGCCGATCAGCAGCCGCACCACGCCGTTCATCACGAACATGACACCGGCCGAGACAATGACCAGGATGATCGGCTTGGCCTTTTGCCTTCGGTAAAACTGATAGACCAGCTTGTCGGTGATCAGCATCAGCGCGGCGGTGGCGACAAAGCCTACCGGCAGGGCGAGGAGGGCGGTGGGCAGCGGCCCGGCGCTGATCCCCATGCTTTGAAACCACCAGGTGGTCAGGATCACCACCGCGGTCCCAAAGGCCATCGTATCGCCCCAGGCAAAGTTGGAAAACCGCAGGATGCCAGAGATCAGCGTGACGCCAAGCGCCCCGATGGCGAGTTGTGATCCGTAGGACAGCGCGGGAACCACGACGAAATTCAGGAAGGCGACGAGGGCGTTGAGCAGGTTCATGGATCAGCCCCCAAGGAAGGAACGGCGGACCTCGGGGTCGGCCAGAAGGGCCGCGCCGGTGTCGGTGAATCGGTTGGTGCCTTGGACGAGCACAAAGCCCTTGTCGGCGATGTTCAGGGCTTGCCGGGCGTTCTGTTCGACCAACAGGATCGAAATGCCGGTGCGCGCCACCTCGATGATGCGGTCAAAAAGTTCGTCCATCACGATGGGCGAGACGCCTGCGGTGGGTTCGTCCAGCATCAGAACCTGTGGCTGGGTCATCAGGGCGCGGCCGACGGCGACCTGCTGGCGCTGGCCACCGGACAACTCGCCGGCGGCCTGATAGCGTTTGGTTTTGAGGATCGGGAACAGTTCGTAAATCTGCTCCATCGTGGTGTTGATGTCATCGCGGCGCAGGAAGGCGCCCATCTCCAGATTTTCCTGCACCGTCAGCGAGGTAAAGATGTTCTGGGTCTGCGGCACAAACGCCATGCCCTTTGCGACACGGGCTTGCGGGCTAAGGGCCGTGATATCCTCGCCGTTCAGCTTTACATGCCCCCCGCGCAGATTGAGCATACCGAAGACGGCTTTCATCGCGGTCGATTTGCCCGCGCCATTGGGGCCGACGATCACGGCAATCTCGCCCTTGTTCACCGAAATGGTGCAGGAATGCAGGATATCGACCGCGCCATAGCCGCCGGTCATCGCCTCGCCGATCAGGAAGGGTTCAGCCATTGCCACACACTCCGTCAAACGCCTTGTGGTAAAGGCCAGGAAACCAGTCCAAACTTGCCAATATAGTTTTGTGGGCGTCCATCAACGATTGCGGCGGGGCCGCCTTGCCGGGCAAGGAGCTAATGACAATGGTGCTTCCTCCGAGGTCGATAAGAGTGACCAACCTTGTCCTGGGGCCGTCTTGGACTGACCATGTGTCTTCAAGCGCTGCGGTGTCGAAGCCAGTAGGCAGTCCCGCAATCTTGGTAGCAGTGTCCCAATTCCGATCCCTTTGCACTTGGCCAAGCAGCTTTGCTTTATCCAAATTGCAGGTGGTCACGTTCCACACTTCGGTCGCAACCCCAAGCGTCCGAAACACCAGAGCGTCGGAGTCGGGGTCAGCAGACGAACTCTCGCTGAACACTCCCGAGTTAGGACACGCGTCAAGTCCCACATCGATCGGAAAACAAGAATTGGGGTCGTCGTCATAAAACCAGCGTCGGTCGTCCATCATAACGACCCGCCGTCCGCCAACGTCTGTCTTTGCTATTACGATTCGGTCCAAGCCAAAGTCATATGGTTCGGCAGCGACGATCCCCGTCAGAATTATGCTGAGAATTGTTGCGATGGCGCACGGCGCTCTATCCATGCGCGACCACCTTGTTTTTCAATCCGGTGCCCAGATAGGCCTCGATCACCCGCTCGTCGTTCTTGACCTCATCCACTGTGCCCTTGGCCAGAACCCGGCCCTCGGCCATCACGATCACCGGATCGCACAGGCGGGCGATGAAATCCATGTCGTGCTCGATGACGCAGAACGTATAGCCGCGTTCGCGGTTCAGGCGCTGGATGGCGTCGGCGATGGTGTTCAAAAGCGTGCGGTTCACGCCGGCGCCAACCTCGTCCAGAAACACAACCTTGGCACCCACCATCATGGTGCGGCCGAGTTCCAGCAGCTTCTTCTGTCCGCCGGAAATCATGCCCGCCTTCTGCTCGGCCAGATGCGAGATGGTCAGGAACTCCAGCACCTCATCGGCCTTTTCGCGCAAGGCACGTTCCTCGGCGGCAACGGCACCCCGGCGGAACCAGGCGTTCCACAGGCTTTCACCAGCTTGTGTTCCCGGCACCATCATCAGGTTTTCGCGCACGGTCATCGAGGAAAACTCATGCGCAATCTGAAAGGTTCGCAGCAGGCCGCGGCCGAACAGCACATGCGGCGGCAGGCCGGTGATATCTTGGCCATCCATCGTCACGGTGCCAGAGGTCGGCGGCAGGCGACCCGCGATCACGTTGAACAGCGTGGTTTTGCCCGCCCCATTCGGCCCGATCAGCCCGGTGATGGAGCCGGTGGCAATTTCAAGCGAAGCACCATCGACCGCACGGAATGCGCCAAAGTGCCGGTGCAGGTCATGGACCGCAATCATCTTTCCCCCTGTTTCCGCTTTACCCGTGCTATTTCAGCATCTTGGCGGTCTGTCTTAATGTGGTGGCCCGAGGCTGAAGCCCCGGGCCGCCCAAGTCAGATCAAACGCCCCGGGTCAACGGAACTTGACGGTTTCGTATTTGCCGTCCTTGACCACGAACTCTTTGTAGCGACCGGCACTTTCGCCAGCGCCAACAAGGGTCACACTCGACGCGCCGTCATAGTCGATGGCCTTGCCCGCCGCGAGCAACTCCATCGCATGGCCCAACTGGCCCGGCAGGATCTTTTCGCCCGAACCGTCAGCCGGACCATTGGCGATTTCCATGATCTTTTCTTTAT
>JAYUGA010000123.1:0-15017 GCA_043738565.1 Rhodobacterales bacterium
CGCTTCACAGTGCTCGGCACGCCGCAAACGCAACGCGGGGGATGGCTCTGTCCAAGGGAAGGGGTAACTCGACCTCAGGCCGAATTGTGCAACAGAGCCTATAGGCATAGAGGATTTCGCTCAACCCATGCGGCCCGACGTCCTGCACCGAGGTCAGGGCGGCGGGCACCGTGGCCGCGATGGCTCCGCCGACCAGAATGCCCAAGGGCATCGACAGGAAGGCGATCACGACAAGGGTGACTTCGCGACCCTCGATCTTGCGGCCGAGATATTCCGGGGTGCGGCCCACCATCAGCCCGGCCAGAAACACCGCCAGCACGACATACAGCAGCATCCCATAGAGGCCGGAGCCGACGCCGCCAAAGATCACTGCGCCGACCTGCATGAAGATCAGCATGACCAGGCCCGACAGCGGCATGAAACTGTCGTGCAACGCGTTGACCGAACCGTTCGAGGCGGCAGTGGTGGCAGCGGCCCACATCGTGGACAGGGTGGCACCAAAACGTTGCTCCTTGCCCTCCATGTTAGCCCCGATCCCGGGGAGCGGGTTGCCGGCGGCTTCGCTGAAATGGATGACGGCAAGGCCCGCCACGGACATCACCGCCATCGCGGCAAAGATCGCCCAGCCTTGGCGGCGGTCGCCGACCATGCGGCCGAACAGGAAACAGAACGCCACCGGGATCAGCAGGATCGACAGCGGCAGCAGGATATACAGAACCGAGCGGGTCAGATCGACCCAGAAGTTGCCCAGCGACGCGCCTTTCGGCCCGGCAAAACCCCGGATCACCGCGACGGCAACGGCCATGCCAGTGCCTGCGGAGAGGAAATTCTGCACCGTGAGCCCGGCCATCTGGCTGAAATAGCTCAGCTGCGCCTCGCCGGAATAGGCCTGCCAGTCGGTGTTGGTGACAAAGCTGATCGCGGTGTTGAAGGCGAGATCGGGCGAGATCGCGCCGATGCGGTCGGGGTTCAACGGCAGGACGGCTTGCAGGCGCAGGATGACGTAAAGCACTGCGAAACCTGCGGCATTCAGGGCGAGCACCGCCATCGCATAGGCAGCCCAGCCCTGCGGCTTGTCGGCCTTGATGCCGGATGCGCCGTAGAACAGCCGCTCGACCGGCACCACCAGCGGCGACAGAAACGTCCCTTCGCCGACGTAGACCCGCGCCATGTAAACGGCGAGCAGATAGCCGAACCCGGTCAGGGTTGCGAAATACAGGGCATAGCCCAGAAAATCGGTCATCCTCGCCCGCTATTGCCGGTCGGGGTGGATCAGCGCATCCACGAGGAAGATGAAGATGCCGATGGCGGTCACAAGACCGAGGACAAGCGCGAACATGGCTACATCCGCTCGATGGCCCGGACCGCAAGCGCGGCCACGGCAAACCCGGCACAGCCGAGAAAAAGGTAGATCAGGTCGGACACGAGAATGCTCCCAGAATGGTGGTCGGAAGCGTTTTGCGCCGTGCGCGCGTTACAGCTCCATGCCGAAGGCAAGGGATCGGCGTAAAGAGGCTGTAAAGATTCGGGCCGATTGGCAGAAATCAGGACGCGGTCAGATCTGCCCGGCAGCGATCCACTGCTCGACCTTTTCCTTGCTCACTTCAAAGTGCATCGAATCTTCGCGGCCATAGGCGGCTCCCCAGACCCAGCCGTCGGCGTTGAAGAAATCCGACATGATGGTGATGCCAAGCTGGGTGCGTCCGTCGCCAAGCGTGTCCAGCACGCCGTCGATGTTGACATCCACCGCCAGCCCAAAGGAATGGGTCGAGGCTGAACCGGTGGCACCCCGGATATTGCGCACGCAAAGCGACCCCGCCGTGTTGATCCGCGCGTAAAGGTCGGGGTCGGCCATCTGGATTTTCTGGAAGATGACGCGCAGGGATTCAATCGCCGGTTTCAGCATCTTGACCGGAATCGGCCCGGCCTGCTCGCTGACCAGCAGCGCGGCAAGGCGCGGATTGGTCATCGGGCCGCAGTCGTCGGTCAAGGCGGCGGTCGGCGCGCCGAAGGCCTGGGTCAGCCAGGTCGGCGACGGCACGGTCAGGCCCTTGTTCAGGTTGCGCCGGTCGGCCACCAGCACGACCTGGGCATATTGGTTCGAAATGCTGTTGGGCCCGGTCGGCGAGACGATCTGCAAGCCGCCATCGGCGGCAGGGCCGGTCGGGGCAGCCTCCAGAAGGTTCACCCGGTTTTCCAGCGCATCGACCTGATCCTGCAACTGGCCCGCGGTTTCTTGCGCGATTTCCAGATCGCCACGCATCAGCTCCAGATCAATCCGCGCCTGATTGTCCACCGAGCCGCCGCCTTGACCCGGCCCGGTCGGCGGGAAAAACAGCGGAATGCTGACCCAGATCAGCGAGGCGATGATCAGCGCGACCGACAGGAGGATGACAGGGATCAGACGCAACCGCAGACCTTTCGATAACGCCGCCCCGCAAACCATCCCCGGCGGCTGCTGCGGATTAATTGCCGCAAGTGCCGCAGTACGCAAGGCAAGATCAGGACAAGCAGGACCATCCGGTGCAAAGCGAGGCGAATCCGCAGCGATTCTGCCCACCTGCTGCGACTAAACATTGTGCCGCGATGGGTCCTGCATTAAGCTGCCAACCATAGCAATCGCATGAATTGCGAAAGGAAAGCCATGAAAAACGGTTCTCGCCTTGCAGGCGCTGTCGTTGCGCTGACAATTTTGGGTGCCACGGGAATGGCTCTGGCTCAGGATGATTCCCAACTGACCGCCGAACAGCTTGCCGCCAAATTTCGGGCGCAACAGGGCCAACTGACCCGTGGTCTGGTCATCGCCCCGTCCGGTGCCGCGACCGACCCCAATGCCGTGGTCGACGCCAATGCGCTGCCCGCCGACACCACCTATGTCTCGGTCGATCCCAATGCCCAGGTCAATATCCAGATCAAGTTCGGCTTTGACTCGGCCGCCCTTACCGACAGCGAACTGCCGAAACTCACCACGCTGTGCGAAGTGGTCAAGGCCTCGGACATCCCGACCTTCAGGATCATCGGCCATACCGATGCCTCGGGCACCGATGCCTACAACCTGAACCTGTCGAAACTGCGCGCCGAAGAGGTCAAGCGTCGTCTGGTCGAAGATTGTGGCATTCCGGATGGCAAGCTGATCGCAACCGGCGTTGGCGAGGCCTATCCGCTGACCGGCACCGACCCCAAGGCAGATGCGAACCGCCGGGTGGAATTCCAGGTCGGCAGCTAGGTTGACGCGGTAGGGCAGGCAGGGAAACGGCGGGCATGGCGGGGTCGAGAGCGGGCGATATCTTCCAGCCGGGCGAACTTTTGAACAACACCTACCGGATCGAGAATATCCTCGGTCGCGGCGGCACCTCCGAGGTCTACAAGGCGCGCAACGACATCTCGGGCCGCTTTGCCGCCATCAAGGTACTGAAATCGGAATTTTCCGGCGACGAGGCGTTTCTGACCCTGATGCGGCGGGAGGAGGAGATCCGCGAAATCCGCCATGACGCGGTGGTGCGCTATTCCGAAAACCACCGCACGCCGGAGGGGCTGATCTATCTGGTGATGGATTATGTCGAGGGTCCGGGGCTGGATGCGATCCTGAAATCGGGTGGCCTGCCAGCCGCCGATCTGGTGCAGGTCTGCCGCCGGGTGGCGGACGGGCTGAAGATGGCCCATTCGCGCCGCATCATCCACCGCGATCTGTCGCCCGACAACATCATCCTGCGCGGCGGCAAGCCTGCCGAGGCGGTGATCATCGACTTTGGCATTGCCAAGGATGCCAACCCCGGGGCGCAAACCATTGTCGGCAACGAATTTGCCGGAAAATACGCCTATGCGGCACCAGAACAGTTAAGTGGCAACACCGATGCGCGGTCGGATCTCTATGCGCTGGGGGCGCTGTTGCTGGCGACCTATCGCGGCGCAAGGCCGGACATCGGGGCGAACCCGATGGAGGTGTTGCAGAAAAAGGCGCTGCCCCTGGATACGGCGGGTGTGCCGGAGCCGCTGAAATCGCTGATCGACAAGATGACGCAGCCCGATCCGGCCAAGCGGTTCCAGTCGGCGGATGAGATCATTCGCGCCATCGACAGCGGTGCTACGGCTGGCATGGACGAACGCACGGTGGTGGTGCCGCGCGCCAGTGCCGCCCCGAGCGCCACGCCGCCCAAGCCCGCTGCCGTTGCCGCAAAGCCAGCGATTCCCGCGGCTGCCCCGCAGAAATCCGGCGGCAAGGGTGCGCTGTGGACGGTGCTGGTCGTCGCCCTGCTGGCAGCCCTCGGTGCTGGCGGCTGGTTCGGCGGTTTCTTCGACAGCTTGCTTGCCGCCAAACTCGCCGCCGCCGATCCCTATTCGCTGATCGTCGAGCGGCCCGAAAAGGGCAATCCCCGCGCGGTCGGCTATGTGCCGTCCGATGCGACGGCCAAGGGCCTGACCGATGTGATGACCGGACTGGGCGGCACGGCGGAACTGACGCTGGCCAGCGGTGCCATCGGCGACAGCTGGGGGCCGGATGTGCTGAGCGTGGTCAAGGCGCTGGACAAGGTCGATACCTGGCGCATCGCGGTCAATGGCAACGACGCCGCCGTGACCGGCACCACCAGCGACCCTGCGGAGCAGGCCGCCGTGATGGCGGCCATTGGCACCGCCCTGCCCGGCACCTTGAAAGGCCGCGCCGACATCACGCTCAAGCCGCAGTTCCTGACTGCGGATGGCCTGACCCCGCTGCTGCAAAAGGCCGGGGATTGCGGGCCGCTGGTGCTGCAAGACCCGCCCGCGCTCGGCTATGGCAAGGATGACACTGTCACCATCAGCGGTCGGCTGGCCGATGCCTCGCGCCAGATCGCCTTGTTCGATGCCGTCACCAAACTGGCGGGCGATCGCAAGGTGGTGATGAATATCGAACTGCTGAATGCCGCGTTGTGCCTGATTGAAACCACCCTGCCCGACGCCCGCGCCGGCAAGTTCAGCTTTGACTTCGGCTTTGGCGATTCCGACAGCGCCAACCCCTCTGGCCGCTATTTCGTCGGCGAAAACCCGGTGATTGATCTGGTGATCCCGGCGGAGGTGACGGATGGCTTTGTCTCGGTCTCGATCATCGACGTGTCGGGCAATGTCTTTCACGTGCTGCCGAACCTCGGCCGGCCCGAGAATGACGTGGCCAAGCTGCGGGCCGGGGCTGTCGGCGATGTCAAGCTGCGCATCGCCTATCCTCTGGCCGATAACAAACCGCCGGAGAAGATCGCCTTTCTGGTCGATCCCACGACTTTGGGCAAAACCAAGGTCATCGTGATCCACAGCGACAGGCCGTTGTTCGCCGAACTGCGCCCCACCACGGAATCGGTCGGCGGCTATGCGGCAGCGCTCAAGACCGAAGTCGAGGCGGGTGCGCTGCAAATCCGCTCCCTAGACAGCCGGATTCTGACCAGCGTGGCGAAGTAAGGAAATCGCCCCGCAAGCGCCAAGCGTTCATCAAGCCCAAAACGGGGCTTTCTTCACGCCCGCGACGAAAGCCCATTCGGCTTGAGGAGCGGTTGATCAGTCCAAACGCCTCAGACCACGTCCACCACGATCACCGAGACATTGTCGGCCCCGCCGCGGTCCAGCGCCATTTGCACCAGATTGTCCGTCACCACCTCGATCGGCACACCGCGCAGGGCGTTGCCCAGTTCGGCGATCCCGGCGTATTTGTTCAACCCGTCGGAACACAAAAGGAAACGGTCGCCGCGCAGCGCCTCGCCGCGGATCTTGTCCAGTTCCAGCTCGTCCCCCACGCCCACCGCGCGGGTGATGGCATTGCTTTGCGGGTGTCTGGCGGCCTCGTCCCAGTTCAACTGCCCCGCCTCGACCAGGGCTGCGACGATGGAATGGTCGGTGGTCAGCAATTCGATCTTGCCGTCACGCAGCCGGTATAACCGACTGTCGCCCGCCCACAGCGCGCCAAAATGGCCATCGGCCAGCACCAGCGCCACCACCGTCGCTCCCATCGTGGCGTGGCGGCTGGCGGCTTCAGTTGAAATTATGCGATGGGCGACCTGCACGGCGCTGCGGATCTGGCCCAGCTTCTCGGTCGGCTGCATGTCGGGTGGCAGCACGGCGATGCTGTCGATCACGGTCTGACTGGCAAAATCGCCGCCCTCGTGGCCGCCCATGCCATCGGACACCACCCAGATTTGCTGATCCGGCAGCACCAGAATGGCATCCTCGTTGATCTTGCGGACCCGGCCGACATGGGTCTTGGCGTTGAACCTGATCTGACCATCGCTCATGCACGCTGCCCCGTCGTTGAATGCCCCGTCAGATCAAACAGCCCGGTCGCCACCTCGTCCTGTGGCAGGCCCGAGGTCAAAATCAGTCGCGCGGTGCCGTCGATCGTGGCCGACCAGGCGCAGGCGCGGTTCAACTGGCCATCGGCCAGATCCAGCGCCAGATCGGCGCAGAACAGGTCCGGCACCTCGTTCGACAAGACCAGCGAGGTGCCGGAAGTCAGGATGCGGCTGGGCAGGCCCATCGGGCGCAGGGCCAGCCCCGCCAGCCGTTCGCCCAGGGCTTCGCGGGTCATGGCGTCGTCCAAAGCGTCCAGAGCCACCGCCTCCAGCCCGTCCAGCACCGGGCCTTGCCAGATCAGATTGCGCAAGGCCGCCTGTTCCTCGTAGCCGGTCTGCGCCACCAGGGTCAGTGGAAACTGCCGCCCGACCCGGTCGACCGAGGGCATCAGCACCCCCACCACGCCCTGCGTCCCGGCGACGCTGGGCGGCAGGGCGAAACGCCAGATCGGCGCGGACATGTAGCAATCCTCGAACCGGTCGTCCAAGGCTTGCCGCGCTGCCAGCAGAGTGGTTTGCAGCCAGATATCCCAGGGCGTGACGAACTCGCGCTCGGCACCCAGACGAAAGAAGTCGCCGAGCGCCGGGATTTTGCCATAGGCACCAAATGTCGCCATCAGAACGACGACGGACAAGAGAAGGCCGCCAGCGCGGGCAGGCTGAACGGGCTGACCACCGAGCCTGACTGCATCTGGAAGATCGCGATCCGCCCGCCAACGTTGAAGATCACCCGTTTGCGGTCGGGCACGTTGGTGGCGCGGACCTCGGCGCTGTCCAGCAGGCGGAACCAGCCCCACGGGCCGTCCTTGGTCACCGCACTTTCCCCGCCCGCCAGGGGTGGCGCAAACATCACCTGCGCCACGCCGACGGCACCGGGCCAGGTGATCGCGGTGGGCAAGGGCTGCCCGGCATTCTGCGCGAAGGTCACGTTCTGGCCGTCGATGGTCAGCGTCACCTGCTGCGCGTTCGGGTCGAGCGCCACCGGGGTCATCTGGAAACTGGCCGCCGGGATCGGGCCGGTGGCAAAGAACGCATCCTTGATCTCTGACGCGGCCTGCAACTGGGCCAGCACGGCGGGCGAAATGCCAAGGTCGGCACCATTGACCGCTTTCCAGGTCCAGGGTTTGACCGAAGTGTCGATCAGATCCTTGAGGTTGGCGGTCATGAAGCCGTCGATCAGCCCGCCCGGCCCGAACAATTTCTGGAAATCCTGCATGCCCATGTCAGCCGCAGCGCGCCGGTCGAACGGATAGCGCTTGGTCGTGGCCTGGGTGCAGAACGGCAGGACCGCCGACTGCCAGGCCGCGTTGATCGACGACCTCGTGCCATCGGCGGTGATCCCCGCGCCACCGGTGGTGATCTGGCTGGCCCACCGCGCCAAAGGCCCCTGCACCTGCGCCGCCGCCTGTTGCAGCGCCGCCAGTGAATCGGTGCCAGAGGCGGCATTGGCCCCGTTGCCGCGAAACGCGATCTTGTTCAGGTCCTGATAGACCTGGGTCAGCGAGGCCATCAGATTGTCCAGCTGTGACGGCTGGTTGTCGACGCGGGTCACCAGTTGATGCAGCCAGGCAAAGCGTTCCTCGACAAAGGTGCCCGGCGGTTTCGGGGGCGGCGCACCCGAGGTGGTGGCCGCCGACTTCAGCGCCTCGATCAGCAGCCGGGTGCGGATGCTGGATTTCTGTTCCACCGCATCATTGGCGACGATACTGGTGGTGTCGGTGCCAAGCGCCTTGGTGTCGATCGGCGCGTTTACCGCGGTCAGCCGGGTTTCCTTGTCGACCGCGTTCAGGATGTTGACGATGGGCGAGGTCGGGCCGGACAGGATGTTGGTCACCTCGACCGCCTGCTGCATGCTGGACAAGGGCACCACGTCGATATCGCCCAGCATCGTGTCATAGCGCTGGATGAAGTCGTTGTAATACAGGTCCAGCACATCGCGGGTGATCGCGGCCAGGGCGGTCGGCGATTGGTCGATCTTGACCTTCGGCCCCAGCACCCAGCTGTCGCGCTGAATGCTTTCAGCGACGCTCAGCGCCTGATCCTTGAAGACCTTGTTGAAACCGTCATAGGTGAAAATCCCCTCGATCCCCTCGTTCAGCGGTTTGCCGGAGGTGCGCAGGAAAGCCTTCTCCAGGTTCGGCCCGCCGATATCGGTCAGCCGGAACTGCGGCAGCGACACGGCGGCGGCAGAGTTGATGATGCCATTGTAGACCCGCTGCGCGGTGGGCATCTGCGCGAGGATGCCTTGCACCTGCTCGACCAAGGGGCCGTTCAGGGCAATCTCCTGCATCGGCTGGCCCAAGAGCGCGTTCAGATGAAACAGCAGGTCGGCGCGCAAGCCGTCATTCTCGGAGCCGGGATAGGACACTTCCCAATCCGCCATCATCCATTCGCGGATCTGATCGGCATCCATCGTCCCTTGCAGACCCAGCATCAGATAGACCTTGAGCGCACCATACAGGATATCGGGGTTGTTGATGCTGCCCGACATCTGGTCTTCCAGACGCAGCAGCAGCCGTGGCAGCAACAGGGTATTCAGCGCGGCGCGGTAGCTCTGCCCGGTCTGGTTGGCCAGCGTGCTGCCCTGATACAGGCCCCAGGTCAGTTTGTAAGGCGGATCGGACGGGTCGGCCGCCGCCGGGTCAATCGTCGGCGGGATCGGGTTGACCGGCAGATTGCGCAGGATGTTCAGCGCCGGCACCACGGCAGACACATCAGTATCGGCGACCGGATTGCCCGGTATCGTCGCCGCCGCCGCCTGATATTGCGTCACCTGACCTGCCACCTGCGCCATCAGGTCGACGTTGCCGAAATAGCTGCGCGCCCACAGCCCGCCGGTGATGGCGGCGACCAGCAGCGTGGCGGCAATGGCCAGCCGCTTGCTCCAGCGGTAGCGCCGTTCGACCTTGTCATCGGCAGAGACCAGGCCGGCCTCTGGGAAGACCACGTCCATGAACAACCGCGTCAGGAAAAAGCTGCGCCCGGTGCCGCGGCCGGTGCCGATGGCCTGCCGGCCAATGCCAAAGGTGCGCGCCATGCCCATCATCAACCGGTCAATCGGCGTGCCCTCCTGAGTGCCCGAAGTGAAATAGACCCCGCGCAGCATCTGGCGATCTTCAAACCGGCTGTCCTGAAACACCTCGGCCAGAAAGGTCCGCGCGGTGGCGCGCACCGAGGCGACTTGCGCCGGAAAGCCCGCAATCAGGCTGCGGCGCTGGTGGTCGGTTTCCGACTGCATCCGGTCCAGCAATTGCACGTTCAACTGCCCCAGGAGTGCTGCAAATTCGTCATCAAAAGCCGCGACAGGCGACGCCTCGCCGCGGGCCTTGTCCAGAGGCAGGGTAAATCCCCAGACCTGCTCGCGGTCTTCCTTGCCCAGATTGTCGAAATATTCGGTGAAACCGGCGATCATGTCGGCCTTGGTGAACAGCACATAGACCGGAAAGCGCACGCCCAGCTTTTCGCGCAATTCGGCCAGACGGCGGCGGACCGAGCGGGCATGACCCTTTTGCGTGACCTCGTCCTGCAACGACAGGTCGGATAGGGAAATCGCGATTAGCGCGCCATTGATCGGCTGCCGGATCCGGTGTTTTTTCAACAGGTTGAGGAAACCGAGCCATGCCGCATTGTCGGCATCGGCATCGGATTCCTGCGTCGTATAGCGGCCCGCCGTGTCGATCAGGACCGCGTTGTCGGTAAACCACCAGTCGCAGTTCCGCGTGCCGCCGACGCCGCCGATGGCCGATTTGCCATATTCATCCGCCAGCGGGAATTGCAGGCCGGAATTCACGATGGCCGTGGTCTTGCCCGCGCCCGGCGGGCCGATCATCACATACCACGGCAATTCATAGAGGCTGCGCCGCCCGCCCCTCGACTTTTTCAGCTTGGCAATCGCGCCGCGCATCTTGTCGCGCAGCTCGCCCAGTTCCGCCGAAACCGCCTCGCTCTCGGCATCGGCGGCGACTTCCTCGGGGCCTTTGACGATATCTTCTTCCAAGGTCTTGTTGTGGTAATAACGCACCAGAAACACCGCAAGCAGCCAGATCAGGCAGATCGCCCACAGAATGCCGATGAAGATCAGGCGGCCAAAGGGGGCATCAAACGGGCGGAAGGCGTCGGTGCCGATGTACGGGCTGAAATACCAGACCACCAGCGACAGGATCAGCGTCACCACCGGCAGGATGAAATAGATCGACCCCATGAACCGGAAGATCGCCACGAAAAATTTGAGAACCTTCATCATCAGGCGCCCTCTCCCTTGACGAGAAGTATTTCAATCCGGCGGTTGGCGGCGCGGCCATCCTTGGTCTTGTTGTCGGCGATCGGTTCCTTGTCGCCACGGCCCTCGGCAAGGATCCGGCTGGGGTCACCGACCACAGGAGCCAGCATTTTCAGGACCTTATCGGCCCGGGCCTGCGACAGTTCGTCGTTGCTTTTGAACCGCCCGCCGCCGACCTTGGAGCTGTCGGAATGGCCGGCAATCACGATATTGCCCTTCTCGTCCTTCAAAGCTTCGGCCACCCGGTTGATCGGATCGACAAATGCCTTGTTCAGCGCATCCGAGCCGGAGGCGAACATGCCGATGCCCGACATGCGGATCGTCAGGGTGTTGCCCTTCTGAAACACCGTGATGATGCCTTCCTTGATTTCGGGCGCCAGAAAGCTCGACAATTGCGCAACCTTGTCAACTTCCTCTTTCTGCGGTGGCGGTGGCGGCGGTGGCGGGGCGCGGCGCAACAGGGTGGCGACGGTGCCGGTGTCCAGCGCGGAAATCTGGCCGAGGATGACATCGGACCTCTGAGCAAGCGCCCAGGTGAACCCGGCGAAGGTCAGCGCCACGATGGCGGCGGTGGCCCCGATCGCGATCCAGACCGGACGCCAGGCCGACAGCGCCTTGTAAGGCCGCAGAACGCCCTTCCAGCGCGGGCTCAGGTCGCGTTCCGCATCGCCGCGCTGACCGCGAATGATCCGGGCCAGCGCGTTGCGGATTTGCAGGTGCTTGTCCGGGCCCCCCGCCTCGACCCGCAGCCGCCCCTCGAACCCCAGCGACAGGCACATATACAGGAATTCCAGCAGGTCGATGTTGGTGTTGGGGTCTTGTTCCAGCCGAGCCAGCAGGTCGTAGAACCGGTCGCCGCCCACGGTTTCGCGGTGGAAGGTGCCGACCATCGACTGCTGCGCCCAGACCGATTGCTCGCCCCACGGCGTGTTCAGCACCACATCATCCAGCGTGGCGCACAGGGCATAGCGCGCCACCTTGACCTTTTGCGCATCCTGCCCGGCCTTCAGCGCAGCATTCTCAAACCCGCGCACTTCCGCCATCACCGACTGGCGCAGCTTTTCGGGGTCCATATGCTGCGCCCGGTTGCGAATACGGCTGACCAGTGACAACAGCGGCGTCGCAAGTGCCGTCAGCGGGTTCATGCCCGTCAGCGAAATCGTATTGGCGTCGTTGCTGCCTGAGGGGCGCTGCTGCGCGGCGGAGGCCGGAATGCCCATCGTCGGCGACGGGTCAGCGGCAGCAGGTGCATAGCTTTGCTGGGGCGTTTGTGGCGTAGAGGCAGGCGTGGGGATGCGTTTACCGCCCGGATTGGGCCGGATCACCGTCCGTTCGCTGTCATCGGGTTCGGCAAAGGGGTCTTTGTTCGCCATCTTGTCCTCCTTCGCGCCTTCATGTTCTTTCGCAAGTTATGGCCATAAGCTCTTGGGATAACTCAGGTATTCCGGATCGCCCATAGCTCCATCGCCAGGCCCGGATAGTCGCCCGACACATGCACCGCGATGCCGCCCGACGTGGTCATCTTGCCCCAGTACGGGCTTTCGCTTTCCAACTGAAAGTAGACGACCCCGGCATGATAGGGAATTTGCCGCGGTGCCACTGGCAGGGGCCGCAACGCGATCCCCGGCAGGGCCGAGTTGACCAATTGGCGAATTTCCTCGACCGGGCCGATCTTGACCTGACCGGAAAAGTGCCGCCGGATCGCCTCGTCCGGGATCTCTGCCTTGACCGCCAGCACGAAGCCCGCCGTCGACAGCAGTTTGCGGTCGGCGATGACGCCGACCGAGATGCCGTATTTGCGCGGCTCCAGCGGGATCGAGATCGCGGTCGCCTCCAGCACCGAGGACAGATATTGCCGCAGGGTGCGGACCAGCGGCGCAAAGCTGCGGGTCAGATCGTCGTGGCGATAGGCCGGAATCTCCGGTGCCTTCTTGTCGCTCGCCATGAAGGTCGCCAGTTGGCCCGCCAGTTTCAGACCCTCGGCAAACACCGTGGCGGGGTGGACGTTTTCGATGGTGCCCAGATGGCGGATCATCGGCAGGGCAGAGTTCACCACCATCAGCAGCAGGAAATCGGTTATTTCCGCCACCGCCCGGGTCGAGCCGCTGTCGGACAGGCGGCCCGACAAAGCGGTAACGCGGTGCGCCAAAAGCCCCTCCAACTCGCGCAGGAAACCGACCAGCGGCATGGCGGCGCGA
The DNA here is from genome assembly GCA_043738565.1 of Rhodobacterales bacterium. Classification (GTDB taxonomy): domain Bacteria; phylum Pseudomonadota; class Alphaproteobacteria; order Rhodobacterales; family Rhodobacteraceae; genus Stagnihabitans. Next base: position 12,789 of record JAYUGA010000123.1, read on the forward strand.
ACGTCCAGACAGGACGCGATGAAGCCGCCGTCCAGAATGACCTCGCGGTCAGGCCGCACCTCGATGATGCGGGCGATGGGAATGGTCAGCTTGTCGGCCAGATCATCGACGGCAAGGGCGAATTGCAGCCGCAGCTTGCCAACGCCCAACGTCACCGCCTTGCGGTCCTGCGACATGGTGTCGGTCACTTCAATCTCGGTGGGACGCAGGCGGCTGGCCGACAGTTCGGCCCCGGTTAGGTCAACTTCCGACGCGCCCTGACGGCGCTGCGGCACCGACAGGTAGACCACGCAATCCTTGATGTTCGGCGGCACTTCCAGTGCGGGCGGGTGATCTTCGGTCGAAGGCACCCGGAACACCGTGCCGTCCTGGGTCAGACCCGTCGCGCCCTTGATGGCGAATTGGCCGACCTTCAGCGCCGCCTCGTCAATTTCCAGCGTCGACACCCCCCAGGCATAGGGCAGCACCCGGCGGGCAAGGCCGGTCACCAGCGCCTCGGCATAGCGGTCGGCCTGCTGGAAATGGTGCGGCTGAAGGAACAGGCCTTCGGTCCACAATACCTTGCTGTCCCAGGACATGCCGTCTCCTATTTTTGCGCCTTAAGCCGGGCCAGTTGGTCTTTGTAGGCTTGCGCGAATTCCCGGGCGAACAGCTCGTGGAAATCGTTTTCGGCCTGATCGGAAATCTCAGCATACATCGCTTCGTAGGTTTCCCAGTACTGCGCCTTGCGGTTTTTCAGAAATCCGCCAAAGCCGCCCTTGGCCTCGATCTTGGTGGTCAGGGTGGCGGGATTCAGCTTGCCCAGCACGCCTTTCAGCGCCGCCACCATCCCCGTGACCATCGCCACCTCATGCGCCTTGATGTCCTCCAGCGCCTGGGTCGCCGCAAGTTCCGCCGCAAGGTAGCCGCGCACCGTGGGTTTCACCATCGCCTCGATCGCCTGTTCCGGGCTGATCGAGAATTTCAACGGGTTGTTGCCGCCGACATTGACCATGGTCTGCTCGATGCGGAATTCCGATTTGATCGAAGTCCGGGTCATCAGAATCTCGCGCAGACCGGTGATCATGGATTTGAGCGTACGACCGAGACGCGTCATCGTGTCGGCCAGTTCGGCATCGCTGATGCGCAATTCGTCCGCGCCAACGGCAGCGAGAAAGGCGCGGGCGGCATCGCTGTTTGCGGGCGACGGCGTTTGCGGCAGCGCGGTTTGCGGCATCGCGGCTTCAGCCACCACGGGCGGCGGTGGCGGAACGGGCGCTGCGGGCAGATCGCCAAGGTCAGCGGAATCCGCCGGAACCGCAGCTTTTCCGGGGCGGTTGGGGTCGGTGGCGAACGGGTCGAACGGCGCGGCCTGGGTGGCAAAGGGATCGAATTGCACCGGGGCCAGGACCAGCGCGGCGGGAGCAGCGGCGACGGGCGGTGGCGGCGCAGCCGGTGTGGGCGGCGCACCGAAAATATCGTCGTCCGGGATCTGGCGGGCGGCGGGCGGCGGGGCATAGGCGGGCGGGCTTGCAGGTTTGGCTGCGGGCGGCGTCGGGGCCAGCAGGTCGTCCCAGTCATCCGGAATCGCCGAGCGGGTGGCTTGCGGCGCCCGGAACGCATCGCTGCCGCTGGCGGAATGATCGCGCATCGCCGGGCCGGTGTTTGTGTCGGCAACTGGTCCCAAAAGTGGGCCATCGTCACCCAGGGGTGGCAAAATCTCGCCAAAATCGTCTTGTTTGTTGCGGAACTGCCCGGGGCCTTCGGGTTTGCTGGCCCCCAACAAACTGTCCAGAAAATCACCCCCCGGTGCTGCATCATCCAAGAGCGACATCGGGTCCGGCGCCCGCGACGCATTGCCGAACGACGCCCGCTCGTCCATCAGCGGCGCGGCGGGTTCGGCGCTGGCGGCACCGACATTCACCACCAGTTCATAAGCCCCCATGATCAGCACATCGCCGTCATTGAGCGGCGTTGGCGTGCGGCCCAGCGCGATCTTGCCGTAGTTCAGGAAGGTGCCATTGGTCGAAAGATCGACCGCCACCACATTGCCGTTGTGGTTTTCGATCACGCAATGGGTCTTGGAAATCTGGCGATCCGGGTCGGGCAGCACCAGATCATTCTCCTCGCCGCGCCCAATCGTCAGGCTCGGACCCCGCATCACAACGGGCCGACCATCGCCGGGCACTGCACCGGAAGACTGAAATCGCAGGGTGACGCTCATCTGTCTGCCTTATCCGCCGATCATCA
>JAYUGA010000124.1:0-14977 GCA_043738565.1 Rhodobacterales bacterium
CGGCAGGCATCGGCGCAGGCGGCGTGATCTGGGCCGCCGCCGCCCTGTCCGGCCTTGCCATCGTGTTCCAGGCCGCTCCCGCCGTGCTGTGGACCCTGAAACTCGCAGGCGGCGCCTACCTCATCTATATCGGCGTGACCCTGTGGCGCACCGCCGACCAACCGTTGGACATGGGCGCCACCACCACACCGCGCAGCCCGGCCTCCGCCTTTCGCCTTGGCCTGATCACCCAGCTTGCCAACCCCAAACCCGCCGTGCTGTTCTCTGCCATTTTCATCGGCACCATGCCGCAAGGCACCAAGGCATGGGTCTACGCCGCACTCTTCACGGTTGTATTCCTCAATGAAACCCTGTGGAACACCTGCGTCGCGCGGATTTTCTCTTTCAACCGCAGCCGCCATGTCTATATCAGCCTGAAATCCGTGATCGACCGCAGCTTCGGCGCGATGCTTGCCCTGCTCGGCCTCAAGATCGCCGCCACCTGAGAGGCCAGAATGACCGACCGCCTGCCGCATGAGAAAGGCTTTCATGTCTCGTGGGACCAGATTCACCGCGACGCCCGCGCATTGGCCTGGCGGCTGGATGGCAAGGGCCCGGACAATGGCGCGTGGAAAGCCGTGGTCGGCATCACCCGGGGCGGCCTCGTCCCCGCGATGATCGTCAGCCGCGAACTTGACATCCGCGTCGTCGACACGATCTCGGTCAAAAGTTACAGCCACCAGTCGCAGGGGGCCACCGCCATCGTCATCAAAGCCCCGCAAGCCGACCTCATGGGCGACGGTACCGGCATCCTGATCGTCGATGATCTGGTGGACTCGGGCAAAACCCTCGAACTGGTCCGCAGCCTCTATCCCGGCGCCCATTTCGCCACCGTCTATGCCAAGCCCAAGGGCAAGCCGATGGTCGACAGCTACATCACGGAAGTGTCACAAGATACCTGGATATTCTTCCCATGGGACATGGCTCTGCAATACGTTCAACCCTACCGCGGCCAGGACTGAGCATGCTGGTCAAACCGTACGGCATTCTCAGCAAATGGCTGCACTGGCTGTTCGAGGCAAGTCTTGTGATCAAGGGTCTGTTCGCTGCGGGCGAGACGCTGGGCGGGATCGGCCTCTTGCTGATGCCCAACCTGACGATCATCGCCTTTGTCGGCTGGCTCACCAACCACGAGCTTGCCCAGACCCCGAATGACGACATGGCGCTGTGGTTCAAGACCCTGACCGATGCATTCCCGGTGCAGGTCCAGCATTTCTATGCGCTCTACCTGCTCGGCCACGGTGCGTTGAAATTCGCCATGGTCATCATGCTCGCCCGGCGCATCCTGTGGGCCTATCCCGCCGCCATGGTGGTGCTGGCCGGTTTCGTCATCTATCAGGCGACCGAGTTCGTGACCTATGGCTCGGTCGTGCTCTTGGGCCTTGCCCTGCTCGACAGCCTGATGATCGTGCTGGTCTTCCGCGAATGGAACATGCTCAAGTTCGCGCGCGGCATCCCGCTGGCCGCAGCACCGCCCCTTACCTGATCCCGGTTTTCCCGTTCACCGCGCCTGCGTCAAAGGTTCCCATGACCCACCCCCTCAACCCCGCGATGGCCGCCACCTTCCCGCCGCCGGTGATGGAAGCGCGGCGCTGGCTCACCGGCGCCACCTTCCCGCCCGACCGCCCCCTGATCAACGTCAGCCAGGCCGCCCCGGTCGAAAGCCCGCCGCTCGGCCTGCGCCAGGCCCTCGCCGAAGCCGCGCTGAACGATCCCCAGGCCCATCTCTACGGCCCGGTCCTCGGCCTGCCCGCCCTGCGCGCCGAGATCGCAGCGCAATGGTCCGCAACCTACACAGGCACGATCAACCCGACGCAAGTCGCCATCACCCAGGGCTGCAACCAGGCTTTTTGCGCCGTCCTTTCTACCCTTGCGGGCGCAGGCGACGAGGTGATCCTGCCGACTCCGTGGTATTTCAACCACAAAATGTGGCTCGACATGCAGGGCGTCAAAACCGTGCCGCTGGCCACCGGCCCCCACCTCATCCCCGACGCCAGCGCCGCCGTCGCCCTGATCACTCCCCGCACCCGCGCCATCGTCCTGGTCTCGCCCAACAACCCCGGCGGCGTCGAATATCCGGGCCAGACCCTCACCGCCTTCCGCGACCTCGCCCGCGCCCACCAGATCGCTCTGATCGTCGATGAAACCTACCGCGACTTCGACAGCCGCACCGGCAAGCCCCACGACCTCTTCACCGACGAGGGCTGGCCCGATACCTTCATCCACCTCTACTCCTTCTCCAAAGCCTACCGCCTGACCGGCCACCGCGTCGGCGCGGTCATAGCCTCCGAATCCCGCCTGGCCGAGATCGAGAAATTCCTCGACACCGTCGCCATCTGCCCCAGCCAGCTGGGCCAGATCGGTGCCCTGTGGGGCATGCAGAACCTCGCCCAATGGGTCGCAGGCGAACGCGCCGAAATCCTGTCGCGCCGCGCTGCCATGATCTCGGGCTTCTCCGCACTGCCCGATTGGAACCTCCTCGGTTGCGGTGCCTATTTCGCCTATGTCAGCCACCCCTATGCCCTGCCCTCCGACCAGCTTTGCCAACGCCTCGTCACCAAGGCCGGCCTCCTGATGCTGCCCGGCACCATGTTCCAGCCCGCAGGCTCCCTCGAAGGTCCGCGCCAGATCCGCATCGCCTTCGCCAACGTCGACGCGGGCGGGATAGCCGAACTCTTCAAACGCCTCTCGACCCTCACCCTCTGACTTCATTTTCTGTCCCTAAACATCCGCGGGGGGTGAGCCGAAGGCGAGGGGTCGACACTGGTCTCGCCACCGGTTCAAGAGATTCAGTGGAGGGGCAGCCCCCCGCAACCTCTCATCTTGCCCCCCCCGCCGCTTTCGGCATAGACAGTCGGCGACCTAAGAAGCAGGCAGGCCCATGTCCCATCCCGACGACATCTCGACCAAGAAGAAATCCCGTGGCGGCACCTCGATGATGGTCTGGGTGCTGATGGCGATGCTCGTCGCCGGACTTGGCGGCTTTGGCGTCACCAACTTTGGCCGCTCCGTCACCGCCATCGGCTCGGTCGGCGGTCAGGAAATCAACGTCAATGAATATGCCCGCGCCTTGCGGGCGCAGATCAACCAACTGTCGAGACAGTTCGGCCAGCAGATGACCCTGAAAGAGGCGCAGATTTTTGGCGTTGATCAACAGGCCCTGCAAAGCCTGATCGCCAATGCCGCCCTCGACAACGAAAACCAGCGCCTCGGCCTGTCGGTCGGGGACGCCAATGTCGCCCAAAAGGTCGCCGCGGTGAAAAGTTTTCAGGATCTGACCGGCAAGTTCTCGCGCGATACCTATGGCCAGGTGCTGCAGCAGAACAACATCACCATCAAGGAATTTGAAAGCGGCGTTCGCTCCGACACCGCCCGCACGCTGTTGCAGGCGGCTGTCGTCGGCGGCTTTACCGCCCCCGATGCGCTGACCGACACGATCTACGCCTATAGCGGCGAGACCCGCAGCTTTTCCGTCCTGCACCTGACCGAGGCCGGCCTGCCCAGGCCGCTGCCGACCCCCAGCGATGCCGATCTCAAGCCCTTCTACGGCGCCAATATCGCCACCTTCACCCGCCCCGAGGCCAAGCGCATCACCTATGCCGCCCTCCTGAACGCCGATGTCGCCCCGACGCTGCCGGTGGACGAGGCCGAGGTGAAAAAGGCCTATGATGCGAATCTGGCCGAATATGTCGTGCCCGAAAAACGCCTCGTCGAACGGCTGGTGTTCCCATCCGATGCTGAGGCCGCCGCCGCCAAAGCCAAATTCGACGCCGGGGCGACGTTCGAATCCCTCGTCAAGGACCGCGGGCTGGCGCTGACCGACATCGACCTCGGCGACGTGACGTTGGAACAACTGGGGGCCGCGGGCGCCGCCGTCTTCGCCCTGAAAGACCCCGGCGTCATCGGGCCGCTGGCCTCCGACCTCGGCCCCGCGCTCTACCGGATGAACGGCATTCTGGCACGTCAGGAAACCACCCTGGCCCAGGCCCATGACAAGATCGCCGCCGATCTGCAGAAAACCGCCGCCGCCAAGGCCATCGCCGACAAGGTGCAGGCGGTCGATGACCTTCTGGCCGGGGGTGCCACGCTGGAAGAACTTGCCAAGGACCAGTCGATGAAACTCGCCACCATCGACTATGCCAAGGGCGCTGACGACAACGACCCCGTCACCAGCGACCCGGCCTTCGCCACCGCCGCCGACAAACTCGCCTCGGGCGATTTCCCCGAAATCCTCACCCTCGCCGACGGCGGCATCGCCGCAATGCGGCTTGACAGCATCGTACCGCCGACCCCGGTCCCGCTCGACAAGGTCCATGACAAACTCGCCGCCGCCTGGAAAGCCTTCACCCTCGCCGCCGCCCTGAAAGCGCAAGGCGAGGCCGCACAGACCGCCATCACCGCCGGCGCCTCGATCGGCTCGCAAGGTGTCGTCGACGTGGTCCGCGCCGTTAGCCGCGACACCAAACCCGACGCCATTCCGCCCGAAGCGATCAAAGCCGCGTTCGAGATGCAGCCCGGCGAATTGCGCCTCGTTGCCTTGCCCGATTACGTGGCCCTCGTGCAACTGGACAGCATCACCCCCGCCGACACCACCAGCGATGCAGCCATTGCCGCCCGCGACAAACTGGCGCTGCAGGCCCGCCAAAGCATCGCGCAGGACGCCTACGGCCTGTTCACCACTGCGATGACCGCGCAGGGGGGCCTGAAAATCGACCAGACCGCGATCAACTCGGTCCTGTCCCAGATGAACTGATGCACCTGCACCCCAGCTACGATGCCTTCGAGGCGGCCTGGAGCCAAGGCCGGAACCAACTGGTTTACGCCCGCCTCGCCGCCGATCTCGACACGCCGGTTTCCCTGATGGCGAAACTGGGTGAGGCGCGCACCGACACCTTCATGCTGGAATCGGTGACCGGCGGCGAGGTCCGGGGCCGCTACTCCGTCGTCGGCCTGAAACCCGACCTGATCTGGCAGTGCCACGCCACCACCAGCCGCATCAACCGCGAAGCCCGTTTCGACGCCACCGCCTTCAAACCGCAGGACGGCGCGCCGCTGGACAACCTGCGCGCCCTGATCGCCGAAAGCCGGGTTGACCTGCCGCACGGTCTGCCCGCCATTGCCTCGGGCCTGTTTGGCTATCTCGGCTACGACATGATCCGCCTGGTCGAACACCTGCCCCATATCAACCCCGACCCGCTTGGCCTGCCCGACGCCGTCCTGCTGCGCCCCTCGGTCGTGGCCGTTCTCGATGGCGTCAAAGGCGAAGTCACCGTCGTAGCCCCGGCCTGGCATTCCTCTGGCCTCAGCGCCCGCGCCGCCTATGCCCAGGCCGCCGAGCGGGTGATGGACGCCCTGCGCGACCTCGACCGCGTGCCGCCCGCCACCCGCGATCTGGGCGAGGCTGCCCCGGTCGGTGACGCCACCTCCAACTTCACCCACGCCGCTTACAAGCAGGCCGTGGAGAAAGCCCGCGACTACATCCGCGCCGGTGACATCTTCCAGGTCGTCCCCTCGCAGCGTTGGGCGCAGAGCTTCACCCTGCCCCCCTTCGCCTTCTACCGCAGCCTCCGCCGCACCAACCCCTCGCCCTTCATGTTCTTCTTCAACTTCGGCCCGTTCCAGGTCGCCGGAGCCTCGCCCGAAATCCTCGTGCGGCTCCGGGATGGCGAAGTCACCGTCCGCCCCATCGCCGGAACCCGCATGCGCGGTGCTACCCCCGAGGCAGACAAGGCCCTTGAGGCCGACCTGCTTGCCGACCCCAAAGAACGCGCCGAACACCTGATGCTGCTCGACCTGGGCCGCAACGACGTCGGCCGCGTCGCCAAAATCGGCAGCGTCCGCCCGACCGAGCAATTCATCGTCGAGCGCTACAGCCACGTCATGCACATCGTCTCCAACGTGACAGGCCAGATCGCCGACGGCGAAGACGCGCTGTCAGCCCTGCTGGCCGGCATGCCCGCCGGCACCGTCTCCGGCGCGCCAAAGGTCCGCGCCATGCAGATCATCGACGAACTGGAACCAGAGAAACGCGGCATCTACGGCGGCGGCATCGGCTACTTCGCCTGCAACGGCGAAATGGACTTCTGCATTGCCCTCCGCACGGCGGTTCTGAAAGACGAAAAGCTGTATATTCAGGCAGGCGGCGGCGTGGTCTATGATTCTGACCCCGAGGCGGAGTATCAGGAAACGGTGAACAAATCCAAGGCGCTGAGGCGCGCGGCGGAGGATGCCGGGACGTTCGTGAGGCGCGGGAATTTTTAAGATACTCCGCACCAAATGGCCCGGAGCATCTTAGAATATCTTTAGCCTTGGCTCGTGCAATTATTAGGCACACCGTCCGCAACTTGTTGCTGCCAATCCGGCCCAAGGATTTGTCGCGCCGAAAGCGCTTCACTCGATCCAGGCGCACCGGGAGCGATCATCTGCACAACCATGTTCTGGTCATGCGCGTTATATGTCTGAAAGCCAGCAAACTGGTTGTAGTTCATCCCGGTCATATGGCTGTCTTGCTTGCTCGCCACATAGACAAACTGGTCACCACCACGTTTGATAACTTCAATCGCAGCAGCCTTGTTAGCCACCATCCTTGCACCACTTGCTCCACATGCCGGGGCAGCAGTTGTCGCAACCTCGAAAGAGGTGCGGGTCAAGGGCTGTATGTCGGTCTGCGCGCATGCACTGATCAAAAGCAATGCCGCTGTAAGGCAAAAACTTGTCTTCATATATGGAAACTCCAGTTTGATATACTTGGTCAAGCACTCCACTCGACCTTACAGCACCAAACCACCCAATTCTTAACACATCCTTAATTTTCCTTCCCACACAACCCCTTGAAATCTCATACTCCCACGCCCTTCCAACCATCACCGCTCAAACCATCTCGACCCTAACCCGCGTGCCCACCGCCGCCGCATATTTCCGCCGGGTCTCAATCGTCGGCGACACCCCACCGCCCTCCAGCCGGGCAATCGCGGACCGCGTGGTCCCCGCCCGCACCGCAACCTCACCCTGGGTCAGACCCGCAGCCGTCCGGGCACGGATCATTTCCTCGATCACCGAAAACGCCCCATCGCCTCGGCATAGGCCGCCGCGAACGCGGGATCGGCGATGTTACCGGCCAGCAACTTCGCCAGTTTCGCCATCTACCAACTCCTTAACACCCCTCCCCCCAACCCCCTTGTAACCCCTCACCCCGCCAAACCCTCCAGAACCGGACGCCCCCAAACTACCGCCCCAACACCGCCGTCAGCGGAGCCAGGGTCACGCTTGAGGCCCGCCCCTCCACCGTCCACTCCAATATCGCCGCCACCGTCTCGGCCCTTGTATCCCCGATCACCACCACGGCCCCCTCCTGCGCGGCCTTGAACGCCGCCCGGTCCAGATAGCGCCGGATCGTCGCCTTTTTCTCGCCCGCCCCATCCAGCCGCCGGAAGATCACCGCGCTCGGCACCCCATCCCGCCGCGCGATCTGATCCGCCGCGTTCAGGCCCCGGTCATAGGTGACCAACCCGCGCCCCTCGTCCTGCAAGATCGGCAGCACCATCCCCGCCAGGGGCCGGTCATCCTGAAACCCGCCCAGATCCTGATCAATCACCGCCACAGATTCCGGCAATATCGCCGACAAGGTCTGAAACGTCTCTGCCAAATCACTCGCCGCCGCCCCCGCCGGAATCCCGTTGGCCAGTGTAACCACCTCCTGCCCCGCCGCGCGATACACCTTCGACGCCGCGCCGGCATCGCTCGCCAGCGGGTCCACCACGAAACTGACCGGAAACGGCAGCTTGGCCAGTTCGGCCCGCGCCATCCCCGCTGCCCCCACATCCCGCAGCAAGATGACAAACAACGGCTTGCCCGCCGCCCCGTCAAACCGCCGCGCAAACTTGGCCACTGGCCGCTCATCCTGCAACGGAGCCTCGACCTTGGGCGTGTCGCCGATATGCGGCAGGGTATTGACCTCGACCCCCGGCACCTGCCCCAGACCCTTCGGCACCCTGTCCGTCAGCCCCTTGACCGGCGGCAGGGTCGGCACCTGCGCTTCAATCGTGGTGGCCGGGCTTGCCTTGGGCGGCACTTCGACCTCGGGCACCGGAACCGCAGCGGGTGCCACCGCCACCATGGACGGGTCATCGGCAGGCGCTATCTGCGGCAGGTGCGCCGGTTCCGCCTGCCCCGGTTGCAACGCGGGTGCCAGCAGCGCATCCTTGGCACCTTCCGGTTCTGGCGGCAGCGGTGCTACAGGTGCGGCCTCCGCCTTCGGTGCCGTCAGCGCAGGCTCCAGCCCGGCCAGCGTCGGCGGCGCTTCCGGCACGGCAGGCAGATCGGGCAAAGCTGCTGGCAGCGGCGCCGCGGTCAGCCCCGTTCCCAGATCCTGCGCAGGCAGTACGGGCGGCACCGCCACCGGGGCCGCCGGGATCGGAGCCACAGCCGTCACAACAGGGGCCGTTTTCTCAGCCGGGGCTGCGGGGATTTCTGCGGCGGCGGGGGTTTGGACCGCTGGCGCAGCCCCCGCATCCACGACGGCGTTGCTCTCTGGCTTCACCACGACTTCAGGTGCCGCCCCGACAGCCGGGGCAGGCGCCGCAGGCTTGCTCACAACGGTATCCGCAACCTTGGGCGGCAGCACTGGCACCGCCGCTGGCACCGCAGCCTTGGCCCCTTCCGCCGCCGCCGGTTTCGCCGCCGCGACCTCCCCGGCCTTCGGTGCAACCGGAGCGACAGAATTCGCCGCCCGCTGCACCGGAGCCATCTGCGACAGCACGACCAGCCCGGTCCCCACCACGATGCAGCCCCACAGCACCCCGGTTACAAATCCTCGTGCCACGCCAAGCCCCCGCCTCTGCCCCATTGGCCCGTTGAAGGCGTCAGTTTCCCTTGACGCCCCAAGACCTTCCTGACCATGTATACCCCGACCTCTTCCGGGGTTCACCCCCCTTCCTTGAAGGCCTGCAAAATGCTGCTCCTGATCGACAACTATGACAGCTTCACCTACAACCTCGTGCATTATCTGGGCGAACTGGGTGCCGATGTGCGGGTCGTGCGCAATGACGCGCTGGATGTCCAGGCCGCGATGGCGCTGCGACCCGAAGCAATCGTCCTCTCTCCCGGCCCCTGCGACCCCGATCAGGCCGGGATCTGCCTGCCCCTGACCCTTGCGGCAGCCGAGGCCAACATCCCCCTGCTCGGCGTCTGCCTCGGCCATCAGACCATCGGCCAGGCCTTCGGCGGCCGCGTCGTGCGCTGCCACGAAATCGTCCATGGCAAGTTGGGCATCATGCACCACGCAGGCCAGGGCGTCTTCGCAGACCTGCCTTCGCCCTTCGCCGCCACCCGCTACCATTCGCTGATCGTCGACCGTGCCAGCCTGCCGCCCGAACTGGAAGTCACCGCCTGGCTGGAAGACGGCACCATCATGGGCATGCGCCACCGGACCAAAGCCATCGAGGGCGTGCAGTTCCACCCCGAAAGCATCGCCTCCGAACACGGTCACCAGCTTTTGAAAAACTTCCTGACCCTCGCCCACGTGTCCGCATGAGTGACCTGCGCACCCTGATCGGTATCGCCGCCGACCGGCCGCTGACCCGCGCCGAGGCGGAAATCGCCTTCGAGGCGCTGTTCGAAGGCACCGCCACCCCGGCCCAGATGGGCGGCCTCTTGATGGCATTGCGCACCCGGGGCGAAACCGTCGATGAATACGCCGCCGCCGCCTCTGTCATGCGTTCCAAATGCCACCGCGTGACAGCGCCAGACGGAGCGATGGACATCGTCGGCACCGGCGGCGATGGCAAGGGCACGCTCAACATCTCGACCGCCACCGCCTTTGTCGTGGCCGGTGCGGGCGTGCCGGTCGCCAAACACGGCAACCGCAACCTGTCGTCCAAATCCGGTGCGGCCGACGCGCTGACCGAAATGGGCCTGAACGTGATGATCGGCCCCGAAGTGGTCGAACGCTGCCTGACCCAGGCCGGCATCGGCTTCATGATGGCGCCGATGCACCACCCCGCGATGCGCCATGTCGGCCCGGTCCGCGCCGAACTGGGCACGCGGACGATCTTCAACATCCTCGGCCCCCTGACCAACCCCGCAGGCGTCAAACGCCAGTTGACCGGCACCTTTTCCGCCGATCTGATCCGCCCGATGGCCGAAACCCTGCTCGCCTTGGGGTCCGAAAAAGCCTGGATCGTCCACGGCGGCGACGGCACCGATGAGATTTCCATCGCCGCCCCCACCCAGGTCGCCGCATTGGAAGATGGTAAAATCCGCGAATTCACCCTGCATCCACAGGAAGCTGGTCTGCCGCTCCACCCGTTCGAGGCGATCCTGGGCGGCACTCCGTCCGAAAACGCCACCGCCTTCCGTGCCCTTCTGGACGGGGCGTCCGGTGCCTACCGCGACGCGGTTCTGCTGAACGCCGCCGCCGCCCTGATGGTCGCGGGCCGGGTGAAAACACTGAAGGAAGGCGCCGCCCTCGCCCGCAGCTCGATCGATTCCGGTGCCGCCAAAGCCAAAATCGCCGCCCTCGCCCGCATCACCCATTCCTGACCAGCTGCTGGCGATTGCACCTTTCCAACCACTCCCGCCGGTGGCACTTTGGCAAAACCGAGGTTAACAAAATATGACCTGAGGCTCATAACCATTTGATTTTTCGTGATTTAACAAACTGTCCACATGTGGACGCTCACGCCACTTCCCTTCCTGCCACCTTTTGGCTACCACAATCCCATGAGCACCATTCTTGACCGCATCAAAACCTACAAACTCGACGAAATCGCGGCCCGCAAAGCCGCGCGACCGCTCCGGCTTGTCGAGGAGGCCGCGCTCTCCGCCCCCAGCCCACGCGGCTTCGCCAAGGCCCTGTCGCTGGCTGCCGTAAGTGGCTACGGCCTGATCGCCGAGATCAAGAAAGCCAGCCCTTCCAAAGGTCTGATCCGCGCCGACTTTGATCCGCCCGCCCTTGCGAAAGCCTACGAGGCCGGCGGTGCCACCTGCCTGTCCGTCCTGACCGACACGCCGTCATTCCAGGGGGCCGACGAATTCCTGACCCAGGCCCATCAGGCCACCAGACTGCCCTGCCTGCGCAAGGATTTCCTCTACGACACTTATCAGGTCGCCGAGGCCCGCGCCCTGCATGCCGACTGCATCCTGATCATCATGGCCTCGGTCTCCGACGCCCAGGCCGCCGAACTGGAAGCGGCCGCCACCCGATACGGCATGGATGTCCTGATCGAGATCCACGACCGCGCCGAGCTTGACCGCGCCACCCATTTGAAAAGCCCGCTCATCGGCATCAACAACCGCAACCTGCATTCTTTCGAAGTCACGCTGGATACCACCCGGCAACTCGCCCGCCACGTCCCCGAGGGTCGGCTGATCATCTCCGAATCCGGCCTGCACACCCCCGCCGACCTGGCAGAGCTGGCCCGCTACGGTGCCCGCTGCTTCCTGATCGGCGAAAGCCTGATGCGGCAGGAGGACGTGACCGCCGCCACCCGCGCCATCCTTGCAAAACCGCTGACCTCGCAGGGCGGCGCATGACCAAGTCTTCTGCAACCACTGGCCTCAGCCACTTCGACGCCGAAGGTCGGGCCCATATGGTCGATGTCTCCGGCAAAGCCGCTACCTCCCGCATCGCCGTGGCCGAAGGCGTGGTCCGTATGTCCCGCGAAACCCTCGCTTTCATCACTGAAAACCGCGCCAAAAAGGGTGATGTCCTCGCCATAGCCCGCCTCGCCGGCATCATGGCCGCCAAGAAAACCGCCGACCTGATCCCGCTCTGCCACCCCTTGCCGCTGACCAGTGTGGCGCTGGACCTGACCGCCGATTCCAGCCTTCCCGGCGTCCGCGTCACCGCCACCGTCAAGACCTCCGGCCTGACCGGGGTCGAGATGGAGGCGCTGACTGCCGTCTCCGTCGCCTGCCTGACCGTCTATGACATGCTGAAAGCCGTGCAGAAAAGCATACAGATCGACGGCATCCGCCTGCTGCTCAAGGACGGTGGCAAGTCCGGCCTGTACGAGGCGTGCGCATGATCACGGTTGCAGAAGCCCTCAGCCGCTGCCTCGCCCTCATCACACCCGTGGCAACCGAACCCGTCCCGCTGCGCCACGCCGCAGGCCGCATGATGCCCCAACCGGCCCAAGCCCGCCGCGACCAGCCGCCGTTTCCCGCTTCTGCAATGGATGGCTATGCCGTCGCAGGCGATCCCGTCGCAGGCATCCGGTTCACGATCATCGGCCAAGCTGGCGCCGGCCACGCTTTTCAAGGTCAGATCACCCAAGGCCAGGCCGTCCGAATTTTCACCGGCGCACCGGTGCCACAGGGTGCCACCCGCGTCATCATTCAGGAAGATGTCACCGCCGACAGCCAGACCGTCACCGTCAAAGCCAACGCCGACAAAGCCACCAATATCCGCCCGCAGGGTCAGGATTTCCGCGATGGCGATACCCTGACCCCCCGCCGCCTGAAACCCAACGACCTCGCCCTTCTGGCCGCGATGAACCTGCCGCAGGTGCAGGTGGCCCGCCGCCCCGTGGTCGCCCTGATTGCCAGCGGCGACGAACTGGTGATGCCCGGCGAAACCCCCACATCTGACCAGATCCTCGCCTCCAACAGCTTCGCGCTGGCCGCCCTGATCGCGGCGGAGGGCGGCACCCCCCGCATCCTGCCCATTGCCCGTGACACTGAACCCGCCCTCCGCGCCGTCCTCGGCATGGCGCTCGACGCCGACCTCATCGTCACCATCGGCGGCGCATCGGTCGGCGACCATGACCTTGTGGCCAAAGTGGCCACCGAGATGGGCCTTGACCGCGCCTTCTGGCGTATCGCCATGCGCCCCGGCAAACCGCTGATGGCCGGTCGCCTGCACGGCAAACCGATGCTGGGCCTGCCCGGCAACCCGGTTTCCGCCGTTGTCTGCGCCCATCTGTTCCTGCTGCCGATGCTGCGCGCCCTGCAATCGCGCCCCGACGTGGCCCCGCAACCCCGCCGCGCCCAGCTTGCCACGGCGGTCGAGGCCAACGGCCCGCGCACCCATTACATGCGCGCCCACCTTTCCCAAACCGATGGCCTGCCGCGCATCACCGCCTTTGCCGCCCAGGATTCCGCCCTGCTGCGCATCCTGTCCGACGCAAACGCCCTCTTGATCCGCCCCCTCGGCGACGGGCCGCGGGCTGCGGACGACGTGGTGGACTACCTTTCGCTGTGACGCTGCAAAACGCTTGACACAAACCGGGAACACGGGCAGAACATTGCGTTAACAAATGACCCTCAGGGTTGATTGGGGAACGAAATGCTGACGCGCAAGCAACTGGAACTGCTCGACTTCATCCGCACGCGCATTGATCAGGACGGCGTGCCACCCTCCTTCGACGAGATGAAGGACGCGCTGGACCTGAAATCCAAATCCGGCATCCACCGCCTGATCACGGCGCTGGAAGAGCGTGGCTTCATCCGCCGCCTCGCCCACCGCGCCCGTGCGTTGGAGATTGTGAAACTGCCCGAGGCGATGGAACGCCCCGGTTTCCAGCCCAAACTCATCCAGGGCAGCAAACCCGCCGCCCCACCACCGCGCCCCTCTGCGGCGCTCGACATTGAACCCGTCGATGCGATGGACATCCCGATGATGGGCCGCATCGCTGCCGGCGTCCCGATCGAGGCGATCGCCCATGTCTCGCACCACGTCGCGGTGCCGGGGTCGCTGCTGTCGGGCAAGGGCTCGCACTATGCTCTTGAAGTCAAAGGCGATTCGATGATCGACGTTGGCATCAACGATGGTGACATCGTGGTGATCCGCGAAACCCAGACCGCCGAGAATGGCGATATCGTCGTAGCTCTGGTCGAGGATGCCGAGGCGACGCTGAAACGCTTCCGCCGCCGCGGCACGATGATCGCATTGGAAGCCGCCAATCCGGCTTACGAAACCCGCGTCTTCCCCGATCACATGGTCAAGGTGCAAGGCAAACTGGTCGGCCTGATCCGCAGCTACTGATCGGTCGCCAGCCGGCTTGGATCGGTGCGCAAGACCACGCTTTGTGCCACCTTACGCGACCCGAGCCAGATTCGCGCCACCCCGCGCACCGGGATCAGCCGCAATCCCCCGGCCTCGGGCCGCAATTCCAGTGCTCCGCTGGCATCCAGCAGTGCGCGATCAATGACCAGACAATCCTGTGGCAGTTGCGGAACCGGGCCGAGCGCGGACGGCACCACCACAATCTGCGCCTCGCCACAGGCTGCATCTACCGCAGTCAATGCGTCCTTGCCGCTCAACACCACGCCGCGAAACCCCGCTACCGCGAAACTTCGCGCGGTTTTCGGCCCCGAAAAGCCAGACCGCAACGCCGCCGCTTCCGGCAAGGCCAGATCACCATCATCCGCCAACCAGCTTTGCGCCGAAAACCCGGCCCCCTTGGGCGTGGACAGAGCCCGGCCCTCTGGCCCGAGCAAGCCCGCCAGCACGCCATCGGACGAAATCAGCAGCACCGGCCGCTCGACATTGGCCCACAAAACCAGCGCCACCACCATCGGCATCCCCCCGGCCAGCCGCGCCCGCCCCGGCCATAGCACCAGCCACAACGCCCCCAAGGTCAGCAACGGCAGCACCCCGGGCCCCGGCGACGGGATCGGCGTCACCGCGCCGTTCAACCCGGCCACCCAATGCGCCACAAACAGGATCCAGCGCGCGGCCTGCGCCATCACCCACAGCGCCGGACCCGCCAGCCCAAAGGGTGCCAACAGCGCCGCGACCGACCCCGCCCCCATCAGCAGGCTCATCACCGGCACCGTCAGCAGGTTGGCGAACAGTCCATAGTCGGTGAAGCGGTTGAAGGTCGCTGCCGAAAATGGCGCCGTCGCCACCCCGGCAATCAGCGAGGTGGCAACCAGCATGCCAAACGGCAGCAGCCAGCCCGGCAACCGTGCCTTCATCAGCCGCTGGCTTGGCCCG
>JAYUGA010000125.1:0-14972 GCA_043738565.1 Rhodobacterales bacterium
AGCGCGGATCGGGACGGGTTGTTTGCGCATCTGGGCACTGGGGCCACCAGCGTCTGCCGGGTCTGGTCGGTGACGCGCAAGGACGGGGTTCGCTATGGCTTTACCGACCATGATCTGGACCTGACCTTTGATGGGATAACCTTCAAAGCCTCTAGCGGGATGACCGCACGGGCCTTGCAGCAAAGCACTGGCCTGTCGGTGGACAACAGTGAGGCGGTGGGTGCCCTAAGCGCTGCGGCGATCACCGAGGCCGATCTGATGGCGGGGTGGTTTGACAAGGCCGAGGTTCGCTCCTGGCTGGTCAACTGGGCGGATGTGGATCAGCGGGTCGAACAGTTTCGCGGCAGTTTTGGCGAGATTCAGCGCACGGCCGGGTCGTTTCGCGCCGAATTGCGAGGCTTGACCGAGGCGCTGAACCAGCCGCAGGGCCGGGTGTATCAGAAGACCTGCCCGGCCGTTCTGGGCGATGCGCAGTGCCGGTTCAATCTGACGCAGCCGGGGTTTTCGGCCGATCTGACCATTGTGTCGGCATCGGGCGACGGCAGTTACACCTTCGCCACCCAGGCGGGCTTTGCCGAACGGTGGTTCGAGCGCGGTCGCGCGACGGTCGTGACCGGCGCGGCGACCGGGCTGATCGGGTTGGTCAAGTTTGATCGGGAAGTTGGTGGGCAGCGGGTTGTCGATCTGTGGGTCGATTTCGGGCTGGCTCCGATGGCAGGCGATGTGGTTCGACTGGAAGCGGGCTGCGACAAGCTGGCCGCGACCTGTCAGAGCAAGTTCGCCAACTTTCCGAACTTCCGCGGCTTTCCCGATCTGCCCGGCGAGGATTGGCTGGCGTCTTACCCGGTGTCGTCAAAGATCAATGACGGCGGAAGCCTGTCCCGATGATCAGTGGTGATGATGTGGTGGCGGAGGCGCGCCGCTGGCTCGGCACTGCATATTGCCACCAGGCCTCGCGGCAGGGGGCCGGGACAGATTGTCTGGGGCTGTTGCGGGGGGTCTGGCGGGCATTGCTGGGGCGGGAACCGGAAACGGTTCCGGCCTATACGCAAGACTGGTCGGAACCTGACGGGCGGGAAGATATGCTGGCAGCGGCACGGCGCTGGTTGGTGGCCAAACCGCTGGTGCAGGCTGATGCCGGCGATGTGCTGGTATTTCGCATGCGCGAGGGGTTTGTCGCCAAGCATCTCGGCATTGCCGCGGCGGTGGGCAGCCATCCGACCTTCATTCACGCTTATACCGGCCACGGCGTGGTCGAAACGGCGCTGTCAGCGCCCTGGGCACGTCGCATCGTCGCCCGGTTCGAATTTCCCAAAGGAGCATGAGGCATGGCCACCATTCTGCTTTCGGCGGCAGGAGCCGCACTTGGTTCTGGCTTTGGCGGCACGGTGCTTGGCCTTTCAGGTGCGGTGATTGGCCGGGCGGTCGGCGCGACCATCGGCCAGACCATTGACCAGCGCATTCTGGGGGCGGGGTCGGAACCGATCGAAACCGGGCGTGTTGACCGGTTTCAATTGACCGGGGCCAGTGATGGCGCGCCGATCCAGCGGGTCTGGGGCCGTATGCGGGTCGGCGGGCAGGTGATCTGGGCGACGAGGTTTCAGGCAAATGCAACGCGGTCGGGCGGCAGCAAGGGTGCGCCACGCCCGGCCACAACGACGTTTTCCTACACGCTCAGCCTGGCGATCGCGTTGTGTCAGGGCGAGGCGTTGCGGGTGGGACGAGTCTGGGCCGATGGCAACGAAATCGCCGCCAGCAGCCTTGATTTGCGGTTCTATCCCGGCAGCGAGACGCAACTGCCCGATGCCAAGATCGAGGCGGTAGAGGGTGCCGGCAATGCCCCCAGCTATCGCGGGATTGCCTATGTGGTGATCGAAGACCTTGATCTGTCACGCTTTGGCAACCGGGTGCCGCAGTTCACCTTTGAAGTGCTGCGGCGGGCGCAGGGGACTGCGGCGGCGGGGATACTGGATATCCCGGCCTCGGTTCACGGGGTGGCTCTTATACCGGGAACCGGCGAGTATGCCCTCGCCACGACGCCGGTGCATTTCAACGATGGACCTGGCGTAAACCAGTCGGCCAATGTGCATTCGGTTGAGGGCCGCACGGATTTTGCCGTCTCGCTGAACCAGTTGACCGAGGAACTGCCAGGCTGCGGTTCGGTGTCGCTGGTAGTCAGTTGGTTTGGCAATGATCTGCGCTGTGCGCAATGCAAGGTGCAGCCCAAGGTCGAGCGTGCAGATGCAGACGGGGTCGGAATGCCGTGGAATGTATCGGGTTTGACCCGTGGTGCGGCCATCGTGCTGCCGACGCTGGACAGTCGCCCGGTTTATGGCGGGACACCGACCGATCAGTCAGTGATCGAGGCGATTGCCGCCATTCGGACCGCAGGCAAGGAGGTGATGTTCTATCCCTTCATCCTAATGGACCAACTGACGGGCAATGGTCTGGCTGACCCGTGGTCGATTGCCCTGAACCAGCCCAACCTGCCGTGGCGGGGACAGATCACATTGTCCAAAGCACCGGGGCTGGCTGGCACTCCGGACCGGACCACCGCCGCTGCGGTGGAGGTCGCGGCGTTTCTGGGGGCGGCAATGTCAGCGCATTTCTCAGTCGTCGGTGGCGCGGTTGTCTATTCCGGCCCGCTGGATTGGGGCTTTCGGCGGTTCATCCTGCATTACGCCAATCTTTGCGCATTGGCTGGGGGTGTGGATGCCTTTTGCATCGGGTCGGAACTGCGCGGGCTGACCCAGATCCGGTCTGCCGCCGACAGCTTTCCGATGGTTCAGGCTTTGGTGCAGCTGGCGGGCGAGGTTCGCGCCATCCTGGGGCCTTCCACCAAGATTTCCTATGCCGCCGATTGGTCGGAATATTTTGGTTATCATACCGATGCCAATGTATATTTCCATCTGGACCCATTATGGTCAGACACCAATATCGACTTCGTCGGCATCGACAATTACATGCCGATTTCAGATTGGCGCGATGGGTCCGATCATGCGGATGCGCAGTGGGGTTCGATCTACAACGTCGATTATCTGAAGGCCAATGTTGCGGGTGGCGAAGGCTATGACTGGTACTACGATTCCCCGGAAGGCGAGGCGGCGCAACTGCGCCTCCCAATCACGGACGGGGCCTATGGTGAGCCTTGGGTCTATCGCTACAAGGATCTGGCGGGCTGGTGGGGTGCTAGCCATTATGGCCGCATCAATGGGGTGCGGACAGCCCTTGCCACCGGATGGATCCCGGGATCGAAGCCGATCCGCTTTACCGAATTCGGTTGTGCGGCGCTGGATAAAGCCACCAACCAGCCCAACAAGTTCATTGATCCAAAATCATCGGAATCGTCTTTGCCTCGAGGGTCAGACGGGCGCCGCGACGACTTTATCCAGATGCAATATCTGCGCGCCATCGAGGAATACTGGTCGGACGCGCAGAACAACCCGATGTCCAGCCTATACGCGGGCCGGATGCTGGACCAGAACCGCTGCCATGTCTGGGCCTGGGATGCCCGGCCTTTCCCCGAATTTCCCGGAAACACCGAGCTTTGGAGCGATGGCGGCAACTATTCCAAGGGCCATTGGCTGAATGGTCGCGCCGCGTCAGTCCCGCTGGCAGGACTTGCCGCCGAAATCTGTGGCGCTGCGGGATTGGCTGCAGCGGCGGATTTCGCTGCAGTCTACGGGGTTGTGCGTGGCTTTGTGGTCGAGGATTCAGGCACTGCCCGCGCCGCATTGCAGCCGCTGTCGCTGACCTATGCGATGGACGTCAGAGAGCGTGAGGGTGTCCTGCAATTTTACATGCGGGCGGGCGATGCGATCCTTCCACTTGACCCTGCAAGGCTAGCGATGACGTCGGATATTGATGGGTCGTTGGAAACCAGCCGATCCGCTATCGCTGATACCACGGGCCGGGTGCGCCTGACCTTCATTGAAGCCGAAAGCGACTATGTTGTGCGGTCGGCAGAAGCGGTTTTTCCGGACGAAACCTCACCTATCCTGTCACAAAGCGAAGTTCCGCTGCAACTGACCGGGGCGGAAGCCCGCGCCGTGGCCGAGCGTTGGCTGGCAGAGGCCCGCGTTGCCCGCGATACGGCCCGTTTCGCCCTGCCCAGATCGCAGCTTTCGGTCGGTGCCGGCGACATTGTCAGCCTCAATGGCCGCGCTTACCGGATTGACCGCCTGGAAAGCTCTGACGCGCAGCTGGTCGAGGCGGTGCGGGTCGATCCGGGGGCCTATCGCGCCGGCTCGGAAATTGGTACGCCCGCCAGTCGCACCTCACCCGCAGCGGCGCTTCCGGTCTTTCCGATCTTTCTGGACCTGCCCTTGCTCAGCGGCGACGAAGCCCCGCAGGCCCCGCATCTTGCCATCTCGGCCTTGCCGTGGCCAGGTCCGGTCGCGGTGTGGAGCTCTGCCAGCAACGCGGGCTTCAGCCTGAACAAACAGTTCGACACCCCTGCGATCTTTGGGCAGAGCGAAAGCCCGCTCGCGGGGGCGATGCCCGGTCTTTGGGACAATGGTCAGCCATTGCGCATCAAACTTTCAACCGGGCAACTGTCCTCTGCCGCTCAGACAGACGTGTTGAACGGCGTCAATGTCGCAGCGATTGGTGACGGTTCGCCGGAGAATTGGGAGGTCTTCCAGTTTTCACAGGCAAATCTGGTGGCATCGCGCACTTATGACCTGTCGCTCCGCCTGCGTGGCCAGGCCGGCACCGATGCAATGATGCCCCCGGTCTGGCCGGCGGGAAGCTATTTCGTGCTGCTGGACAGCGCGGTGCCCCAGATCGACCTTGCGGCGTCCGCCCGCGGGCTAGAACGGTTTTACCGGATTGGGGTCGCGGATCGCGGCTACAGCGACGCCAATGTGGTCCCCGAAACCCTAGCTTTCAACGGGATTGGCTTGCGGCCCTATTCGGTGTCTCACCTGACCAGTACGGGGCCTGCCGGAACCGATATGCTTGTCAGTTGGATCCGCCGGACCCGGATCGAAGGGGACAGTTGGGTCGCACCGGAAGTGCCGCTTGGCGAAGACACCGAAAGCTACCGTGTGCGTGTGCTGACCGGCACCACTGTCCTGCGAGAGGCCGACGTGGCTTCACCAAGCTGGACCTACCCTGCCGCCCTGCAACTCGCGGATGGTGCCGGTCCGGCCTTCGCGATTGCAGTCGCGCAACTGTCGGCCCGCTTTGGCCCTGGTCCTTTCAAGTCAGTGCAGATTGGCTAGCGCGACCGCCCGTCACCCAAGAACTCGCCAGCCCCACAAAGCCCCTTGGACTGTCCGCCGGGTTTGCCCTATGCTGGATTGCACGGCAAGAGGTGACACAATGGCGGAAATCAAACCCAAAGTATCGGCGGTCGATCCGGTCTGGCAGCGTGTGCGCGACGAAGCATTTGAGGCTGTCCGCTCCGAACCCCTTTTGGGCGGGCTGATCCATTCCAGCCTGTTGCACCACAATTCGCTGGAACGTGCGCTCGCCTACCGCTTTTCGCTGAAACTCGCCTCGGGCGAGATGAGCGAACAGATCCTCCGTGAAATCGCCGACGAAGCCCATGACGATGACGGAGAACTGGGTCAGTCCGCCCGCGCGGACATCATGGCGGTATACGAACGCGACCCAGCCTGTCACCGCTTCTTGCAACCCATGCTCTATTTCAAGGGCTTCCAAGCGGTCCAAGCCTACCGTATCGGCCACTGGCTGTGGACTCATGGTCGGATGGACTTGGCCTATTTCGTGCAGATGCGGGTCAGCGAAGTCTTCGGCGTCGACATCCATCCCGCAGCCCGCGTCGGCAAGGGCATCATGATCGACCACGCCCATTCCATCGTGATTGGCGAAACTGCCGTTGTCGGCGACAATGTCTCGATGCTGCATTCCGTCACTTTGGGCGGCACCGGCAAGGAAGACGGCGACCGCCATCCGAAGATCGGCAATGGCGTGATGATCGGGGCCGGGGCCAAGGTGCTGGGCAACATCACCGTCGGCTATTGCAGCCGCATCGCCGCCGGGTCAGTCGTGCTGCATGACGTGCCTCACAACACCACCGTAGCCGGCGTTCCGGCCAAGGTTATCGGCGATTCGGGCTGTTCGCAGCCCTCCATCACGATGGATCAGCTGATCGACGGCGAAATCTAACCTGCCCAGAATACAAAACGCCCGGAGGTTTCCCCTCCGGGCGTTTTTTCATGTCTGCCGTCAAGCCAGCATCGCGATCGGGGTTTCCAGCATCTCGACCACGACCTTCAGGAATTCCGCCCCCAAAGCGCCGTCGATCACCCGGTGATCCACCGACAGCGTCAGCGACATCACTGTCGCCACACCAACCGTGCCATCCTTCAGCACCACCGGCTTTTTGATCCCCGCGCCAACCGCCAGAATGGCGCCATGCGGCGGGTTGATCACGGCGTCGAAATTCTCGATCCCCATCATCCCCAGGTTGGAAATCGCGAAACTGCCGCCCTGATATTCCTGCGGGGCGAGCTTCCTCAACTTCGCCCGCGCCGCCAAGTCCTTCATCTCCGCCGACAATACCGACAGCGTCTTTTTATCCGCATCGCGCAGCACCGGCGTGAACAGCCCGCCCTCCACCGCGACAGCCACCGCCACATCCGACGGCTTCAGCTTCAGAATCCGGTCGCCAGCCCAGACCGCATTGGCATCCGGCACCGCCTGCAAGGCAATCGCACAGGCCTTGATGATGAAATCGTTGACCGACAACTTCACCCCCCGCGATTCGAGGCCTTTGTTCAATTGCTCGCGGAACGCCATCAGCGCATCCAGCCGCACCTCGCGGCGCAGATAGAAATGCGGGATGGTCTGCTTGGCCTCGGTCAGCCGCGCCGCAATCGTCCGCCGCATGCCGTCCAGCGCCATTTCGGTGTATTCGCGGTCGGCATAGATCTTCATCACGGTTTCCGCCGACATGCCGGAGGGCATGCCCCCCTTGGCCGCAGCCGCCGGGGCAGGGGCCGCTGCCGCAACCGGAGCCGCCGCCGCCTTCGCCCCCTCGACATCCGCCTTCACGATGCGACCATGCGGACCCGAACCCGCAACCTTGCTCAGATCCAGCCCCTTCTCTGCCGCCAGCCGTCGCGCCAAAGGCGACGCAAACACCCGCGCGCCCTCGACTTTGGCCGCGACAACCGCCGCCACGGGCGCAGACGCCGCCACTGAGACGGGTGCAACCACCGCCGCCGCAACCGGAGCCGCCGCCACGGCGGCCTTAGCCGGGGCAGGAGCCGCAGCGGCAGACTCACCCTCCTCCAGCAGCACCGCAATCGGCGCATTGACCTTGACGCCGACAGTGCCTTCGGCCACCAGAATCCGGCCGATCACGCCTTCATCCACCGCCTCGAATTCCATCGTCGCCTTGTCGGTCTCGATCTCCGCCAGGATTTGCCCGGACTTGACCTTGTCGCCTTCCTTGACCAGCCACTTGGCCAGCGTCCCCTCTTCCATCGTTGGCGACAGCGCGGGCATCAGAATTTCAATAGCCATGGCTCACCTCACCGGTAGCAGACGGATTTGACCGCCGCGACAACCTCAGCCGTCGTCAGCAGCGCGTGCTTTTCCAGATTCGCCGCATAGGGCATCGGCACATCTTTCCCAGTGCAGGAAATCACCGGGGCATCGAGATAATCGAACGCCCGCTGCATGATCACCGAGCCCAGATAGCTGCCGATCGAGCCGACCGGGAAGCCTTCCTCGACCGTCACGCACCGGTTGGTCTTCATCACCGAAGCCAGCACGGTGTCATAGTCCAAGGGCCGCAAAGTCCGCAGGTCGATCACCTCGGCATTGATCCCGTCTTTCGCCAGCAGATCAGCGGCTTCCAGCGAATACCTCATCCCGATCCCGAAGGACACGATGGTCACGTCGGACCCTTCGCGCCAGATCCGGGCCTTGCCGAACGGAATGGTGAAATCCGGCAGATCGGGTACTTCGAACGATTGCCCGTACAGGATTTCATTCTCCAGGAAGATCACCGGGTTGTTGTCCCGAATGGCGGTCTTCAAGAGCCCCTTCGCATCCGCCGCCGAATAGGGCATCACCACCTTCAACCCCGGTATCGCCGAATACCACGCCGAATAATCCTGCGAATGCTGCGCCCCAACCCGTGCCGCAGCACCATTGGTGCCCCGGAACACCATCGGCGCCCCCATCTGGCCACCCGACATATAGTTGGTCTTGGCCGCCGAGTTGATGATCTGGTCAATCGCCTGCATGGCAAAGTTGAAGGTCATGAACTCGACAATCGGCCTGAGGCCGCCCCACGAAGCCCCCACCGCAATCCCGGTAAACCCATGCTCGGTGATCGGCGTATCGACCACCCGCTTCGGGCCAAACTCGTCCAGCAGGCCCTGACTGATCTTGTAGGCCCCCTGATATTCACCGACTTCCTCGCCCATCAGCATCACCGTCGGATCGGCGCGCATTTCCTCGGCCATCGCCTCGCGCAACGCCTCGCGCACCGTCATCGTCTTCATCTTGGTATCGGCAGGCCAGTCGGCAGACGCTTTTGACACAACCGCAACCGCAGCGGCCACAGCCACCGGAGCCGCCGCGACAGTGGCCACTGCCACGGCCTTGACCGGGACTGGGGCCGCATCCGCAGACTCGCCCTCCTCCACCAGCACCGCAATCGGCGCATTCACCTTCACGCCCGCAGTTCCCTCGGCGACCAGCAATTTGCCCACGATCCCCTCATCGACCGCCTCGAACTCCATCGTCGCCTTGTCGGTCTCGATCTCGGCGAGGATCTGGCCCGACTTGACCACGTCCCCGACCTTGACCAGCCATTTGGCCAGTGTGCCTTCCTCCATCGTGGGCGACAGCGCCGGCATCAAAATCTCTACTGCCATGTCTCTCTCCCCTCAGGCGTAAATATCGGTCCAAAGCTCGGACAGGTCCGGCTCCGGGCTGTCTTTGGCGAATTCGGCAGCGGCGTTCACCCTGTCCTTGATGTCCTTGTCGATCGCCTTCAACTCCTCATCCGAGGCAAGGCCGGCACCCACCAGCAAATCCCGCACATGTTCGATGGCGTCCTTCTCGGTCTTGATCTTGTCAACTTCTTCCCGGGTGCGGTATTTTGCAGGGTCCGACATCGAATGGCCGCGATAGCGATAGGTCATCATCTCCAGAATATAAGGCCCTTCGCCCGCCCTGCACACCGCCACCGCCTTCTCGCCCGCCGCTTTCACCGCCAGCACGTCCATGCCGTCCACGGCCTCGCCCTGAATGCCATAAGCCAGCCCGCGCCCGTAGAAGGTCCCGGATTTCGTGGACCGCTTCACGCTGGTTCCCATCGCGTACTGGTTGTTCTCGATGACAAAAACCACCGGCAGGTTCCACAACTCCGCCATGTTGTAGGCCTCGTAAACCTGGCCCTGATTGGCCGCGCCATCGCCAAAATAGGTAAACGTCACGTTGTCATTGCCCAGATACTTGTCGGCAAACGCCAGCCCGGCCCCCAGCGGCACCTGCGCCGCCACGATGCCGTGGCCGCCATAGAAATGCTTCTCGCGGCTGAACATATGCATCGAGCCGCCCTTGCCCTTGGAGTATCCCCCCTCCCGCCCGGTCAACTCGGCCATCACCCCCTTGGGGTCCATCCCGCAGGCCAGCATATGGCCGTGGTCACGATAAGACGTAATCCGCTTGTCACCGGCCTTGGCACAAGCCTCAAGGCCGACGACCACCGCTTCCTGCCCGATGTACAAATGACAGAACCCGCCGATCAGGCCCATGCCGTACAACTGTCCGGCCTTCTCCTCGAATCGGCGGATTTGCAGCATCTCGCGATAGTAATGCAGCAACTCGTCCTTCGAGACATTTGATTTCGCGGGTTCTTTCTTGGTAGCCAAGGTCGCATCCTCCCGACATGAGGTTGGGTAGTTCAATACTAAACTATCCTTACCGCATCGGCGAAAGAACGCAAATTCCTATTTGCGACCCGACCCGGACCGCGTGCCAGCCATGCAATTTCCGCAAATCCGGCGCAACCCACCGCCCGGTCACCTAGCGAATGACAATCTCGTCCGCCCGGACATAGCCCAGAACCCCGCGCACCTGCTCATCCATCAGATCCACGTCAAGATAGTCATCCGACAGCCGGCGCGTCAGGTTCTTCAACCCTGACAACTCCGCCATCAGCCGGTCGCGCTCCTTGGTCAAATCCACGGCCTCGCCGGTGATCTGCACCTGCCGGAACACGCCATAATCGCCCTGCACGGCGGCAAACATGAAATAAAAGCCCAATGTCGCCGTCAGGGCGAAATACAACACACCGCCCAGCCTGGGCCCAGATTGAGATTGGATCATACCGCGCCTCACGTCCGCCCCTCATTTGCCGGGGGCGATCAAGGCCATCGTGACACAAAGCCCGGGCTTGCGGAAGCCCCCCTTGCTCGCATCGCGCCCGAAATTCGCGGCAAACCGACCGGTCGCGGTGCCGATCGCCCGCATCGCTGCCGTCACCTGACCGGTCGGCGTGGCTGCGGGTCGGCATTGCGTAACTGTATCCAAGTCCAAAGCGGCATGCTAGAATTGCCCGGCATGGGGAAACCCATGCTTGTCGGCAACAGGGGGGGGACTTTCATGAAGGCGAACAAGTTGGTTCTGGCTGCGGTTTTGACTCTCGTCGGGGCAATCCCGGCGATGGCCAACGAACACCAGCTCGCGACGATCCGCGAGGCGACAGCCAAGTACAAGGATGTCAAGGCGGCCCTGGCCGACGGCTTCATCCCCGACCCGAGCGGCCAGTGCGTCTCGGCCGCCGCCGAAGGGATGCCGGCCGAAATGGGCGCGATGGGCATTCACTACCTCAACCCCGCGCGGCTCGGCATCACGGCGACCGCGCCGCGGGTGACCGGCACCGGCCTGAATGTGGATTTCAACGCGCCCTCGGTGCTGCTGTACGAACCGCAGGCTGACGGTTCGCTGGTTCTGGCGGGGGTCGAGGACCTGGTGTTCATCACGGCTTGGGAGGCCGCGGGCAACAGTGCCCCGCCGAAATTCGGCGACCAGGTGTGGGAGAAGATGGCCGACATGGCCGACACCGCTGCCGACGAGGCGCATGGTTTCGAGCCGCACTACGATCTGCACGTCTGGACCGAGCGCGCCAATCCGTCCGGCCCGTTCGTCTCCTTCAACCCGGCGGTGACCTGTCCAAAGGGCTGACGATGTCCGGCGTGCCGGAATTCACTTTCGTCGAAAAATCTCAGAGGGGGAAGGGCGGAGGCAGGCAGCCCCCCGCCCGGTGCTTCATCAGGCGCGACCCTTGTAAATGTCGACCATCTTTTGCAGCAGCCCCAACGCCTCGGCGCGTGGCCGCTGGAAACAGTTGCGCCCGATGATCGAGCCATTGCCGCCGCCGTCCCGGATGGCGCGGGCATCGTCCAGAACCGAATCAGTCCCCTTGGCCGCCCCGCCCGAAAACACGATGATCCGCCGCCCGTTCAACACCGACCGCACGCATTCGCGCACCCGGTCGGCCTGGGTTGCGATCGGCACCTTGCCTGCGACAAAGGCTTTCTTCGCCTCGGGCTGGCTCAGATGGTCGGTGGACAGTTTCACCTTGATGACATGGGCCCCGAGCAGCGCGGCGATATGCGCCGCATAGGCCGTCACATCCACCGCCGTTTCGGCGTCCTTGTCCAGATCTTCGCCACGCGGATAAGACCAGATGATCGTCGCCACCCCCTTGGCCGCGGCCTCGCGTCGCATTTCGGCAATGTCGGAAAACATCTCAAGGCTCATCGAAGATCCGGGATAGATCGTGAAGCCGATCGCCGAACAGCCCAGCCGCAGCGCATCCGCCACCGATCCGGTGATCGCTTGCGTTTTGGGCGCAATCGAAGGCAGCAGCGAATTGGCCGAATTCACCTTCAAGATCGTCGGGATCTGCCCGGCAAACGTATCCGCCCCCGCCTCCAGCGGCCCCAAAGGTGCCGCATAGGCCGAAAGCCCGGCATCCACCGCCATCTGATAGTGGTAATGCGGGTCATAGGAGGCCGGATTGACCGCAAAGCTGCGCGCCGGACCATGTTCAAAGCCCTGATCGACCGGCAGAATGATCATCTTGCCGGTGCCGCCCAGGCGGCCCTCCATCAGCAGCCGGGCGAGGTTGCCTTTGACGCCGGGATTTTCGCCTTCGTAGAAGGACAGGATTTTCTGGACAGCCCTGGTCGTACGCATCGCTCTCTCCTCAATGTGACGAGCCTTTATCCTGTGAAGGCGGCCTGCTGGCAACCGGACTTTTGCCTTTGCCGACCCTTGGGTGCCGCCAAAATTTTTCGGCGAAAAATTTTGGCTGTCCCGGGTGCGGTGGCGCTTTTGGTCCGCAGCCAGCACCCACATTGCAAGCCGGGCGCGCGCGGTTTATGGCAGGCCATGACCAGCAGCGATCCCAAGCGCCTGATCCGCATCGCCCGCGAAAGCGGTCCGGATACCCCTGCCGAGCCGTTGAACCTGGGCCAGCGCGTGCGCGAATTGCGCAAGGCCCGCGGCTGGACGCTGGATCAGGCCGCAGGCCAGGCCGGTCTTGCCCGCTCGACCCTTTCCAAGATCGAAAACGGCCAGATGTCACCGACCTATGACGCGGTGAAAAAGCTGGCCGAGGGCCTGAAAATCTCGGTCCCGCAATTGTTCACCCCGGCTGGCAAGGCCCAGGTTTCGGGCCGCATGGCCGTCACCAAATCCGGCAGCGGCCAATCCCATGTCACCACCACCTATGAACACGAGCTTCTCGCCGGGGGCCTGTCGCGCAAGCAGATGCTGCCCTACCGCGCCACGATCCGCGCCCGGGATCTGGCGGAATTCGACGGTTGGGTCCGCCACGACGGCGAGGAGTTCCTCTATGTCCTGACCGGCGTGATCCGGCTTTACACCGAGTTTTACGAGCCGGTCGAGTTGCGCCGCGGCGACAGCGCCTATTACGACGCCACGATGGGCCACAACGTCATCAGCCTGTCAGAAGAGGCCGCAACGATCCTGTGGGTCACCTCGCTGGCATGATGTTTTGCCGGGCCTGGCTGCCGACCACCGGACAAGCGTCCATCAAGCCGCAAGGGGCTTTCTGGCGCGCCCCGCGATGAAAGCCCCTTCGGCTTGAAGAGCGGTTGGTTACTGGCACCGCCCAAAGCCAAAACCTAACGTCGGGTTAAAATCCAAAACCCAACCCATTGTAATCCAACGACTTCTCAAACCGTGCAGCATTGGACGCCTACATCAGCCACCCAGCCACCCGGCAACCTTGTTGGCCCCGCCAGAGATGTCCTGCCCGACCCCTGACACCGTATTGCAACCCGCCAGCACCGCCAGCACCGCCACGATCATCCATTTGCGTATCATGCTCACCCTCGTTTCTTATTCTTGATACCACCACACATCCGGCAAAAAGCCCAGCCAGTCGCCATAGATCGGCAGACGCGCAGGATACTGCAGTTCCTTCTTGTGCGCCATCCGCGAGATGTTCGAGTACCAGATCGGAATCACGTAGCGTCCCGTCGTCAACACCCGGTCCAGAGCCTGGGTCGCCACCACGAAATCCTCCCGGTTGGCCGACGTGACCATATCCTTGATCAACGCCTCCACCACGGGCGAACTGATCCCCGGCCAGTTCCGCGTCCCCGGCTTGGTCACGCCCTCCGACCCCCAATACAGCGTCTGCTCATTGCCGGGGCTCAGGCTGAGGGATCGGATATATTGGGTCATGTCGAAATCGTAATTGGTGGTCCGCTCCTTGTACTGCGCCGAATCCACCGCGGCGACCTTGGCGTCGATCCCCAGCCGCTTCAGCGCCTCGACATAGATGGTTGCGGCCGCGATGTAATCCGCAGCACCATTCACCAGCAGAATCTCAAAGGCAAACGGCTCGCCGCCTGCGTTTTTCAACACCCCGTCCTGAATGGTCCATCCCGCCTGCTCCAGCAAAGCCGCCGCTGCCCGGATGTTCTTGCGATTGGCCTCTGACCCGTCCGACACCGGCAGCGCATAGCCTTCCAGCGCCCCCGGCAGCAGTTGATCCTTGAACGGCGCCAACAGCGCCGCCACCTTGGTACTCGCCGGTAGGGTCATCTGGCCAGACAGTTCCGAATTCGAGAAATAGCTTTCGATCCGCGGATTGGCACCGCCGTTCAGCGTGGTGTTGACCAACTCGAAGTTGAAGGCCGCCGTCAAAGCCTCGCGCACCCGCCAATCGGCAAACATCGGCTTGCGGGTGTTGAACGCGAACCCGTCGATGCCCGAGGGCCGCTGATGCGGAAACTCCGCTTTCACCACGGCACCCGAACTCACGGCGGGGAAATCATAATTCGTAGCCCATTTAGCGGCATTCGACTCGCGGTAAGCGTCAATCTCGCCAGCCTTGAACGCCTCGAACATCACATTCGGATCGCTGAAATATTCAAACTTGATCTCGTCGAAATTATGCATGCCCTTGTAAAACGGCAAATCGCGGCCCCACCAATCCGGGTTCTTCGTGAAAGTCACATAAGACCCCGCCTCGAACTTGCCCACCACATAGGGCCCGGACCCGATCACCGGCTCCAGCGAGGTGGCGGCAAAGTCGCGCCCCTCCCATTGCTTCTTCTCCAGGATCGGCCGCAAGCCCAGCAACAGCGGCATCTCGCGGTCCTTTTCGGTGAAGGTGAACTTCACCGTGCGCGGCCCGATTACTTCCGACGAGGCGATCTTCTTCCACGCCGTCGCATAGCGCGGGTTGCCCTGTTCGCCGAGGGTCTGCATCGACCACAGCACGTCATCGACCGTCACCGGTTGGCCATCCGAAAACTTCGCCCCCTCGCGCAGGGTAAAGGCGACGTAGGACCGCTCGGCATCGGTATCAATCGATTCGGCCAAAACCCCGTAGAGCGAGAAGGGTTCGTCATAAGAACGGCCCATAAGTGTCTCGACGGTCAGCAAAGCCACCCCGCCGGGGGCATTGCCCTTGGTGATGAACGGGTTGAGCGAAT
>JAYUGA010000126.1:0-5729 GCA_043738565.1 Rhodobacterales bacterium
CCAAGGATGACCGCCCCTGCCGCGCGCAGACGCTCGACTGACGGGGCATCGCGGGCCACGGGCGCCGCACTGGTGGTGCACGACCCAAAGCGCTGCGGCATGCCAGCCACCGCAATCAGGTCTTTGACCGAGGTCGGGATGCCATCCAGCGGGCCAAGCAACCTGCCTTGCATCATCCGCGCCTCCGCCGCCTTGGCCTGCACCTGCGCGCCCGCAAGATCAACGTGGGCGAACATGTTCAGCATCGGCTCGATTACCTCCAACCGGCGAATGACATCGGCCAGAACCTCGATCGGAGAAAACGCGCGGCGGCGAAAGCCTTCGGACAGATCCGCGATTGTGGCGAAGGCAAAGCCTGACATGTCTGCCCGCCCTATGCGTCAACAATCGCCACCGCCCGAACCGGAGAGCCCGAGCCACCCTTGAACTTGATCGGCAGGCCGATGAATTCAAACTCACCCAAACCCACCAAGGTTTCCAGATTGACCAGCCATTCGAAGTGCGAAATCCCAAGGTCGCGGCACAGGCGGTGTTGGGCGAACAGGTTGTCGCTGGGCTTGTCAGTTGATGGCCCCTCAACCCCGTGCATCCGCGACCGGCGGTCGTGCAGCCATTGCGTCGCCCCCACCGTCAGGCCCGGATTGCCCCAGACAATCTGCTTGCGGTCGCCCCAGTTGCGGGCGTGAAACCCGGTGCACAGCAGGACGATATGGCCATCGACCTTCACCCCGCTGGCCGCTTCGGCAGCAGCCATATGGTCGGCGGTGATATCCTCAAGGTCGGCGATGTGGCGCAGGTCAAGGCAGACAGCTTTGCCCATGAACAGATCCAGCGGCATCTGATCGACCGACAGGCCCTTGGGATTCACGTGCAGGAAGGCATCCACATGGGTGCCAACATGATCCAGCATGCCGATATAGTTGGTCTGAAAGGTCATCGGGTCTTCCGGCACACCAAGACCGAATGACAAGGTCGATTCGTGGGTCAAAGCCTTCAGATATATTGGGCTTTGAAACATCTTGTGGGCGGGCATGTTGTCTTCAATGGTCAGGCTCAGGTCGATGATGCGGCGCGTCATGGGAATACCTTTATGGGCTGTGCAAAACATCGACGGCAGCTTGGCTGTCGGTGTCTGCCGGTTGGAACTGCTCTCTTTGAAGTCAATGCTGAAGAAAACGGTTCCGCTTGACAATCCGGTAAAAACGAAAGGGAGCTATAGATTGAATTGATGGATGGCGCGCGCATCTGACCAGATGGCCGCAGATTGGCCCCGAAAAACATGGAACTGCGCGACCTTCATGCCCTGATTGCCATCGCTGAAACCGGCAGCCTGTCAGCCGCCGCGCGCAGGCTGCGGCTGACTCAACCGGCGCTGACGGCGTCCTTGCAGCGGCTGGAGGTGGCTGTCGGTGTGGGGTTGGTCACGCGTCATTCCCGGGGCGCGGTCCTGACGGAAGAGGGGCAGTATGTTCTGCAAAAGGCGCGCGACGTGGTGCACGATGTCGGCCAGATCGCGCTGGTTCACGACACGTTGGCGCTGGAGCCAGCGGGCGAGATCCATCTTGGGCTGCCCACGACCGTTGCGGGCGGGCTGATCCCGGAACTGATCCCGTTGATGCAGGCGCGATACCCTCAAATACGGCTGCACGTCGTCGAAGCGATGAGCGGTGTCTTGCAAGAACAATTGCAGCTTGGACGGTTGGACCTTGCCGTGCTGTTTGACAGCGCCCCTTGGGCTGGCCTGCGCTGCACACCCCTGCTGACCGAGACCCTCTATCTGCTGTTGCCGGCCAATCACCCACTGGCTGCGCTGCCCGCCGTTGATCTGGAAAAGGTGGCGGCCCTGTCGCTGGTGCTGCCAAGTGTGGCGAACTCGATCCGCAAACGTATTGAAATGGCCTGCCATGCAAAAGGTCTGACGCTTACGGTGCTGGCCGATGTGGACAGCTTGCCGGGCCTTCTTGGATTGGTGCGGGCGGGCTACTGCACGGTGCTGCCGAAATACCTTGCGAAAGGTGAAATCGACGCCGGACATATCAAGGCAGTGGTCGTAGAAAACCCGACGCTGCGCTGGATGCTTCACCTTGCAACGCGCCGCGACTCGCCGCGTCCGCGGGCCAGCATGGCGACGGGCAAGCTTATCCACAGCGCCTGCGCCAATCTGGTCTTGCGAGGCGATTGGGCCGCCGAGATCATCACAAGTTAAGGCCCGGCGTAACCTTGGTCAGCACCGGGCCTCAAGCCTTTGCATCAGAAACCGGGGCCGCTTCTCCCCAGACGATCAGCGCGCTTCCAACAGGACACGGCGCTTTTCGGTAGCGATCAGGTCCACCGTTTCGGCGTCAAGGTCGAGAACAACGCCGTAGACGTCTGCTGCATCCTGAGGAGAGCAAAAGCCGTCCAGAACGTCATCCAGCGCCTTGGCCGGGTCACGCTCCAACGGGCTGCCATAGCCGCCGCCGCAGGGCGAGCAATAGGCCATGACGTCGTCCTTCTTCACTGCCAGCCCGTGGAACTTGGAGGGCATCTCGCGGACCTCACCACCGCCCACGTTGTAGATATCGCATTTGCCGACAGCACCCGGTTTGCCGCCGAAGATGCCCCATGGCACGTTGGTATGGCGTTCGGATTCGTGGGTGATGATGCCATCGGTCAGGATGCGCTGCGCCTTGACCACACCGATGCCGCCGCGGAAACGACCCGCGCCGGGGGCCACATCGTCGCGCAATTCGTAGCGGTCGCAGATCATCGGGATGTGCATGGCGAGGTCTTCGAGCGGGTTGTTGCGTGTGTTGGCCATCAGATTGTCGATGGAATCCGGCCCGTCAGAGCGGGGCCGACCGCCATAGGCACCCTCGTTGACCTCCGGAAACACCCAGTAATTCCCATCCGGTTTGACCCCGGCATAAGAGGCAAAGCTGATCGAGGCGGACGATCCGGCAATAATCTCATCCGGCAGAACCGGCGCCATCGCCTTCAGGATCAGGTCGATCATAAAGTTGCACTGGGTAAAGCGCGCCTCGGCAGCCGCCGGGGCCTTGGGGTTGAAGATGGTGCCCAAAGGGGCGATCACCGAGACGGGGCGGAACGACCCTTGGTTTGAAGGCACGCGGGTAGGCGAGGTCGCGGTATCCAACAGCAGCTTGCGGAAAGCCGCAAAGGCCGCGACCTTGGTCGATCCCTCAAACGGCACGTTATAGGCGGTCGGGGTTTGTGGGGCCGATCCGGTCAGGTCAACCTCGATCCGGTCATCGATGACGCGGACGCAGACCTTGACCGGCAGATGCTGACCCCGGTTGCGGCCATCGTCGTCCAGCCAGCCCTCGGCGCGGTATTCGCCATCCGGAATCGCCGATATGTGCTGGCGCAGCATGGTTTCGGAATAATCCATCAGCTGATTGCAGGCGGAAAACACCAGATCCATGCCGTGGCGGTCCAGCAATTCCATGAACCGCTTGGCCCCCAGCCGAGCCGAGGCGATCTGCGCCTCGATATCATCCACCAACTGGCGGGCCGCGCGGCTGTTGCGGCGGATGTAGTTCCACATCGTGTCGTTGCGCTCGCCCTTGCGGTACAGCTTGGTGTCGGCAAACAGCATGCTTTCGGCAAAGACGTCGGGCACGTCGATGATCAGACCCGGCGTGGCCGCCCCGATGTCGATGTGGTGGGCGGTGTTGGCGGAATAGCCGACCAGTTCACCCTCGTAGAAAATCGGGACGACGATGGCGAGGTCGGGGGTGTGGGAAGAGCCGAAATAGGGATGGTTGTGCACCACCACATCACCGTCAAACCACTGGCCATCGTCCAGGCTCTCCTTGATGCCATTGAGATAGCCGGGGATCGAGCCAATGTGCATCGGCGTCGATTCACTTTCGCACAGCGTGTTGAAATCCTTGTCAAACAAGCCCGCGCCAAGATCCTCAGACTCGCGGATGATTGAGGAGAACGACATGCGGAACAGCACATGGGCCATCTCCTCGGCGATGGTTTCCATCGCGCCCCGGATGACTTGCAGCGTGATCGGATCGACTTTGAGTTTGGTCATGATGTGATCCTTAAAGCTTGGCGATGCGCAGGCTGCCATAGGTCAAGACTTCGGCCCGATAGCCGGGTGGCAACAGCGTGGTGGAGTTGTGCTGGATCAGAATGGCGGGGCCATCGAGGGTGACGCCTGAACACAGCTTGGTGCGGTCATAGCGCGGGGTCTGCTGGGTGGAGCCATCGTCAAACACTGTTTCGCGGGTGTAAAGCAGCGAGGCCGGCACGTCGGCCTGCGTGCCCTTGGCCACCTTGGGCAGTTGCAGATGCGGGGCAGCGGCGGTGGCGATGACGCGGATGTTGTAAAGCTCCACCAGCGCGTCGTCGAAGGCATAGCCATAATCGGCGGTGTGGCGGGCGTGAAAGGCCGTGATGACCTCGGCCCGGTTGTCCTTGGTCAGGCGGCCTCCGGGAATCGGCACCCGCAATTCGAAACCCTGGCCGTGATAGCGCACCTCTGCAATCACCTCGAAACAGCGTTCAGGCGCTGGGATCGTGTCGGCGTCAAGGTCAAGATTGCCCGCCGCAGCCAGAGTTTCGACCACCGCGTTCACCCGGTCCATCGCACACTGATCAGCGGTAAAAAGATTGGTGATGACCGAACGGATGTGTTCGTATTGCAGGTTGGTGCCCAGCAGACCCATCGCGGCGGTGATGCCGGGGGCCAGCGGCACCAACACATCCTTGGCCGATACCAGTTCCGCCAAAGCCACCCCGTGGAAGGGACCAGCCCCGCCAAACGGCATCAGGCTGCCCGGCTTCGACCAGTTCCCTGGCGAAACTATGCTGTTCGTCGGTCAGCGAGATCGAGGATTTTACCGTCATATGGGCACTCCCTTAGCCGAAAAGTAATACCGAGTAGCACCGGCGTCAATCGCTGCGACGGGTGTTGGGGCGGTTGGCGCGCAGAGAAGATCGGCATGCCGCGGTCGAAATAAATACATCAAAGTCAGCGACTTACAAGTTGCTCTCTTTTGGTCTCGTGCGCTGTCTGCACCCATCGCAACGCCTTGGAGGCCCCATGAAACCCCTGACAACCCACGAAGAATTCTGCCTGAAGAACGCTGCCCACTTTGTCGCCGCCCGCGGCCGGACGCCCTCCACCCGCACCCGCCAGCAATTCGCGACGCTGCCCGAGGCGCAAGCCTACGGCGCCACCATCGGCGACGGCCGCAGCATGATCTGCGCCGTCACGACCCTTGGCAATTCCGCCCACATCACCAACGCCTGATAGAACCCATTAAGAAAACCAGATCCCTGACCGCCGCCCAGATCGACATGCTTTCCTAGCACCTTTCGGAGGAGCCGATCGCGCCCAGCGCCAGCGCCAAGAAGGCTGGCGACAATCTGGCCGGGCTTCTCGTTGCCGGGATCGGCGAGGAGCGTGCCGCCCTTGCCTTCACCTCGATCATGACGGCCGACACCTTTGATCAGGCCGAGGCCCGGCTGATCTTAATGCTGAAATGTGGCAGCAACGTTCTGGCCTCCGAAGCAACGTAGAGCGGCAAGTGGCCGGGCGGGAAAGTTTCGTTCCCGAAATTCCTCTTATCCAAGCGAAACCCGGAGGTCGGCAATAGCCTCGAGCTGCATGCGGACATGGGCTGCCAGCACCCTTTGCAGGATCGCGGCCTCGATCATCACCGGTTTGTCGGTTTGTTTCTCCACATCCGCGCCACTTGTGCGGCCATCAG
>JAYUGA010000127.1:0-1962 GCA_043738565.1 Rhodobacterales bacterium
TGCGGCATTTCGGTCGCGTTGGCGGCATCGGTCAGCGAGTAGGGCGGGGTCAGGGTGCGCAGGCCATCCTCGACCTCGCCCATATTGCCAAATATTGCCATCAGGCTGAAGGACACCCAACCGGTCATCTGCGCGAGACGGAAACTGACCGCACCCGAAGCCGCAATATCGCCAGAAGTCGCCAGCCCCCGTGACCACAGCCAGACCGTGCCGCCGACCATCAGGACCGGCAGAATCCCCGCCAAAGCCATCAGGGTGAAGCGAAACCAGGCGGAGATCAGGCCGTAAGCCACCGCAGAATCGCGGAATGTCTCCATCGCTTCCAGTGCCACCCGGTCTTCGTGTTCGGTATGGGCAAACAACTTGACGGTTTTCATATTGGTGACAGTGTCAACAATCTGGCCCGTCACATTGGCGCGGGCCGAGGCACGCATGGCAGATGCGCCACGGACCCGGCGCAGAAAATAGCGGATGAACAGGCCGTAGCCTACTACCCAAGCCACCAGCAGCAACGAAACCGTGCCGTTGATCGCAACCATCAAGGCGACCGAGCCCACAACCGAGGCCAGCGCGAAGGCCACGGTTTCAATGCTGCCCGACACCACATCCGTCGCGGCCCTTGCCGTTTGCATCTGCTTTTGCGCGATGCGGCCGGCGAAATCGTTGTCGAAAAACGTCACCGAATGGCCCAAAGTCCAACGGTGCAAGCGCGACAGGATCAGCGGAAACAGGTTGGGTTCGATGGTCAGGGCAAGGGCCGAAGTGTTGACGCCAAACACCAAGGGGCGGATGATCAGGTAAAACCCCGCGAAGAACCCGAAAAGCTGCCAGTGGGTGTGAAACACCTCTGCGGGCGTGCTGGTGTTGGCG
This sequence comes from Rhodobacterales bacterium, assembly GCA_043738565.1. Classification (GTDB taxonomy): domain Bacteria; phylum Pseudomonadota; class Alphaproteobacteria; order Rhodobacterales; family Rhodobacteraceae; genus Stagnihabitans. Next base: position 871 of record JAYUGA010000127.1, read on the forward strand.
GCATCGATCACCCGGCCCAGGATGGTGGCCGAAACCGCCTCCAGCGAACCCGCCGCCGCCGACCAGAATGTGGCCCAAAGCACGCCAGCCCATGCGCCTTTGAGCGCCCAGAGGAAGAATTTGGCCGGGCGCGCGGGTGGCGGCAAAGAAGTTGGCGAAAACGGTGCGATTGTGGGGCCAAGGATCATTCGGCAGCCTCTTCCACGTCATCGCGCAGAAAGCCGCCCGATTGCCGCGCCCAAAACTGCGCGTAAAGCCCGCCTTTGGCCAGCAACGCGCCATGGGAGCCTTCCTCGACGATATGGCCCGCGTCCAGCACCACGATCCGGTCCATCGCGGCGATGGTCGACAGGCGGTGTGCGATGGCAATCACCGTTTTGCCCTGCATCACGCCGAACAGCGCCTTTTGGATCAGCGCTTCGGCTTCGGAATCCAGCGCACTCGTCGCCTCATCCAGAATCAGGATCGGCGCGTCTTTCAGGATCACCCGGGCCAACGCCACCCTTTGCCGTTGACCGCCCGACAGTTTGACCCCGCGTTCGCCGACATGGGCGTCATAGCCTTTGCGGCCCTGCGGATCCTCCAGCGTCAGGATAAACTCATGGGCCTCGGCCTGTTTGGCGGCGGCGATCATCGCGGCGTCGCCCGCGCCCGGATTGGCGTACAGGATGTTATCGCGGACCGACCGGTGCATCAGGCTGCTGTCCTGCTGCACCATGCCAATCTGCTGGCGGACCGAATCCTGGGTGACATGGGCAATGTCCTGACCGTCGATCAGAATTTGGCCAGCCTCGGCATCATAAAACCGCAGGATCAGCTTGACCAAGGTGGATTTGCCGGCACCTGACCGGCCAATCAGGCCGATCTTTTCGCCGGGATGCAGGGTCAACCACAGATCCTGCAGCCCGCCAGAGTCGCGACCATAATGGTGGCTGACGCCGTTGATCTCGACCAAGCCTTGCTTGAAGGCCAGCGGTTTGGCGGCAGCGTCATCAACCAAGCCAATCGGCTGGGTAATGGTCTGCATGCCTTCCTGCACGGTGCCGAGGTTCTGCACCAGACTGGTGGTAGCCCACATGATCCAGTAGGTCA
>JAYUGA010000128.1:0-14882 GCA_043738565.1 Rhodobacterales bacterium
TTCAACACGCTTGCCAGATCGGGCAGGCGCTCGCTTGCCCCCTGGGCTGCCTGGGATTTGCGCGCGGCCAGGCCCAGGGCTAGGGTCCCGCCCGCCAAACTGGTTGCAAGCACGCCCCGGCGAGAGATCAGCCGCATTCCGAAAGTCCCTTGCCTTGAAAGATGGCTCTTGCCTGGAAAGATGACAGAGTTGAACGACCCAGCCGATCCGCGCAAGGAAACCCCTAATCTCGGGGGCAGTGAGGCCGCAAACCTCCAATGGGGCGGACGCTTCGCGGCGGGTCCGGCGCGGATCATGCAGGAGATAAATGCCTCGATCGGCTTTGACCGCAAGCTCTGGCGCCAGGACATCAGCGGTTCGCTCGCCCACGCCGCCATGCTGGCCCGCATCGGGCTGATCGCCGCCGAGGACGAAACCGCCATCCGGGCCGGCCTCGAGGCGATCGCGGCGGAGATCGAGGCCGGGCGTTTCCCGTTCGACGAGGCGCTCGAAGACATCCACATGAACATCGAGGCCCGCCTCACCGAGCGCATCGGCGATGCCGGCCGGCGGCTCCACACCGGGCGCAGCCGCAACGACCAGGTGGCGCTCGACTTCCGCCTCTGGGTCCGCGACCAGTGCGACGCCGCATGCGCCGGCATCACCGCCCTGATGCAAGCCTTCCTCACTCAGGCCGACGCCGGGGCCACTTGGGTCATGCCCGGCTTCACCCATCTGCAAACCGCCCAGCCCGTCACCTGGGGCCATCACATGCTGGCCTATGTTGAAATGCTGGCCCGCGACCGCAGCCGCTTTGCCGACGCCCGCGCCCGCATGAACGAATGCCCCTTGGGAGCCGCCGCTCTCGCCGGCACCGGGTTCCCGATCGACCGCCAAATGACCGCCCGCGCCCTCGGTTTCGACCGCCCCACCGCCAACTCGCTCGACTCAGTCTCCGACCGCGACTTCGCGCTGGAATTCCTGTCCGCCGCCAGCATCTGCGCCATGCACCTTTCCCGCTTTGCCGAGGAACTCGTCATCTGGTCCTCCGCCCAGTTCCGCTTTGTCAAACTCTCCGACAAATGGACCACCGGCAGCAGCATCATGCCGCAAAAGAAAAACCCCGATGCCGCCGAACTGCTGCGCGCCAAACTCGGCCGTATCCTTGGCGCAACCGTCGCTCTGTTCACCGTGATGAAGGGCCTCGCCCTGACCTATTCCAAGGACATGCAAGAGGATAAAGAACAGGTCTTCGACGCCGCCGACACGCTGATGCTATCCTTGGCCGCCATGACCGGCATGGTCGGCGACATGAGTGCCAACCGCGACACCCTCGCCATCGCTGCCGCCTCTGGCTTTTCCACCGCCACCGACCTCGCCGACTGGCTGGTCCGCAGCCTTGGCCTGCCGTTCCGCGAAGCGCATCACGTCACCGGCACGCTGGTCGCCCTGGCCGAAAGCAAAGCCTGCGACCTGCCCGACCTCGACATCACCGAAATGACCGCCGTCCACCCCGGCATCACCCAAGATGTCTATTCCGTCCTCGGCGTGCAAAACTCGGTCCGCTCCCGCACCTCCTATGGCGGCACGGCACCAGATCAGGTCCGGGCCCAGATCGACCGCTGGCAGGCCCTGCTCATGCCGGAAGGCGTTTGACCCGATCAACTCCGGCCAATTTGCCGGAAATCCCGCCCCCCATTCATTTGCTGACAAATATCCCACGGGGGTGCGGGGGTGTGAACCCCCCGCGAACCGAAGTGCAGCACGCCGGCGCTTCCGCCAAATCACACCCGCTCGCCGCCAAAGCCGCAATTCCTGGCAGAAAAACTGCCCGCCGGCACCCGATCGGCGGCAATCTTCCGCAGCGGTGAAACCGGATTCACCCGCCGCACTACTTCCGCTAGTCTGCCGCCCATGACCCGCCTCCTCGCCCTGATCCTGCTCGCCGCCTGCAGCGACACCCAGTACTTGCGGCGTTCAATTTCGGTCCCGGCGGCGTCACGGTCTCGCCGTCGGTTTCAGGCAGCTACGGCCGTACCCACATCACGATCAGCAATTGAGGTTCCCATGACACGACTTGCCCTGCTTGCCTTCCTGGCCCTCAGCGCCTGCGGGGCCGACAGCGCACCCCTGGCCCCCGCCGATGGCGTCGCCATCTCGGGCGAGGCGCGGGCCGGCGTCGTCCTGCAGCCCAGCCCGTGACCCCACCAGCGGTTGCAGCCCTTCACGGGTCTGCTATACCCTCGGTCCAGCAAGGCCGGGGGTAGTTTGCATGGACCATTTCCTCTACCGCAGCGGCAGCCTTTATGCGGAGGATGTCGCCCTGTCCGACATCGCCGCCTCCGTCGGCACCCCGTTCTACTGCTATTCCGCCGCCACCCTGACCCGGCATTACAAGCTGTTTTCCGAAGCCCTCAGTCCCTTGCCGCATCTCGTCTGCTTCGCCATCAAAAGCCTGTCCAACATTGCCGTGCTGAAACTGCTGGGAGATCTGGGTGCCGGCATGGATGTCGTCTCCATCGGCGAATACCAGCGTGCCCGCGCCGCCGGCGTTCCCGGCGACCGCATAGTGTTTTCCGGCGTCGGCAAGACCCGCGACGAGATGCGCTGGGCCCTGACCGGAGGCATCCGCCAGTTCAACGTCGAGAGCGAACCCGAACTCCGCGCTTTGTCCGAAGTGGCTGCCGCGCTGGGCAAGACCGCCCCCATCGCCATCCGCGTCAACCCCGATGTGGACGCCAAAACCCATGCCAAGATTGCCACCGGCAAAAGCGAAAACAAATTCGGCATTCCCATCGCCCGCGCCGCCCAGGTCTATGCCGAGGCCGCAACCTTGCCCGGCCTTCAGGTCGTCGGCATCGACGTCCATATCGGCTCGCAACTGACCGACATCGAACCCTTCGAACAGGCCTTCCAGAAGGTCGCCGAACTGACCGCCACGCTTCGCGCCCAGGGCCATGCCATCACCCGTCTCGACCTCGGCGGCGGCCTGGGCATCCCCTACACCCGCTCCAACGACGCGCCACCCCTGCCGCTCGACTATGGCGCCATGATCAAACGCACCCTTGGTCACCTGAACTGCGAAATCGAGATCGAACCCGGCCGCCTCATCGCCGGCAACTCCGGCATCCTCGTCTCCAAGGTCATCTACACCAAACAGGGCGAGGGCCGGGACTTCCTGATCCTGGACGCCGCGATGAACGACCTTGTGCGGCCCTCGATGTATGACGCCTGGCACGACATCATCCCGGTCATCGAACCTGCCCCCGGCGGCGAAACCCTGCCGTATGACGTGGTCGGCCCGGTCTGCGAAACCGGCGACACCTTCGCCAGTGCGCGCCACCTTCCGCCGCTGGCCGAGGGCGATCTGGTGGCTTTCCGCTCAGCCGGGGCGTATGGTGCGGTCATGGCGTCGGAATACAACACAAGACCACTGGTGCCCGAGGTGCTGGTGCAGCAGGATCACTTCGCCGTCATCCGCGCACGGCCCTCCGTTGACGAAATAATTCGGCGCGATAGCATCCCCGCATGGCTTTGAAAGCTGCCGCGCCGCACTATATTCGGGGAACCATTTCCCGGCATTCAGAATTGCGTGACTAGAAAGCGATGGTTCCGGCAGAGGACATGGACTTAGGCAGGCCTGAACAGGCGCTCAAACGGATCGAAGCTCCCCTCCGCCTGACCCATCTCGGGCTTTGGGCGGAACGGCTGACGCGTGCCTTCTGGCCACTGTGGACGCTGGTGATCGCCGCCCTCGGGGCGCTGTCCTTTGGCCTGCAAGATGTCCTGCCGCTGGAGGCGGCATGGTTCGCCATTGTCGCCACGATCCTCGCCGTGCTTTGGGCGCTGGTCCACGGCATCCGCGCCTTCCGCCGCCCGACCCGGGAAGAGGCGCTGACCCGGCTGGACGCAAACCTGCCGGGCCGCCCGATCGCCGCCCTGCGCGACAGTCTGGCGGTCGGGGCCGATGACGCCGCCTCGCGGGCGGTCTGGGCCGCCCACCGCGACCGCATGGCCAGCCGCGCCGCTGCCGCAAAGCCGGTCGAACCCAACCTGAAACTCGCCTCGCGCGACCCCTATGCCCTGCGCTACATGGCGCTGACCCTGCTGGTCATGGCGCTGATGTTCGGTTCGCTGTGGCGCGTCGCCTCGCTGACCGACCTCGCACCCGGCGGCACCGGTCAGGCCGCCGCCGGGCCGTCCTGGGAAGGCTGGGCGCAACCGCCCGCCTATACCGGCAAGCCGACGCTCTACCTGTCCGACCAGACCGCCGCCAACCTGTCCCTGCCGGTGGGCACCCGCATCCAGTTGCGCTTCTATGGCGATCCCGGGGCGCTGATCCTGGCCGAAACCGTGTCGGGCCGCACCGAAGTGCCGCCCGCCTCGCAACCCAACCAGGATTTCAGCGTCAGCAGATCGGGCCGCCTTGCCATCGACGGCACTGGTGGCCGCGAATGGCAAGTCACCATCCTGCCCGACACCCCGCCCGCCATTCAGGCCAAGGGCGCGATGGACCGCGAGGCCGATGGCCGCTTCAAACAACCCTTCACCGCGACCGACGATTACGGCGTGACCAAGGGCGCGGTGACGATCGCGCTGGACCTTCCCGCCGTTGACCGCAAATTCGGCCTGACCGCCGATCCCGAACCGCAAAAGCCGGTGACGCTCGACCTGCCGCTGCCGATGAAGCGCGACCGAACCAGGGTGGATCAGGTGCTGGTCGATGACCTGTCGAAAGACCTTTTGTCCAACCTGCCCGTCACCCTGACCTTCTCCGCCACCGACGCCGCCGGCCAGTCCGGCCAGTCGCAGCCTTTGAAAGTCGTGCTGCCCGGCAGGCGGTTTTTCGACCCGCTCGCCGCCGCCCTGATCGAAATGCGCCGCGACCTGATGTGGAACCGCAGCAATGCCATCCGCGTAACGCAGGTGCTGAAAGCCGTTACCAACAAACCCGAAGGCTTCATCCGCAACGAAAAGGCCTATCTGCGCCTGCGGGTTCTGATCCACACGCTGGATGCCAATGCCGCCAGCCTCGACTCCAAAACCCGCGACGAACTGGTCGATGAGTTGTGGCAGATTTCCCTGATGGTCGAAGACGGCGACCTTGCCTCGGCGCTGGAGCGCCTGAAACGGGCGCAAGACCGGCTGGACGAGGCGATCAAGAACGGTGCCTCGCCCGCCGAAATCGACGCCCTGATGCAGGAGATGCGGCAGGCACTGAATGACTACATGCGCCAGCAGGCCCAGCAGAACAAGGATCTGCCCGACAGCCAGACCTCGCAGAACCAGCCGCAGATGAAGATGTCGCAGGACCAGCTGAACCAGATGCTCGACAAGCTGGACCAGTTGATGAAGGAAGGCCGCACCGCCGAGGCGCAGCAACTGATGCAGCAATTGCGCGACTTCATGAACAACATGAAAGTGACGCAGGGCGACGGCCAGGGCTCGGGCCAGGGCAGCCCCGGCCAGCAGGCGATGAAAGACCTCGGCCAGACCCTGCGCGACCAGCAGGGTCTGTCGGATGACAGTTTCCGCGACCTGCAACAGGGGCAAAACGGCGATGGCACCCAGCCCGACGGCACCCAGCCGGGAGCGGATGGCAAAAGCCTTGCCGACCGGCAAAAGGCGCTGCGCGACAAGCTGGACCGGATGAGAAAGGGCGGCCAACTGCCCGGTGTCGGCGATCCCAAGGGCGCAGAGGGTCGCAAGCAACTGGACCGCGCCGGCCGCGCGATGGATGACGCCGAGAAAGCGCTGCGCGACGGCAATCTGCCCGGCGCTCTGGACAATCAGGCAGAGGCGCTGGACGCCCTGCGCAACGGCATCAGGAATTTCGGCGACGCGCTGGCACAGAACCAGCAGGAGCAGGGCACCAACCAGGGCCAGGCCGCCAGCAAGGACGCGCCGGGTGGCCAGCGCGACCCCCTGGGCCGTGAAAGCGGCCAATCGTCGCAGATTGGCACCGACAAGGGCATGTTGCAGGGCGACGATGTCTACCGCCGGGCGCAGAACCTGCTGGACGAAATCCGCAGACGGGCCAGCGAACAATCCCGCCCCGAAACCGAACGCAGCTATCTCAAACGGCTGCTGGACCTGTTCTGAACCTGCCACTCATCACGCCCGCCTCAGAGTTGCCGCAGATCAACGCCTTACCCCGCCTGTCCGCCCTCATACCCGCGCAATGTGGTGATCAGCGCCTTGATCTCGGTATCCACCCAGACCCGCACCGCATCCACCGCCGCCACATAAGTCTGCGCCGGTCCGGTCAGCGCCGGGAACCGCTGCCCGATCATCGGGGCGGCCAGATACAGCGCCACCACCACAATCGCCAGCACCACCAGCATCACAAAGCCCCGGCCAAAACCGGACCGCTTCGGGTTCAGATCGAGCATCGTGTCATAAACCGCGTTTTCCTCGTCGGAATGGCGGTCGCTGGTGGCGCGCAGGGTCGAGTTGATCTCTTCAATCGCAGGCAGCATTTCGCGCCGGGTCTTTGGCACCGGCGGCGGCTCGGGATCAACCCCGCCCTTCAGCCGCGCAATCCGCCGCACCGCCGCCGCCGCCAGCGCACTGGCAGGTGCCGCCCCATCCGCCGCATTCAAGCCCATTTCGGTCTGCGTCTCGAGTCCCGGCTGCGAATCCGACTTGCGCGCCGCCGCCTCGCGGGCGGCTTCCTCGCGCAGAACTGCCAGAACGCTTTCATCCAGCGCCCGCGACGGCGCAATCGGCGCTGCGGCTGCCGAGGCCGACAACGTGGCCGCCACCGCTTCTTGCGGGGTCAAAGGTGCTGCCGGTTCATCCTCAAACTCCGGCTCTGGCACCGCCACGGCTGCGGCTTCCGCGGGGGGCACGGGCTTGGGTTCCGGCGGAGCGACTGCGGCGGGCGGCTCGTACAGCGCTGCCTCTGCCGCTTGCTCCGCCTCGATGTCGGGATGGGTCTGGAACCACGCATGACCACAATTCGAACATTGGACATCGCGCCCCGCAAGCGGGATCGCACTGTCATCAACTTCGTATTCCGCATCGCAATTCGAACAGACCAACCGCATTCCGCACCATCCCAGCCGATGAACCGTTTCTGGTTTTGGCCCATGTTGTAGCAACGAAACCCGGTCGCTCCAAGTGTTTGTGTCCAAATGCCCAACGGCGCCGATTGAATCCCCGCGCGCCATAGGCGATGCTGCCACAGGTTTCAGCATTCGGGCAGGGTCGGGCGGGTGATTGTTTTCGAAAATGCCGCCTATTCCTATGGCGGTGGCGAGTTGTTGTCGGAAATTTCCCTGCGTCTCGCGCCGGGGTCGTTCCACTTTCTGACCGGGCCTTCGGGGTCGGGCAAATCGACATTCCTGAAACTGTGCTACGCCGAACTCATGCCTACCGCAGGCCGCCTGACCCTGTTTGACCGCGAAGTCCGCACGTTAAGCCGCGACGATATCGCCCTGACCCGCCGCCGCATCGGCGTGGTCCATCAGGATTGCCAGTTTCTCGACCACCTGCCACTGGCCGCCAATGTCGCCCTGCCCCTGACCGTCGCGGGCCGCGCCTCGCCTGCCGCCGATCTGTCCGACCTTCTGGGCTGGGTCGGTCTGGGTCAGTTGGCCGATGCCCTGCCGCCCGCGCTGTCCGGTGGCGAGCGTCAACGCGCCGCGCTCGCCCGCGCCATCATCATGGGGCCGGATGTCATTCTGGCCGATGAACCTACTGGCAACCTCGACTGGGACCTGTCGCTGCGCCTCTTGACCCTGCTGGTAGAGCTGAACCGCATGGGCAAGACCATCCTCGTCGCCACTCATGATCTGAACCTGATCCGCCAGGCCAAATCGCAACTCGCCGCCCGCGTGCTGCGCATCTCGAAACGCCGTATCCAGCTTGCAGGGGCAGACCTGTGATGGCCCTGGCCCCAGACCGCCAGGCCGACCGCGTAGTGCCGCCGTCCGGCGCTTCCGCCTGGCTGACCTCGTTCACCGCCGGGGCGATGACCTTCCTGGCCGTCTTCGCCCTCGCCCTGTCGCTGGCCTCCGGTCGTCTGGCGACCCGCTGGGCCGAGGCGCTGGACCGCACCGCCACCATCCGCATCTCTGCCCCCGCCGACCAGCTACCCTTGCAAACCAAAGCCGTGCTGGAGGTGCTGAAGACCACGCCCGGCATCGCCGCCGCCCGGGCCGAAACGCCCGAAGAACAGCGCAAACTGCTGGAGCCGTGGTTCGGCCCCGACCTGCCGCTCGACGATCTGCCGCTGCCGCAACTGATCGAAGTCACCGAAGGCCAGGGCGGCTATGACGCCGAGGGCCTGAAACAGCGTCTGATCGCCGAGGCGCCCGGTGCGGTGCTGGACGACCACACCCGCTGGCGTCGCCCGATGGCCGAGGCCGCCCAGCGCCTGCGCCTGCTGGGCTACCTCTCCATCGCCCTGATCGGCGCCGCGATGGCCGCGATGATCACCCTCGCCGCCAACGCCGCTCTTGCCGCCAACGCGCAGGTGATCAAAGTCCTGCGCCTTGTGGGGGCACGCGACAGCTACATCGCCCGCGCCTTCGTCCGCCGCTTTACCCTGCGCGCCGTCACCGGCTCGCTGATCGGCGCAGTCCTTGGCACCATCGGCGTCGCCCTGCTGCCCGCGCAAGACGCGGCGGGTGGTTTCCTGACCGGCCTCGGCTTCACCGGTTTCGGCTGGCTGCTGCCCCTCACCCTGCCCATCCTCGCGGCACTGGTAGCCTTCGCCGCCACCCGCACCGCCGCCTTCCGCACCCTCAGGAGGCTGACCTGATGCCCAACCCCCTGCGCTGGCTGCTGTCGGTCGTCTTCATCACCCAGATGTATCTGATGATGGCTGTGGTCGCGATTGCCTTCGCCATCCCGTCGATCCTCAGCCGCAACATGGCCTTCGCCGGTGTGCATTTCTACTGCTGGTGGGTCCGCAAAAGCGCCGCCCTACTGGTCGGCCTGCGCTCGGAAATCCGCGGGCAGGTGCCGCAGACCGAGGTGATCATCGCCGCCAAACACCAGAGCTTTTTCGACATCATCCTCCTCTGCTCGGTCCTGCCGCGCCCGAAATTCATCATGAAACGCGAACTGATCTGGGCACCCTTCCTTGGCCAATACGCCCTGCGCATCGGCTGCATCCCGGTCGATCGCGGCAAACGCGGCGCCGCCATCACCAAAATGAAAGCTGATGCGCAAAAGGGCACCGCCCAACCCGGCCAGCTGGTGATCTACCCGCAAGGCACCCGCGTCCCCCCCGGTGAGGACAAGCCCTATAAAGTCGGCACCGGCCTGCTCTACGACCAACTCGGCCAGACCTGCGTTCCCGCCGCGACGAATGTGGGCGTGTTCTGGCCCAAACACAGCCTGATCCGCTACCCCGGCACAGCCGTGGTCGAATTCCTGGCCCCCATCGCCCCCGGAATGCCGGTGCCAGAGTTCATGCGCACCATCGAAACCCGCATCGAGACGGCCTCCGCCAGACTGATGCAAGACGCCGGATGGAGAAGCTGATGCCCACCTCTCCTGCCACCATCGTCCATATCCTCGACACCCTCGCCGCCCTGCCCGGCCTGCGCGCCGCCAAGATGTTCGGCGAATACGGGCTGTATCTGGACAACAAGGTCGTCGGCCTGATCTGCGACGACACGCTGTTCATCAAACCCACCGCCTCCGCCCACCCGCTGCTGCCCGGCGTCCAGATGGGTCCGCCCTATCCCGGCGCCAAACCGCATATGATGCTGAACGAGATCCTCGACGACCCCGACCTCGCCATCCGCGTCCTGCGTGCGGTGGCCTCGGATGTGCCGGAACCCAAACCGAAAAAGCCCAAGGCCGCCAAAGCAAGGGCCAAATGATAGACTGGATCACAACCCTCGACGATCTGCACAGCCGCTACGGCACCCCCACCGCCCCCTCGTTGGTAAAGGTCACGCCGCATCTGACGCCCAGCTACCGCGCCTTCCTGGACCGCTCCCGCCTCTGCATCCTGACAACGGTCGGACCCGAAGGCACCGACGGCAGCCCGCGCGGCGACCCAGGGCCGGTGGTTTCGGTGCTGGACCCCAGAACCCTCGCCCTGCCGGACTGGAGGGGCAACGAACGCATCGACAGCTTGCGCAACATCCTGCGCGATGGCCGGGTCAGCCTGCTGTTCCTGATCCCCGGCTCCACCAATGCACTCAGGATTAACGGCAGCGCCCGCCTGACCGCCGACCCCGCCCTGTGCACCGGTTTCACGCGCGATGACATCCACCCCCGCACCGTGATCGTGGTCCAGATTGCCGAGGTCTACCCGCAATGCTCCCGCGCCCTGCAACGCTCGGAACTCTGGACGCAGGGCGACCGCTCGCAAGACCTGCCCTCGATCGGCACCATGCTGCAAGAGGCGTCAGACGGCGTGATTGATGCCAGTGCCTATGACACTGATCGCGCCAAACGGGCCCATCTGGGATGGTGGTAAAGCCTTCGCGGTCTGCTTGCGCGCGCCAAGCGCCGAAGATTTTTCGTCGAAAAATCTTCTCTTCGCATCACATTCCGCGCGAAACCCTACCGCCGCCCCAGCGTGCCGAACACCCGGTCCCACAGCGTCGTGGTCACGCCGAAATTGCAGCGGTCGTCATGGTGATGCACCGCATGCGCCTTGATCAGCCGCCGCATCACCTGCCAGCCGCCGCTGCCCAGATGGTGCACGATGTAATGGACCGAGATGTAGCCGAGGTAGCCCAGCATCATCCCGGCGGTCCAGGCAGAAGCGGATTCGCGGCTGACCAGTTCTGCCGCCGGCCAATAGACCAGCACCAGAAACACCAGCACCGTCACGATCGTCGGCGTTCCGGTCAGCCCGCGCGGGTCATCGTGATGCGCCAGATGCACCGCCTTCAGCACCGGAAAATGGTGAAAGGCAAAGCGGTGGATCAGATATTCCGCCAGCGTCCACACCCCCAGCCCGACCCCGACCAGCGCCGCCGATGTCAAATATTGCGCCAGGCCGCCGGTCCAGACCGACAGCACCAGAAAGACCAGAACCAGCGGCGGGAACACCACGAAATCCAGAAAGAACATCCGGCCCGACATTTCGGTGGCCAGAAAATTCCAGTCCGCAGCCCAAGCAGAGCGGGCAAACCGCCGGAAACGAGAGGTGGCTGTTTCAAACATTCTGTACCTGTCATCTGCCGTGGATATGGGAAAAGCTACCCCGTCTCAATTTCGTTTGTCGCTGATACTATGAAATCTTTCGGAAAAAGTCTAGCATCCGCTCCGGCACCGGCGGGTGCCGAAAGTCTTGCGGTCAAGCATTCCGCAGTTAAGGCGCACCGTCGCACCAGCCGCCGCCGCCCGCCAGGCTCAATCCGGCGTTCCGAACCCGGCCGCAATTTTCAAGCCGTGACGCAGTAGATAATCCGTGATCGCCGCGACCTCACCCGACCGGTCGGCTAACCCCACATAGCTATCCGGTCGCAACAAGTATACGGCGGACCGCTGTAGCCCCGCCTTCTCGCAATCGGAACTCCACGGGAATCGGTGCAAAGCCACATCTTGTGCCGCACACCACGCCACCAGATCGTCCGTCGCCTCACCATAGACATGCACCTGCCAGCCAATCGCCGACAGGCTGTCGTAGTTGTGGCTGTCCCCGAACCGCAGCCACGGCAGCCGATCGCCGCCAGCCACCTTGCCCGCCTCGCCCTCGTTCAGCGGGCATTCCCGATAGTTGATCATGGTTTGCGACAGGATGCGGAACATGTATTCGCGGACCGGACCAAAGCTGGCGGCAATGGGCGCAAAGATCGGCGCAATCCGGGTTCGTACGAAATCGGCAAAGATGCCGTCCGCCGTCACAAAGGTGAACACCCGGTCGGTCGTGTCCACCAGCTTGCGGGCGAATGCCGCGCGTTCGGACTGGTAGCTATCCAGCAGGGCGTCAGGTGCACGGCCCCGGATCACGGCTGCCAGCTTCCACGCCAGATTGATCGCATCGCCGATCCCGGTGTTCATCCCCTGCCCGCCCGCCGGGCTGTGGACATGCGCGGCATCGCCCACCAGAAACGCCCGCCCATGACGGTAATGATCCGCTACCCTGTGGTGAATGCGGTAGGTCGAAAACCATTTCACATTCCGGATCGTCAGCCCCAGACTGCCGATGGCGGCGTGCCCGATGTCAGCGAATGTCAGCGTATCGGCCAGCGTGCCTGACGGGTCCTCGACCGTCCCAATCAACCGGCTGCCGCCCTGATCGTCATACGCCATCAGCGCCAGGAAATCCGCCGTTTCCAGAGCGATGTGTATGTCGCCATCGGCCTGCGCCCCGCTGACCTGCACATCGGCCACATAGAAGGTCTTGCTATAGGTGCCGCCGGCAAACTCGGCGCCGATCTGGTGCCGGACCGGCGACCGCGCCCCGTCACAGCCCGCGATATACAGCGCCTCGCACATCCGGTCTTCGCCGTCCGGGTTGCGCAGCCGTGCCGTGATGTGGCCGCCCTTGTCCGCGAAATCCACGAACTCGGTCTGCCGCTCGACCGTGACGCCCAGTTCCGCCAGTCGCGCGACCAGCAGCGCCTCATGCTCGTCCTGCGGGTAAATCAGCAAGAACGGATAGGGCGTCAGGTCGGCCCCCGCATCGCCAAAGTCCAGACGCGCTTTCTTGTGACCTTTGACCCAGATGTTGATGCCGGGGTTTTTGTGCCCGGCAGCAATTACTGCATCGGCAAGGCCGATCAGGCGATAAAGTTCCAGCGTCCGCGCCTGCACCGCCAAGGCGCGCGAAGTGGTGCCCGGCCCGGCAGTCTTGTCGATGATCCGAACGCCGATGCCCTGCAGCGTCAGCCACAGCGCAAGGACAAGGCCGGTCGGACCGGCCCCCACAATCAGAACATCGGTAGAGGCCATGATGCTGTCCGTTCACGCGCGGCGGGGGCAACCCGCCAAGTTGGCTGGACCGATGATACCATCGGTCCAGCCCCCGTGCCACATCAAGGCAGTTGACGGATTCCTGATCAGATCCACGGTTAAAATGTGGTGAGCGGGCAAAGGTAGCCAGTTGTTTTCACATCATTTTTGTAAGCGTCGGGAACCAGAAGCCCCTCAGATCAGGCGGCGAGCCCCTTGGCCCCCATTTCCAGAAATTTCTCGCGCCGGTCGCGAATCAAGGCCTCGGGTTTCTTTGACCCCAGTTCTTTCATCATCGTCTCGATCGCCTTGCCGACCGCATCAATCGCTTCCTTGCGGCCCCGCTGCGCCCCGCCCAAAGGCTCCTTCACGATCCGGTCGATCACCCCCAGCTTTTGCAAATCCTGCGCCGTCAGCCGCAAAGCCTCTGCCGCCTCGCGCATCTTGTCGCTGTCCTTCCACAAGATCGACGCACAGCCTTCGGGGCTGATCACCGAATAGATCGAATGCTCCAGCATCGCGATCCGGTTCGCCGTGGCAAAGGCCACCGCCCCGCCCGAGCCACCCTCCCCGATGATCACCGCAATCACCGGCACCCCCAGCGACAGGCTGCGCTCCGTGGCCCGCGCAATCGCCTCCGACTGCCCGCGCTCCTCCGCGCCCTTGCCCGGATAGGCACCCGGAGTATCGACCAGCGTGATTACCGGCAGCCGGAACTTGTCCGCCAGTTCCATCAGCCGGATCGCCTTCCGGTAGCCCTCGGGCCGCGCCATGCCAAAGTTGCGCTCGATCCGGGTCTTGGTGTCGTTGCCCTTCTCATGGCCGATCACGATGACCGGCGCATCGTTGAACCGCGCCAACCCGCCCATCACCGCGTGATCGTCGGCAAAGTTCCGGTCGCCGGCCAGCGCGGTGTATTCCGTGAACAGCGTGTCGATATATTCCTTGCAATGCGGCCGGTCGGCATGGCGTGCCACCTGACATCTCTGCCACGGCGTCAGCCCCTTATACAGATCCTTCAGCATCTGATCCGCCTTGCGGTCCAGCGCCTCGGCTTCGCGGGATACATCCATGCCCGATCCACCCCGCGCCATCGCGCGCAGCTCTTCCGCCTTGCCTTCGATCTCTGCCAGAGGCTTTTCGAATTCCAGATAGTTCATCGGGATGCTCCACAAGGCTGGCGTCCTATATGGCCGGGGCAGGCCAAAAGTGCAACTCGGCAAGATTTGCGATAGACAGGCATGGCGAGCAAGGCGGGCTGCAAACCGGGAACCGACACGGGCCAATGCCCCGCCGCCTTTCGGACAGGGCAAGAATTGTGCGCCATGCCACTCATCTTCCGGATTGGCCAGGGTCTGTCATCGCAGCCTGCCTCCAATTGGCGCCGACATGAACCTAGAGGTGCCCGTCACCAGAAACAACAACGCCTCGCAACCCTGTCGGGTCACGAGGCGCGCATCCTCCCCTTCGATGCTGCTTTGGGCCTCCCCTCCCGCGGCAGCAGGGTATTGCTTGGGTCGCTTGACCTTGCGTCAGCCCATCCCGGTTTCAGGGCAAGGAGTCAATCTTTTCCTGCGGACCCGATCCCGGCCATCGGGTGTTTCCCGCAGGTCGGGCCGACCTCCGCCCAAAGGCTTGTTTCTGCGAGCAAACGCCCGGATTTCGAACAATTGCTTACCGGCATCGTCCGGTAAGGATGTTTCGCCACTCGCCACTTTTGCGATAGATTATTGCGCCGCGCCCTACAACCCCGCATGCCGCCAGCCCTTGCATCTTACCACCAGCGACCTCGGCGCTTGACCTCTTCCCGCTTCTGTCCCAAGACCGCATGAAAATCCGGGAATACTGTTCGGCACCACCCAATCAGGATCAAACCATGGCCCGCACCGTCTATCTGAACGGCGACTACCTGCCCGAGGCTGAAGCGAAAATCTCGATCTTCGACCGGGGCTTCCTGATGGCCGATGGCGTCTACGAAGTCACCTCGGTTCTGGACGGCAAGCTGATCGACTTCCCCGGCCATTGCGCCC
>JAYUGA010000129.1:0-5646 GCA_043738565.1 Rhodobacterales bacterium
GAATGTTCATTCGGGGCGCTCCTGAAGCCTTGCAGTGTGGTAACTCCAGTCTCCCCGATCCGCCCCGAATGGACAACCTGATGAAAGCTCACAGCCAGCTGCCTTTCAGTCCCAGCACGACACCAGCACCGTCATGCCGCGTGCGGAGGCCGCCAAGTCGTCGGGAGTTGCGGCAGCGGTGGTGGTCGAGGCGTTCAGCGTCATGCCCTGCGCGGTCAGGAGCGTCGTGAGGGCGGCGGCGGAGGCTGCGAAGGCCACGCCCTTGGGCAGTTGCCTGGTCGCGTCGCTGCTGGCGGGCAAAAGCATGCCCAGAACCGCGCCGCTATCTGCCAGAACCGGACCGCCGGCGTCGCCGGGCAGGGTCGAGATCGCCAGGCGGGTCAGGCCGGGTTCGCCGTTGAGGCCGGTCTGGTCCTCGACCGTGCCGAGGGTCACGACCGGGGCGGGCAGTCTGTCTTCGTAGGAGTAACCGGCGACCGAGATTTTCGCGCCCAGCCGGGGTGCGGTTGCGGCGAAGGCGGCGACGGCGCGGGGCGAGAGCGGTTTTTCGGGGGTCAGCAGGGCGATGCCAGAGGCGGCGTCGGTGTAGCTGACGGTGGCGGGGGTCGAGCGTTCCAGGGTGATCCGGCCACATTGGGCCACGGCTTCGGTGGTGGTCAGCACGGTGCCGGTCGCATCGACGAAAAAGCCGCTGCGTGACAGTTTGGGTTTGCGCACTTGTAGCCCCGCCAGCAGCCCGCGCTTGGCGGCATCGGAGAGGGGAACGAGGCCGGGGTCCAGCGCCTTGTCCCCGAGGGAGCGGAACGAGGCTTGCAGGACCGGCAGGATGCGGGTCATCCGCGGGGCGTCGGACAGGTTCCAACTGACGACATAGCCTTTCACCGCGCCGTCCTCGATCCGGGCGTAGGCAAGGGTTTCGATCCTGTCATTGCGGCCTCGGATGGTGAAGCTGTCTTCGCCAAGCCCGCGCTCGCCGGTCGGCGGCACCAGTTCCAGACTCTGCAGGATGTCGTAGAGCGCAGACAGGCTGGCTTTGCCGCCCGGTTCGGAGATCAGCAACACTTGCAGGCCGGAGCCGGCTTTCGCGGCGTATCGCACGAAGGGCGGCTCATAGCGGTCGAACTGGATCAGGGACAGCGGCAGGGTGATTTCAATGCCGGATTCGGCCTCCGAGGCGGTCTCGAAGCCGAACTCGGCCTTGTCGGAGCGGTAGTTGCCGGTCAGCCTGTCGCGCTGTTTGGTGGTCAGGATGCCGGTCGGGTCGAAATCGTTGGCGGTTTGCCACGCGGCCATCGACTTGCGGGTGCCGGGGCCGTAGTTGCCGTCGACGGTACCGTCATAGAAGCCATACCATTTCAGCGCCTCTTGCAGGGACTGTTTATCCTGGATGGCAAGGGCAGACTCGGCGACTTTGGCCTGTTTTGCGGTTTCCTCGGGTTCGGCCACCGGATCAGCCACTGGATCGGCCACCGGATCAGCGACTGCGGGCTGGGCGGCGGTGGTGGTGTCCGGGGCGGGCGTGGCGGCCGCGCCGCCGACCGGCCAGAACCGATCGCCAAAGGTGGCTCCATCCGACATGTAGCTGTCGGCGGGGATCTGGTTTTGCCGCCGCAAGTCCAGCAGGCGGGCCCCGGCGGCGTCCTGGCTCATCGGGCCGAGGGCGATGCCATACCACCCAGAGCGCAGCTTGTAGCCTTCGACATCGGGGAACAGGGCGGCATAGGCGCGGGCGCGGTCCATCGCGGTGTTGAGGTTTGGCTGCGCCTCGATCTGCAACCACATCTTGTCCTGGGCCAGTGCAGGCGTCATGGACCAAAGGGCGAAAATCCCGAACAGGATGGCAAGAATTCGCATCAAGACAATGCCCCTTTTTTCCCAAGCGCCTTGCGGGGCTATGGCCCCAACGCGACTTTGGCGGACACTAGCAGAGACCTTGGCGGTTGCATCCCCCAATTGCCGGATTTTCCGGGGTCTGGGGCGGCGCGGCCACATTGACCCTGACCCACGCCTTGCCTATGGAGAGGGCGCATTCCATGAGGCCCGCCGATGTCCGATCCCAAACCCGCCCCGCGCAGTTTTCAGGAGATTATCCTGCGGCTGCAAAACTATTGGGCGGTCAGAGGCTGCGCCATTTTGCAACCCTATGACATGGAGGTCGGCGCGGGCACCTTTCACCCGGCGACGACCTTGCGGTCCTTGGGGTCAAAGCCCTGGGCGGCGGCCTACGTCCAGCCCTCGCGCCGCCCGACCGACGGCCGCTATGGCGAGAACCCCAACCGGATGCAGCACTATTATCAGTATCAGGTGATCATAAAGCCGTCGCCGCCGGATTTGCAGGACCTGTATCTGGGGTCTTTGCGCGAGATCGGGATTGATGCCTCGGTCCATGACATCCGCTTTGTCGAGGATGACTGGGAAAGCCCGACTTTGGGGGCCTGGGGCCTGGGCTGGGAAGTGTGGTGCGACGGTATGGAAGTCAGCCAGTTCACCTATTTCCAGCAGGTCGGCGGCCATGATTGCAGGCCGGTTTCGGGCGAGCTGACCTACGGGCTGGAGCGGCTGGCGATGTATGTGCTGGGGATTGATCATGTGATGGACATGCCGTTCAACGATCCGCAGTCGCCGATCGCGCTGAGCTATGGCGACATCTTCCGCCAGACCGAGGAGGAATATTCGCGCCACAATTTCGACGCCGCCGATACCGCGCAGCTTTTGCGGCATTTCGAGGATGCCGAGGCGGAATGCGGGCGGCTTTTGGCGTTTGATCCGGTGGACCCTGCGACCAAGAAGCGGATCATCATGGCGCATCCGGCCTATGATCAGGCGATCAAGGCCTCGCATCTGTTCAACCTGCTGGACGCGCGCGGGGTGATTTCTGTCACGGAACGGCAGGCTTATATCGGGCGGGTGCGGACTTTGGCCAAGGCCTGCGCCGATGCCTTCCGCTTGACGCCAGCCGGGGCAGATGCCGTGGAGAAAGCTTCGTGAATGGCAAGATCGTCGGAAGTTTCATCGTGCTGACCGCGCTGGTGGTGGGTGCGCTGATCTACTGGGTGCAGGTCTATGCCTATTACGCGCCGGTGGTCTTCACCCCGGGCGACGAGATCGAACTGACGCCTCTGTCCGGCCCGCCAGAGGCTATTCCGGTCAAGGATATTCAGGGCATCGACGGCTCGTCTTCGCCCTTGCGGTTTCGCGCCTGTTTCACCACGACGCTGGACGTGGCCACGCTGACCGAGGCTTACAAGGTCTATGACGGCGCGGTGCCCCTGAACGCGCCCGGCTGGTTCTCGTGCTTTGACGCGGGCAAGATCGACGCGGGGCTGGAATCGGGCGCGGCGATCGCCTTCCTGTCCAAGGCCGATATCGCACCGGAAATTGACCGCGTGGTCGCGGTGTTCGCCGATGGCCGCGCCTATGCCTGGCATCAGGTCAGGCCCGGCGTCGACACCACTGCTACCGGAGAATGATATGGATCTGCTGATCGAACTTTTCTCGGAAGAAATTCCGGCGCGGATGCAGGCCCGTGCGCGGGACGACCTGAGGGCACTGGTGACGAACGGGTTGGTCGAGGCCGGGCTGACCTATGCCTCGGCGGGTGCGTTCTCAACACCACGGCGGCTGGTGTTGTCGGTGGACGGGCTGACGGCGGAATCGCAGCCGGTGCGGGAGGAGCGCAAGGGGCCGAAGGTCGATGCGCCTGCGGCGGCGCTGGAGGGATTCCTGCGCTCGACCGGGTTGACCAAGGATAAGCTGGAGGTGCGGGACGACAAGAAGGGTGCCGTATATTTCGCGGTGGTGGAAAAGCCGGGGCGCCGCGCGGCGGTGATCGTGGCAGAGGTGCTGGAAGGCGTGATCCGGGCTTTCCCGTGGCCGAAGTCGATGCGCTGGGGCTCGGGGAATTTGCGCTGGGTGCGGCCCTTGCAGTCGATCCTGTGCATTCTGGGCGATGAGGCCGGGTCGCAGGTGGTGCCGATGGCGGTGGACGGGATTGTCGCGGGGAATCTGACGCAGGGGCATCGCTTCCTGTCGAAGGGGGCGTTTTCGGTCACGTCTTTCGAGGATTACGCGGTGAAGCTGAAACGCGCCTTTGTTGTGCTGGACGCAGGCGAGCGCGAGGCGGCGATTTGGCAGGGCGCGCAGAACCTCGCCTTTGCGGCTGGCATGGAAGTGGTGCCGGATGCCGGGCTTTTGACCGAAGTGGCCGGGCTGGTGGAATGGCCGGTGCCGCTGCTGGGGCGGATTGCGGAAGGGTTTTTGCACCTGCCGCCAGAGGTTTTGCAAACCTCGATGCGGGAACATCAGAAGTTTTTCTCGGTGCAGAACCCGCGCAGCGGGCGGATCGAGGGCTTTGTCACCGTCGCCAACACCGAACCCGCCGATCACGGCGCCACGATCCTGAAGGGCAACCAGAAGGTGCTGTCGGCGCGGCTGTCGGACGCGCGGTTCTTCTGGGAGAAGGATTTGCGCGTCGCCAAGGCCGGGATGGGCGAGTGGCTGGACGGGCTGAAGGCGGTGACCTTCCACAACAAGCTGGGCAGCCAGTTCGACCGGAGCGAGCGCATCGCGGCGCTGGCGCGCGAGATTGCGCCGCTGGTCGGGGCTGATCCTGTTCTGGCCGAACAGGCGGCGCTTGTGGCGAAGGCCGATCTGCGGTCGGCGATGGTCGGCGAATTCCCGGAATTGCAGGGGCTGATGGGCATGTACTATGCCCGTGAGGCTGGCCTGCCCGACGCGGTGGCGCTTGCGGCGCGGGACCATTATTCGCCGCTCGGGCCGTCGGATGTGGTGCCGACGGAGCCGGTTTCGGTCGCGGTCGCGCTGGCCGACAAGATCGACACCCTGACCGGGTTTTGGTGGAATAGGGAATTGCCTACTGGCAGCAAAGACCCCTTTGCTTTGCGGCGGGCCGCCCTGGGAGTTATTCGGCTGATTTTGAACGAAACGAATGGCTTTCCAATGCGTCAAATCTTACTGCGCCATCTTGAAAACGAAATACATAACCTGAAAGGATTTGAAGACCAGACCGAAAACCTTAGTAAGGAATTGTTGGGCTATGAGGAAAAGCTAGCAGACCCACTTGCCCATTATTCATTGATTTCCGGATCGAAAGATGACTTCGAACGGTGGGCTGGAGAACATCGGGCTGAAATAGTTCATAGGGAGGAGCAGACTTCTGCTATCAAAATTTCTTATCAGGAAATCGCCTCCGACCTCCTCGCCTTCCTGCATGACCGCCTCAAGGTCTACCTGCGCGATCAGGGCATCCGGCATGACGTCATCGACGCCTGCCTCGCTTTGCCCGGTAATGATGATCTGACCCTGCTGGTCAAGCGCGCCGAGGCCCTCGCCGCGTTCCTCAAGACCGAGGATGGCCCGAACCTGCTGCAGGGCACCAAGCGCGCCAACACCATCCTGACTCAGGCCGAGGCCAGGGATGGCGTCGAATACTCTTATGGCGCGGACATCAAGTTCGCCGAGACGGCGGAGGAACGGGCGCTGTTTGCGGCGCTCGACCGGGCCGAGGCGCAGATTGGGCCGGCCATGAAGGCCGAAGATTTCGCCGCCGCGATGGCCGCGATGGCGCAGTTGCGTCAACCGATTGACGCGTTTTTCACCGCCGTTCAGGTCAATTCCGACAACCTG
>JAYUGA010000130.1:0-14800 GCA_043738565.1 Rhodobacterales bacterium
CCCCGGACCCCCGTGGAATATTTTTGTCAGAATGAAAGCAGGGGTTCAACCTTGGAGCATCCGGTCTGCCGATGCGGCAAACAGGCTGCGGGCATAGTCAGTTTTCATCTGGGCCGTGGCAAGGGATTCGCGTGACAGTTCCTCGACCGACCTGCCGTTCTGCATCACCAGCACGCGGTCGCACATGTGGTCGATCACGGCAAGGTCATGCGACACCATCAGAAAGGTCAGCCCGCGTTCCGCGCGCAGCCGCGACAGCAGGTTCAGCACCTCGGCCTGCACCGAGGCGTCCAGCGCCGAGGTGGGTTCGTCCAGCAGCAAAATCTGCGGTTGCAGCATCAGGGCCCTTGCGATGGCAACGCGTTGCCGCTGGCCGCCCGACAATTGGTGCGGATAGCGGAAACGGAACGAGGTGGGCAGGCCGACATCGTTCAGCGCCGTCATCACGCGGCTGTCTGTATCGCCGATGCCATGAATGGCCAGCGGTTCCGACAGGGTGCGGTCAATGGTGTGGCGCGGATGCAGGCTGGCATACGGATCCTGGAACACCATCTGGACCTGAGACGCAAAAGCCTTGCTGCGGGGAAATTTGATCTCGGCCCCGCCAATGCGCAGGCTGCCGCCTGAAATCGGGGCCAGGCCGCAAATGGCGCGCAGGATGGTCGATTTGCCCGACCCGCTTTCGCCCACCAGCCCGAAGCTGGCCTTTTGCGCGACCTGCAGGCTGACCTCGGCCACGGCGCGGACCTTGCGACCATTGGCATTGTAGGTGACGGACAGGTTGTCGATCTCGATCAAGGACATCACATAGCCCATTCCGCGTCGCGGTCCAGCCCGGGCAGCGGGCCGCGCGGGCCGCCAATGCGTGGCAGGCAATTCAGCAGCCCTTTGGTATAGGGATGCCGGGCTTTCAGCAGGTCGCGGGCGGCCACTTCCTCGACCACGCGGCCCTTGTACATCACCAGCACCCGGTCACAGAACCGCGCCACCAGCCGCAGATCATGGCTGATGAAGATCAGCCCCATGCCCCGGTCGCGCACCAAAGCATCCAGAATGGACAGCACTTCGGCCTGCACCGTGACATCCAGGGCCGAGGTCGGCTCATCCGCAATCAGCAGATCGGGGTTCGGGATCAGCATCATGGCGATCATCACCCTTTGCCCCATGCCGCCTGACAATTCATGCGGATAGGCCTGCATCACCCGCTCGGGATCGCGGATTTGCACGGCGTTCAGGGCAGCGACGGCCTTGGCATGGGCCTCGGGTCTGGCGATGTGGTCGCGCTGGCGCAACCCCTCCATCAGTTGCGCGCCCACCCGCATCACCGGGTTCAGCGAGTATTTCGGGTCCTGCATCACCATGGCCATGCGCGGCCCGCGCAAGCCGCGCATCCGGGTTTCACTTGCCCCCAGAATGTCGATACCGTCAAATGTCATCGCATCCGCCTCGATGCGCCCCGGCGGCCGGATCAGACGCAGCACGCTGCGCCCGGTCATGGTCTTGCCCGAGCCGCTTTCGCCCACAATCCCCAGCCGCTCGCGACCCAACTCAAACGACACCCCCCGCACCGCCTCGACCGGCCCGGTTTCGGTGTCGAAAGTCACGCGCAGATTGCGCACCGACAGCAGCGTCATCGCCCGGCACTCCGCGGGTCCAGCACATCGCGCAAGCCATCACCCAGCAGGTTGAAGCCCAGCGACACGATGAAGATCGCCAGCCCCGGCATGGTCGCAACCCACCACTGTTCAAAAAGAAACTTGCGCCCCGCCGCGATCATCAGGCCCCATTCCGGCTGCGGCGGCTGCACGCCCAGACCCAGAAAGCCCAAGCCTGCGGCGGTCAGAATCACCCCCGCCATATCCAGCGTCACCCGGATGATGACCGAGGGCAGGCACATCGGCATCACATGGCCCCAGATCACCCGGGCAGCCCCGGCGCCCTGCAACCGGACGGCAGCGATATAGTCGGAATTGCGCACCGTCAGCGTCTCGGCCCGCGCCACCCGCGCGTAAGGCGGCCACGAGGTCAGCGCGATGGCCAGCACCGCGTTCACCATGCCGGGCCCCAGCACTGCGACCAGCGCCAGGGCGAGGATCAGCTTGGGAAAGGCGAGGAATATGTCGGTGATCCGCATCAGCACCTGATCAATCCAGCCGCCGAAATAGCCCGCGACGGTGCCGATGATCAGGCCGACCACCGGCGCGGTCAGGATCACCAGCAGCACGATATAGAGCGTGATGCGGCTGCCATACAGGATGCGGGTCCAGATATCGCGGCCAAAGTCGTCGGTGCCCATCCAGTGACCGGGCGTGCCGGGCGGCTGCAAACGTGCGGCGAGGTTCTGGGTGATCGGGTCATAGGGGGCGATCAGGTTGGCGAAAATCGACATCAGCACCAGCGCCACGGTGATCCCCAAGCCGATCATCGCCAGATGGTTGCGTTTCAGCCGCAGCCACGACAGATAAGCCTGCGCCATCCGCGATTGCAGGCGCGAGGTCGGGTTCTGGTCACGCAGCCATTCGTTCCACGTCATCTGGCTCATCGCGCCCTCGGATCGGCCAGGCGGTACAACAGGTCCGACAGCATGTTGATGCCGATATAGACCGCGCCGACGACGACAGTGCCGCCCAGAACGGCGGGCATGTCGGCGACCAGCAGCGCGTCGGTGATGTAGCGGCCAAGGCCGGGCCAGGCGAAAATCGTCTCGGTCAGCACCGCGCCTTCCAGCAGGAAGGCGTAGCTGAGGGCGACCACGGTGATCAGCGGCACCATGACGTTTTTCAGCGCATGGACCCAGATCACCCGGCGTTCCGGCATGCCCTTGACCCGCGCCGTGGTGATATATTCCTGCCCCAGTTCGTTCATCATGAAGCTGCGGGTCATCCGGGAAATATAAGCCATCGAAAGATAGCCTAGCAGGCTGGCGGGCAGGATGATGTGGCTTACCGCATTGGCGAACATGTCCCATTGACCGTTCAGCGCGGTGTCGATCAGGATCATCCCGGTGTATTGCGTCAGCTCGAATTGCATCGTCATGTCAAAGGCGGCATCCAGCCTGCCCGGCCCGCTGACCCAGCCCAACTGGCCGTAGAACAGCAAAAGCCCGATCAGCCCCAGCCAAAACACCGGCATCGAATAGCCCATCAGCCCGATCAGCCGCACCGCCTGATCCAAGAGCGATCCCGGCTTGGTTGCCGCCAGAACGCCCGCCGGGATGCCGATGATCACGCCGATGATTGTGGCCAGCGTCGAAAGCTCCAGCGTGGCGGGGAAATAGCGGGCGATTTCTGCCACCACCGGCTTTTTGGTGCGGATCGAGGTGCCGAGGTCGCCATGCAGCGCGTCGTTTACATAAATGCCGAACTGCATCCACAGCGGCCGATCCAGACCCAGCTTGGTGCGGGTTTCGGCGATCTGCGCCTCGGTCGCGCGCTCGCCCAGGATCGACATGATCGGGTCAATCGGCACCACCCGGCTGATGATGAAGGTGACGGCCAACAGGCCGATGAAGGTGATGAACAGGGTGAAAACGGTGGAGCCCACCTGACGCAGGATGCGGCCAAGGTGCGACGGGGTGGCGGGGGCGTCGATGCTGGCCATGTGGATCGGCGCTCCCCCGATGCAGGGGAGCGCCAAGACCTTACTTGGTCACAAGCCAGTAGGCGGCGGCGTCGATGGCGCCACCCGTATAGAAGCCGTTCACGCCAGCCCGCAGGCCGGTGTTGCGGGCTTGCTGGAACATCAGGATGAAGGGCGAGGTTTCGCGGTGTTTCTTCTCGATCTCTTCATACATCGCCTTGCGCTTGGCGGGGTCGCGTTCCAGCACGGCGGCCTGGCTCATCGCCTTCAACTCGCCCGGATCGTAGGCGTTGCGCCATGCGAGGTAGCCGGTGTTGTTGGCGGCGTCCGAGTTGTCGGGGTTTTCCGCGAAGGTGGACGAGTTGGTGTTCGGATCGGGATAATCCGGGCCCCAGGTCTGCAGGGTCGCATCATGCTGGCGGGCGCGATATTCCTTGAGTTGCTCGGCACCCTCGCCGATCTTCAGTTCGACGGTGATGCCGACCTGACCAAAGGTGTTCTGGATCGACTGCGCCACGTCCATCCGGTCGGCGGCATTGCGCACCGACAGCACGACTTTCGGATCCTTGATCCCCGATTCCGCGACCAGCGCCTTGGCCTTGGCAATGTCCAGCTTGTAGGGCTGGTCATCCAGCGCCCCAAGATAGCCCTGCGGCAGGAAACTTTCATGCACGACGACGGCACCTTTCATGATGGTGTCGGCCATGCCCTGATAATCCACCGCCCAACGCATCGCGTCGAGAAATTTGGCGTTCTTGTACTGCTCGTTCTTCTGGTTGAAGGCGAGGTAATAGACCTGACCACCGACGTCCTGCTGAATCTTGATGTCGGCATTGCCCGCCATCCCGGCAATATCAATCGGGGTCAGAGTGCGGGCGATGTCGATATCGCCTTTTTCCAGTTGCAGGCGTTCGGTCGCGGCTTCGGGCACATGGGTCATGTAGACCTTGGCGATCTTGGCATCGCCCCGCCAATAGCCCGGACGCGCCTCCAGCACATAGCCCTCGTTTGGCTTGAACGATTTCAGGACATAGGCCCCGGTGCCTGCCGTGTTGTCGTGCAGCCAAGCATTGCCCATGTCGCCGCCCACGTCATGCGCCTTGACGGTTTCCGCGTCCACAATGGACGCGACACCCGCGGTCAGGATGTTGTACAGGAACGTCGGCGCATAGGGCTTGTCGACCTTCAGCGTCAGCGTGTCGCCACTGGCGGTGATCATGCTGTCGACGTTGGCGGCGGTCCAGCCGAACTGGTTCAGGATGAACGCCGGGGTCTTGTTGATCTTGACGGCGCGTTGCAGCGAATAGGCGGCATCCTCGGCCCGAACCGGGTTGCCCGAGGCGAAGGTCAGCCCGGCCTTCATCTTGAACGTATAGGTCACGCCATCATCGGCCACCGACCAGCTTTCGGCCAGACCGGGCATCATGGCGAGGGTGGCCGGGTCAATCTCGACCAGGCCATCATAGGTGTTGTTGACCAGATCGAGGCCAGAGAATTCATAGGCTTCACCGGGGTCCAGCGACACGATGTCATCAATCGCCTCGGCAATCACCAGCGTATCGGCGGGCGTGGCGGCGAAAAGCGCAGCCGGGGCAGCCCCCAACATCAGTGCCGCAACAGCCACGACACCGAACCCTTTAAGGCGCGGATCAAACTTCATTGCAATCTCCCTGTTTTTCATTGGCTTGGCAGAGGGCCCCCACAAAGCTGCGGGGGATTCCTTGACCAATTGGGCAACTTCTGGTCCAGCTTGTCAACATCGCATTGGCCGCGCCGCGCGTCGCAAACGGGCGACCTGGCGGAAGAAAGGGCAGAATGACCGGGATTGCCATTTTTGACGGCCACAACGACCTTTTGTCCTGCCTTCTGGCCGAAGGCGACGCCACAGGGGCCAGTTTCATCTCCGGCCGCGGCGGTGACATCGACCTTGCCAAATGCCGGGCCGGTGGCTTTGCGGGTGGCTTCTTCGCGGTCTGGTGCAGCACCGAGCCCGGCACCGGCCCCGACCCCAAGGCCACCTATCGCGCCTTCCCCCCGATAGACCCGGTCCGCGCCCGCAGTGAAACCGAGGCGCAGATCGCCACCCTCCTGCGCCTGACCACCGCCCACCCGGACGCGATCCGCCTGTGCCGCAGCGCTGCCGAGATCGAGGCCGCCCGCAACGCTGGTGCCATCGCCGCCCTCCTGCACATCGAAGGCGCCGAAGCCATCGGTGCCGATCTTGACGCCCTGCATGTCTACCACGCCGCCGGTCTGCGCTCGCTGGGCCCGGTGTGGAGCCGCCCCAACAGCTTTGGCCACGGCGTCCCTTTCGACCACCCGGCCAGCCCCGACACCGGGCCGGGCCTGACCGACGACGGTAAACGCCTGATCCGGGAATGCGACGCGCTTGGCATCCTGATCGACCTCAGCCATCTGAACGAGGCCGGCTTCTGGGATGTCGCGGCCACCTCCGACAAACCGCTGATCGCCACCCATTCCAACGCCCATCCCATCACGGCGTCCACCCGCAACCTGACCGACCGCCAGTTGGACGCGATGGCCGAACGCGGCGGGCTGGCGGGCCTGAACTACGGCTGCGGCTTCCTGCGCCGCGACGGCCTCAAGAACCCCGAAACGCCGCCCGAAGACCTAATCCGCCACCTCGACCACCTGATGAAGCACTTGGGCGAAGGCGGCGTGGCGCTTGGCTCCGATTTCGACGGCACCATGATCCCGAACTTCATCGGCACCGCCGCAGGCCTGCCCAAGCTGGTCGCTGCGCTGCGCGCGGCAGGCTATGGCGAGGCCCTGATCCAACGCCTGTGCTGGGACAACTGGCTGGACCTGATCCGCCGCGTCATCGGCTGACAATATCTGCAGGCATCGCCCGCTGCGCAGATTTGAACTTGCCCGACTCGGCCTTTGGGCGCACCCTCGACCCGGCAAATCGGTCATCAGATCGACGTTCAGCAACCTGTTGGGGAGGGAATGGCATGAGAATGATGGTGACGTTTTCGTTCGACGCAGAGGGTGGCAACGATGCTGTGATCTCTGGCAAGGTTCAGGAGATCTTTGGCAAGCTGATGGAAGATCTCAAGCCGGAGGCGGTCTATGCCTATGCGGTTGGCGGGCAGCGTGGCGGCCATATGATTATCAACATGAATGATTCGTCCGAGGTGGCCACGGTGGCCGAGCGCTTCTGGCTCGGCCTCAAGGCCCATGTCGAAATGACCCCGGTCATGAATGGTGACGATCTGCAAAAGGGCCTCTCAGGCATCGACGCGATCGCGAAGCGGTTCACATAGGCTGCCAAACGCGGAACGCCGAATTGGTCTTGCCCTGCCTTGACCCGTGCCTAACATGGCGCGGCAAACGTGGGAGCGGGCATGGCGAAACTGGCATTGGTGACGGCGGGAACCTCCGCCATCGGGCGGCATCTGGTCACGGCTCTGGCCAAGGCGGGTTATGATGTGGCCTTCACCCATCTTGGCATGGCCGCCGAGGCGGCACGGCTCGTGGCCGAAGTCGCAGCACTTGGCCGCCGCGCCCGCGCCTTTGAAAGCGACGCGGGTGTTGAGGCGCAGGTTGCCACTTTTCACGCCCAATGCGCCGATTGGGTCGGCTGTGCGCCCTCGGTCCTGGTCAACAACGCGGGCATCCAGACCTGGTCGCCGCTCCTCGACCTCAGCGTTGAAGCCTGGGACCGCGTCATGGCGACCAACCTGCGCGGGTTGTTCCTCAACACCAAGGCCGCAGCCCGCACCATGATCGCGGCGGGTCACGGCGGCTCCATCATCACCCTCGGCTCGGGCTGCAACAAACTCGCCTTTCCGCGCCTCGTCGATTACACCACCTCGAAAGGCGGGATCGAACAGTTCACCAAGGTCGCGGCCTCCGAACTTGGCCCGCACGGCATCCGCGTCAACTGCATCGCCCCCGGTGCGATCGAGACCGACCGCACCCGCGCCGAGGCTCCGGATTATGCCGCCACCTGGGCCCCCGTCACCCCCCTGCGCCGCATCGGCACCCCGCAAGACCTGACCGGCCCCTTGCTGTTCCTGATTTCTGACGCCGCTAGCTTTGTCACCGGCCAGACACTCTGGGTCGATGGCGGCGTCTTTTCGCAAGCGCCGTGGCCCTATCCGGTCACGCCGTAGCCCGGTGGCTTAGGCTATCCCTAATCAACGCTGCACAAGTCAGTTCTTTTTCCTAAGCAGAATTCGCGGCATTGTGTGGCCAGTCCAACCGGAGAACCCGATGTCCGTCGAAAAAACCGAGGTGCTGGTGGTCGGTGCCGGTCAGGCCGGCGTGGCGATGAGCGAACATCTGGGCCGCGCGAACGTGCCGCATCTGGTGCTGGAACGGGCCCGGATCGCCGAACGCTGGCGCAGTTGCCGCTGGGATTCGCTGGTCGCCAATGGCCCGGCCTGGCATGACCGCTTTCCGGGCCGCGAATTCGCCGGCGATTCCGATGCTTTCCCCGGCAAAGAGGCGGTGGCGGATTATTTCGCCGCTTTTGCCGCGCAGATCAAAGCCCCGATCCGCTGCGGGGTCGAGGTGCAAAGCGTCGAACGGCTGACCGGCCGTCCGGGCTTTCACGTCAAAACCTCACAAGGCGTGATCGAGGCCCGTTATGTCGTCGCGGCCACCGGCCCGTTCCAGCGCCCGCTGATGCCGCAGATTGTGCCGCAAACCGCCGGGATCGCGCAGCTTCATGCCGCCGATTACCGCAACCCGGCGCAACTGCCCGCAGGCACGGTACTGGTCGTCGGAGCGGGCTCGTCGGGCGCACAGATTGCCGACGAGTTGAACCGCGCGGGCCGCCGGGTTTATCTGTCGGTCGGACCACATGGCCGCCCGCCGCGCAGCTACCGCGGCCGCGATTTCGTCTGGTGGCTGGGGGTGCTGAACAAATGGGATGCCGAAGCACCGCCGACGACGGATCATGTGACGATTGCGGTCAGCGGCGCCTATGGCGGCCAGACCGTCGAATTCCGCCGCTTGGCCGGGGAAGGTCTGACGCTGGTCGGTCGCACCACGACCTTCGCGGATGGCACCCTGCATTTTGCCCCCGACCTGAGCCAAAACATCCGCCGCGGTGACGCCGACTATCTGGCGGTGCTGGACGAGGCGGATGCCTATGTCAGCCGCAACGGCCTTGATCTGCCGCCGGAACCGCAGGCCCGCCGCTTTGCCCCCGACCCGGCCTGCATGACCGATCCGATCCTGTCGCTGGATCTGGGGGCGGCGGGTGTGACCTCGATCCTCTGGGCGACCGGCTATGCGCTGGACTATGACTGGCTGAAGGTCGCGGCTTTTGACGATGCGGGCGCGCCCAAACACCAGCGCGGCGTGTCCGCCGAACCCGGCATCTATTTCCTCGGCCTGCCGTGGCAGTCACGCCGCGGCTCGGCCTTCATCTGGGGCGTCTGGCACGACGCCAGATTCGTGGCCGACCACATCAGCAAACTGCGCCACTATCTTGCCTATGAAACTGGCCGCCACCCCGCGCGTGTTGAGGCATGACAGCGGGGCCCAGAAGTGGTTCAATCCCGCCATCGCCCAACCTTTGGAGCAGCCCATGACCCGCCACGATCCCACCCTGACTCCGATCCAGGAACTCCGCGCCAATGTGTCGGTGCCCTTCACCCAGGCCCATGCCATGCCGAAATCGGTCTATACCTCGCCCGAGTTCCTGCAGCAGGAACAGGAGCATATCTTCAGCAAGGACTGGCTGAGCGCCGGCCGCGCCGATACGCTCAAGGAACCCGGCGACTACCTGACCATGCAGATCGCCGGTGAGCCGATCATCATCCTGCGCGATCGCGACGGTCAGTTGCGCGGGCTTTCCAACGTCTGCCGCCACCGGATGTCCACCCTCTTGGAGGGGCGCGGCCACGTCCGCAGCATCGTCTGCCCCTATCACGCCTGGACCTACAACCTGGACGGCACATTGCGCGGCGCACCCGCCATGACGCTGAACGAGGATTTCTGCAAAGACCAGATCGCTTTGCCCACGGTTCGCGTCGAAGACTGGCTCGGCTGGATCATGGTCACGCTGAACCCCGACGCCCCTTCGCCCCACGCCCAACTGAAGGACGTGGAAAACCTCGTCGGCTACCTCGACATGGGCAGTTACCGCGAAACCTTCCGCGAGACGTTTCGCTGGAACACCAACTGGAAGGTGCTGGCCGAGAATTTCATGGAAAGCTACCACCTGCCGGTCTGCCATTCGGGCACGATCGGCGGCACCGTGGACCTGTTGAAAATGACTTGCCCTGAAGGTTCGCCGTCTTTCAACTACCACTATATCTACAAGAACGACACCGTGCCGCTGACCCTGGCGCATCCGTCGAACACAACTTTGCAAGGCGACCAGCGCCGCATCACCTGGCTCCTGTCGATCTACCCCGCCCTGCTGATCACCCTGACCCCCGGCTATTTCTGGTATCTCTGCCTGACACCGGACGGCACCGACCACGTCAATGTCCTCTACGGCGGCGGGATGAGTGCCGAGTGGTGCGCCGACCCGGATGCCGACCGGCATCTGGCGACGGTCAAAGCCCTGCTCGATGCCGTGAATATCGAGGACAAGGGCTGCACCGAAAAAGTCTATCGCGGCCTGATCGCCGGCCTGTCCAACCCCGGCCCCCTCAGCCATCTCGAACGCCCCAACTTCGAATTCGCCACCTATATCGCCAGCCGCATCCCGGTCTGAAGGACACCAAATGGCCCACACCCGCCACCGCAAGTTCAATACCCGCGACACCTATCCCGAACAGAAGCTGGACACTGACCTGGCGCAAGCCGTCATCGCCCGCGGCACCACGATCTTCCTGCGCGGCCAGTGCCCGCAAGAGATTGAAACGTCGAAGAATATCCTCAGCCACGATCCGGTCGAACAAACCCACAAGGTCATGCAGAACATCAAACAACTGATCGAGGAATGCGGCGGCCGGATGGAGCACCTGTGCAAGGTCGTCGTCTATCTGACCGACGTGCGTCACCGCGAGGCGGTCTACCGCGTGATGGGCGAATACATCAAAGGCGTGCATCCGGTGTCCACCGGTGTTGTCGTCACGGCGCTTGCCCGCCCCGAATGGCTGGTGGAAATCGACGCCACCGCCGTCATTCCCGAATGACCCACCCGCCGGGTGGCGAGCCCACCGCGGATTTGAACCAGAGCGACCTATGACATTCTCCCTCCTCGCCCGCTGCCCCGAAACCCGCCGCTTCGGCATGGTGATCTCGTCCTCCTCCCCCGCCGTCGCCGCCCGCTGTGCCCATGCCCGGGCCGGGGTGGGGGTGGCGGCCACCCAGAACATCACCGATCCCGGCCTCGGCCCGCGCCTGCTCGACCTGATGGCGCAGGGGCTGTCGGCCAGCGCGGCGATGGCGCAGGTGGTGGCCGAGGCGCCGCACGTCGAATATCGCCAGTTGATGGCGCTGGATGCGCAGGGGCGCGCCGCCTTGCACTCCGGCGCGAAAATCCTTGGCGTCTGGGGCACGGCGCAGGGTGACGGCGCGGTTGCAGGGGGGAACATGCTGGCAAACCCGGGCGTGCCGCAGGCAATGATTGCCGGCTTTGGCACCCAGGGCGAGCTTGGCGACCGCCTGATTGCCGCCCTGCAAGCGGGCCGCGAAGCCGGCGGCGAGGCGGGCCCGGTGCATTCGGCGGGCATGCTGATGGTGGATGCGACAAGCTGGCCGGTGGCCGAACTGCGCTGCGACTGGCTGGACGATGGCGATCCCATCGCAGCCGTCGCCCGCGCCTGGGCGATCTACAAGCCGCAGATGGCCGCCTATGTCCAGCGCGCCCGCGACCCGCGCGAGGCGCCGTCTTACGGCGTGGCGGGCGACCGCTAGCTCTGGCCTGGGCGGCGCTGTCGGGCTAGCCTGCGGGTAACGAAAGGCCCGCCATGACCCTGCGCTTTACCCTTCGCCAACTGGAATACCTGATCGCCCTCGCCGACTGCGGCTCGGTCGCCTTGGCGGCAGAGCGGGTCAATGTCTCGTCGCCCTCGATTTCTGCCGCCATCGCGCAGCTGGAAGCGTCCTACGGGTTGCAACTGTTCATCCGCCGCCACGCCCAGGGCCTGTCGCTGACCGAAGGCGGCCGCCAGTTCACCGCCGCCGCGCGCGAGGTTCTGGCGGCGGCCAGCCGCCTGACCGACCGCGCCGCAGACATTGCTGGCAAAGTCGCCGGGACGCTGACCGTCGGTTGTCTTTTGACCTTCGCCCAGGTGCTGCTGCCGCATCTGCGCCGCAGCTTTGCCGACCACTTCCAAGAGGTCGAATTCCGCCAGCACGAGGGCGATCAGGCCGAACTGTTCGAAGGCTTGCGGATGGCGCGGCTCGATGTGGCGCTGACCTATGACCTGAACATCCCGCCTGATCTGGATTTCCTGCCGCTGTTGCCGATCGCCCCCCATGCCCTGCTGCCCGAAGCCCATCCGTTGGCAGGGCAGGCCAGTGTTTCGCCTGCCGAACTCGCCCCGCATCCGATGGTCCTGCTGGACCTGCCGCATTCTGCCGATTACTTTCTGTCGCTTTTTACCGAAGCCGGTATGCGCCCGCAGATTGCCGAGCGGACCCGCGACATGGGGGTGATGCGGGCGATGGTGGCGAATGGTTTTGGCTATTCCATCGCCAATATCTGGCTTGGGTCCGACCGCGCCGCCGATGGCAGACGGGTGGTCTTTGTGCCGCTGGCGGGGCCGGTGCGGGTGATGCAGATCGGGCTGCTGATGCCCAGAGCGGCGGCACCGCGCCGGACGATGACGGCATTTATCGACCATTGCCGGACCCATGTGACGGATGCGGCCTTGCCGGGGCGCTATGCTCGGGGGGCAGGCGCGTGAATGCCGTGGCCCTGATCGTCAGCCACGGCCAGCCGTCTGATCCCGATCCGGCAGAGGCGGAACTGGCGGAACTGACCGCCAAGGTGGCCGCCTTGCTGCCCGATTGGAACCTGCGTTCGGCAACCCTCGCCAAACCGGGTGCGCTAGAACGGGCCGCACAGGACGGGCCGGGGCTGGTCTATCCGGTGTTCATGGCCGGGGGCTGGTTCGTGCAGGTCCATCTGCCCAAGCGGCTGGCCTTGGCGGGCGGCCGAGGCTGGCATCATCTGCCGCCGTTCGGGCTGGATGCGGCGGTGCAAGCGTTGTGCGTCGATATGGCGGGTGAGGCGGTGGCGGCGATGGGCCTGGCGGCTAAGGAGTGCGCGGTGCTGCTGGCCGCGCATGGTTCGTTTCGCTGTCCGGCCCCGTCAGAGGTGGCCTATGCGATGGCTGCGCGGATCAAGGCTGCCGGATTTGCCCGCGCCGAGGCGTATTTCATTGATCAGGATCCGCGCATTGCCACGGCGCGCGGCTTTGGCGCGGCTTCGCTGTGCCTGCCGTTCTTTGCGGCCAAAGGCGGGCATGTGGTGGAAGATTTGCCCAAGGCGCTGACCGAAGCCGGGTTCGGCGGGGTTGTGCTGACACCCCTCGGCCTGGATTCGCGCGTGCCAAGGCTGATTGCCGCGGCGCTTCGCCGGGCCGGGCTTGCCGCGCCGTCATCTTAACAGATGGTAAATGCAGAAACGCAACCTATTGATATTGAACGGTTTCGAAATGTGTCCACATGTGGACACCCTCAAACCGTATAGAGATACAGATCGAAATCCACCTCTGACACCGTCCGCGCCACCCTTGCATATTCCGCTGAAAGGATCGCGGTGAAGGTCCGGTGCATATCCTCGCCCAGCGCGTCCTTCAGGAACGCCGACCCCTTTGCCGCCTCGATCGCCGACCGCCAATCGACCGGAATCGGCGGCGCATCGGGGGCGTCGGCATAGCCGTTTCCGGTCGTTTCCGGTCCCGGATCAATCTTGCTCTGCCAGCCATGCCGGATCCCCGCCAGCACCGTCGCCGCCACCAGATACGGGTTCGCATCGACCCCCGCAGGCCGATGTTCGATCCGCCGCGCCTTGAGATCGCCTGCCGGAATCCGCAAGGCGACCGAGCGATTGTTGACCCCCCAGGTCGGGCTGACCGGAGCGTAAGATTGCCCGACAAACCGCCGCCACGAATTCGAATGCGGCGCGAAGATCAGCATGCTCTCGCCCATCGTGACGCGAAGCCCACCCATCGCTTGCAGGATGGCGGCGTTATACTGCCCCTCCACATCCTCGACAAAGATGTTGCGGCCCGCGCGGTCCATCATCGAGACATGGAAATGCATGCCCGACCCGGCGAAATCCTCGTTCGGCTTGGCCATGAAACAGGCGGTGACACCGTGGGCGCGGGCATGCATCCGCACGATCCGCTTCAGCCGCATCAGATCATCCGCCGCCTGCATCACATTGTCGCGGTAGTGCAGGGTCAGTTCGTACTGGCCCGGCGCGAATTCCGAAATCAGCGTCTCGGCTTTGATCCCCGCCAGCTTGGCCCCGGCATACACGTCATTGAACAGCGGCAGCATCCCGTGCAACTGATCGACCGAATAGACATCGGTCTTCCTGTTGCGCCGCCCGTCCAGCACATCCCGCGCCGGCATCATCTTGCCATCTGGGCCGCGTTCGTTCTCCAAAAGGAAGAACTCCAGCTCGAACGCGCCCGCCGGATACAGGCCATCGGCGGCGAACAGATCGACCTGCCGCTGCAAGGCGTGGCGGGGATCGGAACTCATTGGCGTGCCGTCGAGGTTAAAGACGCTCATCAGCACCTCACCCCTTGGCGGAGTCACGCCGTGCAGGGCAACCAGGGAACCGGGGATCGGCCAGGCCCGGCGGTCGCCATCGCCCTGATCCCAGATCAGTCCGGTCTCGTGGACATCCTCGCCGCAGATGTCGAGGCCGAGGATGGAAATCGGCAGGTGCCGCCCGCCTTTGTAAAACGACAACAGTTCATGCCGCCGGATGATCTTGCCGCGACCAATGCCGTTCGAATCGTGCAAGACGATGTCAAACGCCTCGATTTCGGGATGGGCGGCAAGGAATGTTTCGGCTTCGGCAACGGTCGAACCGGAGGGGCTGGTCAGGGTCATTTTTATCTCAGGCAAAGAGTTCGGTCAGGACTTCGTCGAAGGCGGTGATCAGGCGGTCGACCTGACGTTTCTTGGTGGCGGGACTGATCAGCATCATGTTGTGAAACGGTGCAATCAGGCAACCGCGGTTCAGAAGGGCTACGTGCAGCGCCGCCTCGATTTGCGGCTGATGGGCGTGGGCGGCTTCGGCCCCGTTCAGCAAAGGGCCGGG
>JAYUGA010000131.1:0-14795 GCA_043738565.1 Rhodobacterales bacterium
CGGCGCCATGTGCCCACAAGCCTTTGGCGATCAGTTCCGCCACCACCGCCTGCGCTTTTGGCAGGTCGCGGTCGGCGACAATCACGCGCGCCCCGGACATGGCAAGGCCGTGCGCGATGGCGGCACCAATCCCCGACCCGGCCCCGGTCACAAGGGCGGTCTGACCGTCAAAACTGATCTGCATGGCATACTCCTGACGCTGCGATTCGCCACAGGAATAGGTCCAGCGGCGGCATTGCACCTTGACCCAGATCAGGTCCGGTCGCGCATCCAGCCCAGCAACCTGCCGATCAGGAACGAGGTGCGCGGCTCGTAAGTATAAGCGGTGATGTTGCCGGGCGAGGGCCGCACACCCATCCGCGCCAGCCCAAAGCCGATCAGCAAGACATGCGCCGCGGCAATCATCACGAACATCGCCGCCGAGCCAAAGGTCTCGATCAGGACCGAGGCGACATAGGGGCTGGCAATCGCCCCCACCGCATAGAGAAACATCAGGGCGGCCGACAGTTCGACCCGCTCCATCGAACTGGCATAATCATGGGCATGGGCGGTCGAGATCGAATAGATCGGCATGGTGGCAAAACCGAAGGCGGCAATCGCCGCGTAATTCGCCCACGGCCCCTGATCGGCCAGCAGGATTGCCGCAACCGTGGTCGGCGTCGCCAGCAGCGACAGTGCCAGCAAGACCTTGCGCCGGTCGTATTTATCGGCTGCCCAGCCGACCGGATACTGCGCCACCGCCCCGCCCACCACATAGGTGGCCAGATAGATCGCGATCTGGTTGGAAAACAGCCCGACTTCCTGGCCATACATCGGGCCGACGGTGCGAAACGCCGCCCCGGTGACGCCCGAAACGACGACCCGTGCCGCAGCCAGGGGCGAGCGCTGCTACGCCAGTTGCGGGCGCAGGCGCGGCGCATCCGGCGTCTCGGGTGCTTCGGCCTTCGACAGGGTCAGCGGGAACACCGCCGAACACAGCAAGAGCGCCAGGATGTTGTAGGAAATATATGACCCCGGCGTCAGCACGCCGATCATCAGCTGCGCCCCCAGCGACCCCATGATGTCCACCACCCGGTGAACCCCCATCGCCCGGCCCCGGGTTTCATTGGTGACCTTGGCCTGCATCCAGGCCTCGATGATCGTGTAGCTGCCCGCCGTGGACAGGCCGATCGCCATCCGCATCAGGCTCCACGCCAGCGGGTTGGCCACCAGCGCATGGCCGAGGATGCCGATGGTCCCCGCCGCGACAAAGGCGGCAAAGGCGCGCGAATGGCCGACGTTGCCCATCAGGCGCGGTGCCCACCAGCAGCCGATGAAAAACCCGAAGAAATGTGCCGAACCCATCAGGCCGATCCGGCTTTTGCTGAACCCCAACTGCGCGCCGGATATGGCATCCAGCGGCACCACGCCGCCCGCGCCAAGTTGCAGCAGAACAACCGACAGAAACAGGGCGGCAAAGGTGATCAGCACGCGCATCAGGATTTCATGCTGACCATCTGGGGCGGAAAGGGCAAGGGGTGCCGGCGGCACCGACAGAAACTTGGCCGTCGCGAACCTGTAGAGACGCGGGCAAGACGCAAGCAAGACGCGGGCAAGACCGCGATTTTTCGGTTTTCAGCCGCCAATCATCCGCCGCATCGTGGCATCGCCATCCATCCCGCGTTTCAGCGCACCTGCTACATGTAGTGCCAACACCACCATCAAGGTCCGGGTCAGCACGCGATGGGCAAGAAACCCCCAGGATTCCCAAGCCTCTGACACCGGCGCGATCGGCGGGATCACCCAACGGTCCAGGAACATCACGTCAATCCCGGTGGCGCTGGAACCGATCCAGCCCGCCAAAGGAATACACAGCAATAACAGATAGATAAGTAGATGTGCCCCCTTCGCCGCGCGGTTGTTCCAGGCATTCGGTGGTCCAATCGGGGCAGGCGGCGGGTTGATCCGGTGCCAGATCAGCCGCAAAATTACCAAGGTCAGCGCTATGAACCCGCCCGTCTTGTGCAGGCCATACAGCGAGAGATTGCTCAGATTGGGCTGCATATTGGCCAGTATGGTGCCAAGGCTCAGCATCGACACAATCAGCAGTGCCATGCCCCAATGGATCAGCCGCGTCACCAGCCCGAACTTCTGCGGGTCATTCCGCCACTGCATTCATTCAACCCGTTGAATGCGCGCAATAATATCCAGCCTCACCTCATCCCCCACCGCATCCGCCCAGCCCGTCGCTCCAAAAGCGCTGCGCATCACGGCGCCGGTAAGCCGGATGGTCAGATGGCTCAGATCCCCCGCCACCGTGCCGGCCTGCCGGTAGAGCACCGCATGCAGCACGGCGGGTTTGGTGACGCCGCGGATGGTGATATTGCCCTGCACCGCCGCCCCATCGCCATCCGCCTTTACGGCAGTGCTTTGGAAGATGATGGTTGGAAACTCGCCTGAATCCAGCACCTTGGGGCCTTTCATGGCCTGCGCGGCAAAAGGAAAGCTGGCCTCCGCCCCGGCGACATTCAGCGTCACCGCGATGGTCGAGGCGGCGACATGCTGGAAATCCAGGCTGAGATCGGCTTGGGAAATCGGCAGCCGCCCGGTGATCTTGTCCGGGCCGAAGTCGGTTTCAAACCCGACGGTCGAGGCTTCCGGTTGCAAGGCATAGGCGGTCGGAGCGGCCTGGGCCAGACCAGTCGTCAGGGCAATTGCCAATAGCAAGGTTGGCATGCTGTACATCTTTGGCTTCCTTTCCGCGCAGCTTAGCATAGGCCACAGGCCGTTGTTACGGGCTTTGGTCTGAATGCAGGGGCTTTTCCGGACGAGGTCCGCAGCCTAGGGTCACAGCAAAGGGAGCATGGCATGCGGCAAGTCAAACTGGGCGGCACGGGAATTCCGGTAGTGTCTCAGTTTGAATTATCTTTTTTCTGGTAAGGCCCGCGCTTCGTCGTGGCCGGGGCGTTCGCGTCGATCAGCCCGACAACCCAAGCCATGTCATGCAGGGTCGCAGACACGCCAGCAGCCATCGCCGGGGTGCATTTCAACGTCTTGTGGATGCGGACGAAGTTGTAATGCACGAAGTAGAGCGAGAGCATGTGCAGGTGGTTTTCCAGCTTCTTGCTGAAACCGTTGGTCAGGCGGGTAAAGCGGCGCATCCCCATGCGCATGGTCAGGTTCTGGCGCTCAACATGCGAAGTGCTGATCATGGCCGGATCGGGCTTGCCGAAGATCGGCTCCTTGATAGCGCCCGTGCATTCGGCGGGGGAATACTTGCGCTCATGACTCTTAGCGCCCGTAGGCTCGCCATAGAGCTTGATCAGCATGGCGTAGTCGTTGTCCGTTGCAAAAGCATCGCCAACAGCCTTGAGATAAGCGCCGTAGCCGTCCGTGGTCAGTTGGACGCGGTTTGCCAGACGGTCGGCCAGATCGAACATGAAGTCGCGGGCGGTTTCGGCGGAACGGTCGCCCACTTCGAAGGCCAGGATCATCTTGCTATCGCGGTCAATCGCGGTCCACGTCCACACATCGCCAGCCCCTTGCGGGGCGGCCTTGGCGGTCGGGACGTTCTTGTCTTTGGCATAGCAGAACGACCAGATTTCATCGCACTGGACTTGGGCGGTCTTCACGTCGCGCACGGTCACGTCATGGTAAGCGGCGCAGGCGCGGCCCGCATCCTCCAGCAGTTTGGTCACGGTGTTGATGCTGACACCGGTGATGCGGCTGATAGTGCGCATGGACGATCCCTCAACGAGCATGTTGAGGATGGTGACGCGGGTTTTGGTGTCGAGTTTGTTCTTGCCATTTAGATATGAACTTTTTTGCTTAGCGTAAAGCATATATTCGGGTATTTGAATAATTTTGTGGCTGGCCTGAGAAAACCCTCTACGATCACATTTCGATTCATTGAAAGTTAAGGACATTGACTTATATGTCAATAGATGATGAAATCATAGACAGATGTGGCCGAGGCATGTTGTTTCCACTCATCCCGAAGGCGCAGGGGGCGGTCGTGCGAAGAGCAATGCTGATAGGTGAAGACCTCCACTCTGAACTGAACTCCCCCGAAGGCGATGATACTTGGGAAGAACGGATCGGCAACCTTTTGGCAGACTTGGAGCATTTCGTTACCAGTGAGGAAATTCATTGCAAATATCTGTTTTTGTTGTCACCTGCGAACGAAAGTGTTTGGGAGGTTCGAAGCGTTAGGGATGATCCGTCCATCCGTGTCCTTGGGCTGTTCGCGGCGCGTGACGTTTTGATTACCACAAACTTTGCCAAACGTGCCGATCTGGGTGGGTGGGAAAGTGCTGCATGGAAAAAAGTGAAACTTATTGCGCGCTCGGTGTGGCAAAAGATTTTTCGCGCCTATCGCCCAATTATGTTCACAAATATTCACGACATGGTATCTGGAGCGATCAGTGGAAAATACTTCAAATAGCTGGAATCACTTGCCGCGAGATATGTATTACTATCGGCAACGATATAAAAACGCGTTGTTTTCGAAACTTCAACGTTTTTTTGCCGACGAAGCGGAGCGGACCGGCATAAATAAAAAGGATATTGCGGATCGACTTCGCCGCCATCCGGCGCAGATTACACGTTGGTTATCGTCGCCTAGCAATCTCACACTGGAGACGCTGAGCGACATTCTTTTTGCCATGGAAGCTGAGCCAGAGCCGCTGATGATTGCTCGTTTGACTGACCGGAGAGAATCTAACTATATGAATCCACTTATTGCCCGTATCCTTGGGAGTGAGCCTGCATCAACCGCAGCTCCCGCCGTCAGGGTCAAGAATCAAGCCGTGGGTAGTCTGCAAATGCCGATTTATAAGGTCGACATCTCTTCTGGAGTTCAGCCGTGAGCCAATTCGCTATTGTTGCTCTGTTTTGCGAAGACGTGCGCGTCGAGCAGACTGGGCAAGAAACCCTAGTTGGGGTGCTTCCAGATAATATTAACGTAGCAGCAATTCCCGGCATCATGCCGAAGCTCGCAACCTACGTTAGATGTAACTTTTCTAAAGATTTTTCTCTGAAGAATCTGAGAATAAAAATGCTTTCTCCGAACGGCGACATTCTATTTGACAACATCGTGGAGCAAGCGATAATTCAACAAGCGATGCAAGAGTCTCGCGACAATGGGTCGCCAATCTATAGCATAAAATCGTTTGCGATTTTCAGCGCGTTTAATATTGCTGCGGTCGGTTATTATAATGTGGTTAGCATTGTAAATGATAAAGAGCATGTTTCCGGCGCGATTAGGTTTGGCCTCACGCCGTAAGCCATTGACTCGCTATTCCTTCCCCCACCGCTTAGCCGCCGCCTTCTTGGCAATCTCGGCCCGCCGTTCCGGTGACATGCTGGCCGCCCTCGCCTTGCCACCCTTGGCCCCCAGCGCCTTCGCTGCCGGGTCTTTGCCATCATCGGGCGCAACGTCCTCAACCTCGCCGGTGGCGATCCTGCCGACCATCACAGCCAGCCCTATCGCGTCGGCGGGGCGCTTCTCTCCGTTCGGACCTTTAGGCATCAGGTTTCATCCCCCCTAGGTCGACGCTCGACGGAACAAGGTAGTAGCTAGTCCGGTCGAGTACCAGTAACGCCTCTATGACATTCAATCCACTGGGCGACGCCACTCCCTCTTCAAGATCGAGTTCACCGATGAATGACCACGGCGCAAGGCTAGGGGGCAGATCTGCGCCTGCTGCATCTGGCGTGAGGGCAGAGTCGCCCCGCTCAGACCGATGGATGAAAAACTGCATTGCTCCTCCTATGCTTCCTGCTAAGCATATAGGAAGCCGGGGCGCTGGGCGATACCCCTGTCAAGGGCGCGCCCATTTTCAAACTGAGACACTACCGGAATTCCGGTATCGGCACTGTGCCTAGGCACGATGACCTGGGGCACCCAGAACACCGAGCCAGAAGGTCACGCCCAAGCCGATCTGGCCATCGACGCCGGGCTGAATTTCTGGGACACCGCAGAGATGTATCCGGTCAACCCGGTCAGCGCCAGGACCCTGGGCCGGACCGAGGCGATCATCGGATCGTGGCTGGCCTCGCGTGGCGGGCGCAGCCGTCTGGTGCTGGCAACCAAAGTGACCGGAGAGGGGCAGGCGGCGGTTTGGGAGGGCGCGCCCTTGACCGGGCCGGTGCTGCGGGCTGCGGTCGATGGGTCGTTGAAACGGCTGCGCACCGACTATATCGACCTCTACCAATTGCACTGGCCCAACCGCGCCATCCCCCACTTCCGCGACATTTGGACCTATGATCCGCGCGGCACTGACAAGGTGAGCATCGAGGCGCATATGCTTGAAATCCTTGAGGTTACAGCCGATCTGATCCGTCAGGGCAAGATCCGCCAAATTGCACTTTCCAATGAAACGGTCTGGGGCGCCGCGCGCTGGCTAGCTTTGGCGCAGGCGCAGGGCCTGCCGCGCATGGCCAGCGTGCAGAACGAATATTCGCTGCTGTGCCGCCAGTTTGACAGCGATTGGGCAGAGCTTTCGGTGCTGGAGGACATGCCGCTGCTGGCGTTTTCGCCGCTGGCTTGCGGCATTCTGTCGGGCAAATATGCCGGGGATGTCACCCCCGAAGGCACCCGCCGCGCCCTGAACCCCGTGCTCAGCGGCAGGATCACGCCGCAGGTCTTTCCCGCCACTGCCGCCTATCTGGGCATTGCGGCGCGGCATGGGTTGGACCCGTGCCAGATGGCGCTGGCCTTCTGCCTCGGGCGGCCGTTTCAGGTCATCCCGATCCTCGGGGCCACCAACCTGGATCAGCTTGCCACCAATATCGGCGCGGTCGACCTGATCATGTCGCCCGAGGTGCTGGCCGAAATCGACGCCGCCCACCGCATCCGTCCGCAGCCCTATTGAGCTTGGCCCTTGCAACGCGACCCCTCATGAGGCCTTCTGCCGCCATCATGAGGTGAGTGCCGCGATGCGCCGATATCTGTTCGCCCTTTGCGTCCTGTCCGCCTGCCAGATGACCGCGCCGGGCAATGGCGCGAATACAAGTGTCAGCCCGCTGGACACTGCGGCGATTGCGACCACAACGCTGGACGCGCCGGCTGTCCCTGTGGCACCCGCAGCAACCCTATCCTCGCCAGCCACCACCGCTGCCATCGTCGCAGCCGGGCCGAATACTCCGCGCCCCAAACCGCACCCGACTGCGCCCTCCGATGCGGCAAAAGCTGCAGCGCCAAGGCCGGAGGTGACCGTGGTGCCCGTCTCGCCACAGCAGTTGTCATGCGAAAAATCCGGCGCGCAATGGGCCACGGCAGGCGACAGCGGGGCCAATCTGTGCGTCAGGCGCACCCGTGATGGTGGCAAGTCTTGCAGCAAGAAAAGCGATTGTTCCGGCCAATGTCTTGCCCGGTCGGAAACCTGTTCGCCAATCGAACCGATGATCGGCTGCAACGATGTTCTGGATTCTGATGGGCGAATGGTGACGTTGTGCCTCAACTGACCCGTTCGGTTATCTTGTTGATAGTGCTGGCGTCTTGCAGCCGAAAGCCTGCCGAATCCCTGGCCTTCCGCGATCCGGAAGCGCCGATCTATTCCTCTGCCGTGCTGGAAACCGCCCGGCTGAGCGGCCATTGGGTGCAGGTGGCGACCTTTGCTGCCGGTGGTCAGGCGGCCTGTGCGCCGGGGCGAGTTGACATCGCCGCCGGTCAGGCGTCGTGGGATCTGTGCCTGGCGGGCGGTCCGGTGCGGGGTTCGGGGCCGATGGCTACGGGCAAACCGGGGCGCTTTGAACTGGACGGCATGCCGGTCTGGTGGGTGCTGTGGGCCGATGCGGATTACCGGACGCTGGTGATCGGCACGCCCTCTGGACGCATGGGATTTGTGTTGAACCGTGCTGCCGCTTTGCCTGCCGATCGCGCAAAGGCGGCGCGCGATATTCTGCGATTTAACGGCTATAAAATTGATAACATGGTGGAATTCTAGGCGATCCCACGCCGCAAGCCCCGCAGATATCCCGCCGAATCGCGTGCCCCTTGGGGCGCTTCGCGGACCAGCCAGTCGAAGTGCTGCGACACCTCGGCAATCCGTTGTGGCGTGCGGAACACCAGATAT
Source organism: Rhodobacterales bacterium (assembly GCA_043738565.1). Lineage (GTDB taxonomy): Bacteria > Pseudomonadota > Alphaproteobacteria > Rhodobacterales > Rhodobacteraceae > Stagnihabitans. The sequence goes on from JAYUGA010000131.1 coordinate 8,058, forward strand.
TGCCGCCCCAGATAGACCACCGCCAGATGCGGGCCAAACACCGTGACCGGGGCGGAAAACACCCGGTGCGCATCGAACAGATACAGGCGCAGGGCGGGGTAAAGCTCGTCACAGAGCCGGATCAGATGGTCGATCTGGGCAAGTCGGATGCTGGCGGGGATGCCCGCCCAATAGCCGGTGGCGGCGGCGAAACTGGTCATCTCATGCAGCGGCACGGCGATTTCATAGTCAGAGCGTGCGCCGCGCAACCAATCCAACTGCGCCTCGAAAGCCAATATGGCCTGCGCGGCGTGGTCGCCCAAAGTCTCGCGGTATTCCCATTCGACGACGGCGCGGGTCTTGAGGATGTCGGGCAGGGTGGCGGGCACATGGCGGATTTTGTAGCCCGCCGCAGCGCGGTGCCAGCCAAACACCGTCTCATCAAACAGGGCGCGGCTGGCGGGGATCATCGTCACCGCCTGCGCCAACAGCCGGTCAGGCGGTTCGGGGTGGTCTGTCAGACCCAACAGCCAGTCGGTCGAGACGCCGAGGGCCCGGGCACAATCGGCCGCAAGCTGGGCGTTGGGCAGCCGGGTGCCGGGGGCGAGCAGGGCGGAAATCGTGGAGCGGTCGGCGCCCACGACACGAGCAAGGCTGCTTTGGGTCTGGCCGGAGCCAGTCAATGCCTGTCCCAGCCTGTCGCGGAACAGGTCGGCGCGGTCGCGTTTGTCGATCATATCCGGCATGTGCTGGGTTTTTACCACAATGGTGACTTGATGTTGCTTATCCTCTGAATTTCGCTGCGCCGCCGCAAGTGGTATATTGACCGGAAGGGAGGCCGTAATGCGCCCAGAACTGGACAGAACCTTTGAATGGCCAACGCTGCTGTTGCTGGTCGTGACCTACCTGGTCTGGGCGGCGGGCACGATGGTATGGGCGCAATCTGCCATCCTGTCGCTGATCCTGACCGCCGTGGCCATCGCGCAGTTTTCGTCGTTGCAGCACGAGGTGTTGCACGGCCATCCCTTTCGCAAACAATGGCTTGACGAGGCATTGGTGTTCCCGTCGCTGGTGCTGGTGGTGCCATATCAACGCTTCCGCGACACCCATTTGCAGCACCATTACGACCCCGCACTGACCGACCCCTACGACGACCCGGAGTCGAACTATTTCGACCCGGCGGTGTGGAAAACACTGCCGCGCCCGGTGCAATGGCTGCTGGGCATGAACAACACGCTATTGGGACGGATGATATTGGGACCGGCCGTGGGCATGTGGGTCTTCATCAGTGCCGATTTCTACGCGGCGCGGCACGGCGATGTGCGGGTCGGGCGGGCCTGGGCGCTGAACGGGATCGGCGTGATACTGGTGCTGATCTGGCTGATGAATGTGGGCATGATGCCGGTCTTGGCCTATGTTCTTGCGGCCTATCTTGGCCTTTCCTTGCTGAAAATCCGTACCTTTCTGGAACACCGTGCCCATGAGAGCTACCGCGCCAGAACCGTGGTGATCGAGGATCGGGGGCCACTGGCCTTGCTGTTTCTCAACAACAATTACCATGTGGTCCACCATATGCATCCGGCGGTGCCGTGGTATCGGCTGCCGACACTCTATGCCTCGCGCCGCGACCATTTCCTGCGGCGCAATGATGCCTATGTCTATGCGAACTATATGGAAATCTTCCGCCGCTATCTGTTTCGCGCCAAAGACCCGGTGCCGCATCCGATCTGGCCGGTGCAGAAGGCTCCTGCGCCCGATTGCTGAGGCTGGACTTTGCCGACTGCTCGGGTGCATCAGGCGCGGATGGAGCCCTGGGTCATCGTCACCATTGCCGCTGCCGCCATGCAGACCCTGCGCTTTTCAGTGCAAAAACGGCTTAAGACGCTGGGCCTGTCAACCGCGGCCGCCACCGCCTCGCGCTTTGTCTTTGCCGCCCCTTTGGCCGTGGCCGGGACCGTGGCGCTGATGACATGGCGTGGCTACGGGTTGCCAGACTGACCGGCGCGTTCTGGCTGGCGGTGGTGGGAGGCGGGCTGGCGCAGATCATCGCCACGTTCTGCACGGTCGCGCTGTTTTCGCAACGCTCTTTCGCGGTGGGGATCGCCTTTACCAAGACCGAGGTTTTGCAGGTTGCCATCTTTTCTGCCGTGATCCTGGGAGAGAAGGTGTCGGGTCTGGGGATGCTGGCCATTCTGATCGGCCTTGCTGGCGTGCTGGTGCTGTCGCGTCCGGCGGGGGGCTGGGCGCCGAAGGGTTTTGCCAACCGCGCCACCTTTCTGGGCGTGGTGGCGGGCGGTTTGTTCGGCGTGTCGGCCATCGCCTACCGTTCCGCGACGCTGGAAATTGCGGTGGATGACGCCCTGTTCCGTGCGACCTTTGCGCTGGCGGCGGTGACATCTGTGCAGACGCTGATGATGTTGCCCTATCTGATCTGGTGCGAACCCGGCGAGGTGGGCCGGGTCGTCGCCGCCCGCCGCCCGCCGCCCGCCGCCCGCCGACCGGCGTTCTGGGTGGGGGTGACGGGGATGCTGGGCTCGCTGGGCTGGTTCGTGGCCTTTGCCTTGCAGAACGCGGCCTATGTGCGCTCGGTCGGGCAGATTGAACTGGTGGTCACCGTGCTGGTGTCAACCCGGGTCTTTGGCGAGCGGCCCTCGCGGCACGAACTGGTGGGGATCGGGTTGTTGGCGGCGTCAATCATCGGGATCGTGCTGGCAAGCTGAGGGCACCACCCTGCGCCAGCCGCTCCTCAAGCCGAAGGGGCTTTCATCGCGGGCGTGAAGAAAGCCTCCTTCCGGCTTGATGAACGCTGGGTCCGGCAAGTGTCAATCCAGGCGGCGAAAGCTTGGGCTTGGGCCGGAGTTGTCGAAAAACGGCACGCCGGGTTGGTCGTGGCCGTCCAGCAGGGAGGCCACCTCTGCCAGCACCACCTCGGTGATGAAGGGCAGGTCAAGGTGCCGGGCATTGGTCAACGCGATCCAGTGCAGATGCGAAAGCTCGTCTTCGGCCGCGGAAAAATCCTGCGGGTCGCCGGTTACAAATGCAGCATCCGACATGAAGAACCGCGCATCAAAACGGCGTGGCGATTCGGGTGGCGTGATGGCGCGGAACATGAATTTAAGCCGGGCGGCAGGGGCTAACGACAGCCCGGTTTCCTCGACCAATTCGCGCAGGGTGCATCCGGCCAAAGCCTCTGGCGACAGATCGGGCGGGCAATGCAGCGTCAGGCGATGCTGACACGCAGCGGACAGATGGCCGGTCGCATGGTCGCCCGCATCGACCGCGCCGCCGGGAAACACATATTTCGACGGCATGAACGCCGCCTTCGCGCCGCGCCGGCCCATCAGCACCTGTGGTCCCGCAGTCCCATCGCGCCACAGGATCAGCGTGGCCGCAGACCGGATGCGGGCGGCTTCAGTCATGGACCGGATCAGGGGCGACCCCGAAACCGTGCATCCGCTTGGCCCATTGCAGCGCCACCAGCATCCCCTTCAGCCTTGGCAGCAAGAACAATGCCAAAGTCACGGTCAGCACGGTGAAAACCGAAGCCATGACCAAGGGTTCGGGGCGATATTTGGTGAAGGTGAAGTAAATCAGCGGCGCCAGAATGTGGCCGACGATCAGGATGGTCAGATAGGCCGGGCCATCATCGGCACGCTGATGATGGAACGCCTCGCAACAGACCGGGCAACTGTCGCGCACCTTGAGATAGGCCCGCAGCATCGGGCCCGCGCCGCAATTCGGGCAGCGGCACGACCAGCCGCGCCGCAGCGCGGGCCACAAGGGCCGCTCGGCCGCATCGGGACTGATCGCGCCTTCGGCCAGAGCAAACTGAGGTGTCATCGCAATATCCTGTTTCATCAGCGGCCTTCTACCCGGTTTTCACGGCGAAGGTTAGGGGGGCACTGCCACCGGTGCCGCTATGTCGCAATCCCGGCGACGGAAATCCAGACCTGCGCCGTTTGACCTGCATCAAGAACGGGCAACCTGCTCGCAGACTGATGTGGAGAGCAAAATGAAACTGACGCAGAAAAAAGTCGGCCTTGGGATTGCAGCACTGGCCGTAGCCCTGATGGGTTCGGCCGCAATCGCCGACAATATGGGCAAGAGCCCGGATGTGGGCATGGGCGGGATGATGATGATGGGTCCGGCGCTGAACTTTGACGCGGTGGATGCCGACAAGGATGGGAAGATCAGCCCGGACGAGATCACTGCATGGCGAACCGCGCAGGCCAAGGCGGTCGATACAAATGCTGATGGCAAGCTGTCGGTGGACGAACTGGCGGCGATGCGCCTGAAAGAGATGACGACCGCTGCCACGGATCAGGCGCAGAAGATGGTCGACCGGCTGGACACCGATGGCGACAAGATGCTGTCGGCGGCAGAACTGGTGGCACCGCCGATGCCGGTCAATCTGTTTGACAAGGTCGATACCAACAAGGACGGCTTCATCGACAAGGCCGAAGCGGATGCTGCCCAGAAGATGATGATGGAGCGCGGGCATGGCAGTCGCGGCAACCGACATCAGGGCGGTCAGGACAATGGCCCTGATGGCGGCAATGGTGACAACAACGACAACAATGACAACGGCGGCAACTGATCCTGCCTTCGTAGTCATCGCGCGCCGGGGGCATGACCCCATCCCGGCGCGCGCCTTTCCGAAGTTGCGAGCCCGCGTTCCGGCGGGTAAGCCCATTCTGATGTTGGAAATGCCGCGCGACAGCCTGACCACCCTGTCCAACGAGACGCTTCTGGTGCTCTATGCCAATGGAGACCCGGACGCGGCGCGCCTCTTGACCGGGCGCTTGGCACCACGGGTTCTGGGCTATGCGACGCGGCTTCTGGCCGACCGGGCCGAGGCGGAAGATGTGACGCAGGAAGCGATGCTGCGGCTGTGGCGCGTGGCCCCCGACTGGCGCAGGGGCGAGGCGCAGGTTTCGACCTGGCTCTACCGGGTGGTGACGAACCTTGTCACCGACCAGCGCCGTGCCCGTGCCCGCCGCCCCGCCGTCACATTGGACGACGCGCCCGAAGTGGCGGACGGAGGCACAAGTGCGGTGGCGGGGCTGATCGAGGCGGACCGGATGACGGCGCTGGAAGCGGCCCTTGCCCAATTGCCCGAGCGGCAGCGTCAGGCGGTGGTGCTGCGCCATATCGAGGGGCTGACCAACCCCGAGATCGCATTGGTGATGTCGATCGGTGTCGAGGCGGTGGAAAGTCTTACTGCGCGCGGCAAACGGGCGCTGGCGGCCATTCTGGCCGGACGACGACAGGAATTGGGCTATGACGGTGATGTGGAAAGAGAGGTATGATGGACCGCGAAGATGATCTGGACCAGATGTTTGCCGCAGCGTCCCGGCAGCGCATCGAGTTGCCCGACGGGCTGACCGCCCGGATTCTGGCCGATGCGGCGGCTTTGCAACCCAAGGCGGCGCTGCGGGTGCCGACGGAGTCGCCCCGGCCGGGCTGGTTTGCCACGTTGAGCGGCTGGCTCGGCGGCACCGGGTCGCTGGCCGGGGTTTCCGCTGCAGCTTTGGCCGGGCTTTACCTGGGCATCGTGCAACCTTCGCCGGTGCAGGCGCTGACCGCGCTGGTCGCGGGCAATACCACGATAGACAGCCTTGATTTGTTGCCGGCCGGCGATGGCTTGCTGGCACAGGAGTGAATGATGACCGATCTGAACCTTCCCCCGGTTTCGCCCGCCCCGCCGCCCAAACCGGGGCGCGGGCTGCGGCTTGCCCTGGCGGTGTCGGTGGCGCTTAATCTGGGCGTGGCCGGGATCGTCGGCGGATCGTTCTTCCATGACGGCGGCGGCGGGCGCAGCAACATGATCCGCGACATGGGCTTTGGCCCGTTTGACGAGGCCTTGACCCCCGACGATCGCGCTGCCCTGCGCAAAAGCATGGCGGGCCGCGCAGGCGATCTGCGGGCGGCGCGGCAGCAGATGCAAAGCGATGCGACGGCCATCCTGACCGCATTGCGGGCCGACCCGTTTGATCCGGCGGGTCTGACCACGGCGCTTGGGGCACAGGAACAGCATCTGGCGGACCGTTTGAAACTGGGCACCGGGCTGATGCGCGACTTTCTGGTGGCGCTGCCGCAAGACGAGCGCGCGGAATTCGCGGGCCGTCTGGAGGAGCACATGCGCCACGGCCCCGGTGACAAAGGCGCTGGCCAGGTCCCGGCAAACTGATGTCAGCGCCGGACGCGGGTTATGACGGGCCGCTCCTCAAGCCGAAGAGGCTTTTGTCGCGGGTGTGAAGAAAGCCCACCTTCGGGCTTGATGTACGCCCGGTCCGGGTGGGTCGGTTCTAGGGCGCTTTGCCGCAATCACGCCGCGTCGCGGATGATTGTCACCTGATTGCGGCCCGAAGTTTTCGATTTCATCAGCGCCCGGTCGGCCTGATCGACAAGTTCGGACACGTTGGGGTCAACCGCGGTGGCGGCATTGGTGATCGTCATGCCGATGGAAATTGTCACCCGGATACGGGTGCCATCCGACAAGGTAATCGGCTCTGCGCCCGTGGCATGGCACAGGCGTTCCGCGACCAGTTCCGCCTCAGCCAGCGTCGTCTTGGGCAAAGCGATCAGAAATTCCTCACCGCCAATCCGCGCCAGCAGGTCGCTGGCCCGCAGATTGGCCGTCAGCCGGGCGGCCACTTCGATCAGCACGGCATCGCCCGCCGCATGGCCCCAGCGGTCGTTCACCGATTTGAAGCGGTCCAGATCCACCACCATCACCGCAAATTCGCTGGCCTCGGC
>JAYUGA010000132.1:0-1936 GCA_043738565.1 Rhodobacterales bacterium
GTCAAATCCCTCACCGAGGGTTTGATCAAGACGGGTGGTCGGAACAATACCGGACGCATCACGATGTGGCACAAGGGGGGCGGTGCAAAGCGCCTTTACCGTGTGGTCGACTTCAAGCGCACCAAATTTGATATGCCTGCGGTGGTGGAGCGGATCGAATATGATCCCAACCGCACCGCGTTCATCGCCCTCGTCCGGTACACGGACGGCGAGCAATCCTACATCCTCGCACCGCAGCGTCTGGCGGTTGGCGATAGCGTCGTCTCGGGAACCAAGACCGACGTGAAGCCCGGCAACGCGATGCCGTTCTCGGGCATGCCGATCGGGGCCATCGTCCACAATGTGGAGCTGAAGCAAGGCAAGGGCGGCCAACTGGCCCGCGCTGCCGGCACCTACGCCCAGTTTGTTGGCCGTGACGGCGGCTACGCGCAAATCCGTTTGTCCTCGGGCGAACTGCGCATGGTCCGTCAGGAATGCATGGCCACCATCGGTGCCGTGTCCAACCCCGACAACTCCAACCAGAACTTCGGCAAAGCCGGTCGTATGCGCAATAAGGGCATTCGTCCGACGGTTCGCGGCGTGGCCATGAACCCGATCGATCACCCGCATGGTGGTGGTGAAGGTCGCACCTCTGGGGGCCGCCACCCGGTTACCCCGTGGGGCAAAGGCACCAAGGGGAACAAAACCCGCAAGTCCAAGCACTCGGACAAGCTTATTGTCCGTTCGCGTCACGCGAAGAAAGGGCGCTGATCCATGGCACGTTCTATCTGGAAAGGCCCGTTCGTCGACGGTTACCTGCTGAAGAAGGCAGAAACCTCGCGCGCGTCGGGCAAAAACGAAGTGATCAAGATCTGGTCGCGCCGTTCCACCATTCTGCCGCAGTTTGTTGGCCTGACGTTTGGCGTCTACAACGGCAGGAAGCACATCCCGGTCAACGTGACCGAAGAGATGATCGGCCAGAAGTTCGGTGAATATTCGCCGACCCGGACCTATTACGGTCACGCCGCCGACAAGAAAGCCAAGAGGAAGTAAGCCATGGGTAAGGAAAAGAATCCGCGCCGCGTGGCGGAGAATGAAGCAATGGCCGTCTGCCGCATGTTGCGCACGTCGGACCAGAAGCTGAACCTGGTTGCGGGGCTGATCCGCGGCAAGAAGGTCGACAAGGCTCTGGCCGACCTCACCTTCTCCAAGCGCCGGATCGCGGGCGAAGTGAAAAAGGTTCTGCAATCGGCCATCGCCAATGCGGAAAACAACCACAACCTCGACGTTGACAGCCTGGTTGTCGCCGAAGCCTGGGTTGGCAAGAACCTCGTGATGAAGCGTGGCCGTCCGCGGGCACGGGGCCGTTTCGGCAAGATCATGAAGCCGTTCAGTGAAATCACGATCAAGGTCCGCCAAACCGGGGAGACGGCATAATGGGTCAGAAAGTCAATCCGATCGGGATGCGCCTGCAGGTCAACCGCACCTGGGACAGCCGCTGGTTTGCCGAGTCGAAAGACTACGGCAACCTGCTGCTGGAAGACCTCAAGATGCGCGCTTTCGTGCATGAAGAGTGCAAGGCGGCCGGCATCTCCAAGGTGATCATCGAACGTCCCCACAAAAAGTGCCGTGTGACGATCTATACCGCCCGTCCGGGCGTGATCATCGGCAAAAAGGGCGCGGATATCGAGACGCTGCGCAAGAAACTGGCGGTGTTCACCAAGTCCGAACTGCACCTGAACATCGTCGAAGTCCGCAAGCCGGAACTGGACGCGCAGCTGGTGGCCGAGTCGATCGCCCAGCAGATGGAACGCCGGGTATCCTTCCGTCGTGCCATGAAGCGCGCCGTGCAGAACGCCATGCGGATCGGCGCTTTGGGCATCCGGGTCAACGTGTCGGGCCGCCTTGGCGGTGCTGAAATCGCGCGGACCGAATGGTACCGCGAAGGCCGGGTGCC
>JAYUGA010000133.1:0-5604 GCA_043738565.1 Rhodobacterales bacterium
CCGCCGCCGAGGTTGTCGAAAAGCTGCAACGCGCCCGCGCCCGCGTCATCAAGATCCGCCGTCTGGACACGATGCCGCAGGCCGCGGCGCAACCCGTGCCGGTGCCCGCCCCGCTCAGCGCCGAGGCAGAGGCCGCGCTGCAAAGCGAGCTGGCCGCACTGGAGGCCGAAATTGCGCCAGTCAAAGGCCTCTCAACCGCCGAACCCGCCGAATCCATCGCGGATCAGGCGGCAGACGAACCCGCCGCCATTGCGGCAGAGCACGCTACCGCCGAACCGCAATATGTCACGGCCTCCCCGCAAGCTGACGACGTGCTCCCCCTTGCCGCCGAACCCCCGGCGTCCGAGACCCACAAACTGCCCGAGTCCGTTGCAGACGAGGCGGAACGCCTGCTGGCCCAGACCAATACCGCGCTGGAAGTGCCGGAAAGCAAACGCCGGCGCTCTGCCATTGCCCATCTCAAGGCCGCCGTTCTGGCGACGGTCGCCGAACGCCGCATCAATCCCAATGCCGTCAAGCAAGAGGCAGCGGTCCGCATGGACCCCTACCGCAAAGACCTCGACAAAGTGATGCGCCCCGTAGACCCCGGCTCGGTTGCGGACCGCCCTGCCCCGCTGGTGCTGGTGTCCGCGCAACGCATCGACCGCAAGAAGGACGCCGTCCTCGACCCTTTGCGCCCGATGCCGCAGATTGTGCCCAGTGTCGCCCCGCTGATGGTGCTGCAACCCGCAACCTCGCAACCCGTGCGGCCGCGCCGCGTGACCTCTGGCAGTTTGGCCATGCAGGACGATGCTTCGGACGACGAAGACGGCGCTTTGGCCCCGGAAGACATGGACAACATCTTCACGGACGGCAAAAAGCAAAGTTTTGCCGAATTTGCCGACAGCCTCGGTGCCACCTCGATGGGCGAGTTGATCGAGGCCGCCGGTGCCTATTGCACGCTGGTTCTGGGTCGCCCCAGTTTCACCCGCCCGCTGCTGTTCCAGCAAATCTCCGCCATGCCGAAACTGGCCGACAGGAACCGCGAAGACACCTTGCGCGGCTTTGGCCGCCTGTTGCGCGATGGCCGCATCCAGAAAACCAGACGCGGCCAGTTTGAACTGGCCGAAGCCTCACCGATCCTGATCGAGGCCAAACGCATCGCGGGCTAAGTCGATCACAAAGCGCACAAGTCAGGCCGAGGGCCAGCCATCCGCCTGATCACATTTCCCGATCAGATGGAACCCATTCCACGCTCAATCTGCCTTTGATTTTTCGCAGAAAAGTCGCACCGTTCACAAACCAGGTTTTTCGCAGGAAAATTGCAGCCCCACCCGGAAACCTGATCACTTTTCCCGATCAATCTGATCAGGATCAGACTGGCCAATCCCCCGAAAGATCGGTTTCAGCGGCAGCATCCACAGAAACCCCAGCCCGACGTAGATCGCCAGTTCCACCAGAACCGAGGGCCGGTCGATCAGGGCGACCAGATTGACCGCCACCACCACATACAGCGGCAAGCCGACCACCAGGATCAGCAACGCCAGCCTGCGTCGGGTTTTATAGCTCAGCGCCATCGCCTCAATCCACAAACGGGTCAGTGACAAGGATCGTATCGTCCCGCTCGGGGCTGGTCGACAGCATCGCCACCGGACACTGGATCAACTCCTCGATCCGCCGCACATATTTGATCGCCGCCCCCGGCAGTTGCGTCCACGACCGCGCCCCCGCCGTGGTTTCCTCCCAGCCTTCCATTTCCTCATAGACCGGCCTGCACCGCGCCTGGCTGTCGGCAGCGGTCGGCAGATAGTCCAGCCGCACCCCGTCCAGATCGTAGCCCACGCAAATCTTCAGCACCTTGAACCCGTCCAGCACGTCCAATTTTGTCAGCGCGATCCCTGAAACCCCGGAAGTCGCGCAAGTCTGCCGCACCAGAACCGCATCAAACCAGCCACAGCGCCGCTTGCGCCCGGTCACGGTGCCAAACTCATGCCCCCGCGCCCCCAGCCGCTCGCCATCCGCGTCGTGCAGTTCCGCCGGAAACGGCCCCTCGCCGACCCGAGTGGTATAGGCTTTCACGATCCCCAGCACAAAACCAATCGCCCCCGGCCCCAACCCGGTCCCGGTCGCCGCCTGTCCCGCTATGACGTTGCTGGAGGTCACAAACGGATAGGTTCCGAAATCAATGTCCAACAGCGCGCCCTGCGCCCCTTCGAACAGGATCCGTTTGCCCGCCCGCCGCGCCTCGTTCAACACCTTCCACACCGGCTTGGCATAGGGCAGCACTTGCGGTGCGATCTCGCGCAGCGCCGCCAGCAAGCCATCCCGGTCCACCGGCTCAATCCCGAGCCCCCGCCGCAGTGCATCATGGTGGCCGATCAGCCGGTCCACCCGCGCCTCCAGCGTCGCCGCATCGCCCAGATCCGCCACCCGAATGGCCCGTCGCCCCACCTTGTCCTCATAGGCCGGCCCGATCCCGCGCCCGGTCGTGCCGATCTTGGCCACCGAGTGCTGCGCTTCCCGCGCCCGGTCCAACTCGCCATGCACCGGCAGGATCAGGCTGGCATTCTCGGCGACCATCAGATTTTCCGGCGTAATTTCAACGCCCTGCCCGCGCAGCTTGGCAATCTCCATCACCAGATGCCACGGATCGACCACCACGCCATTGCCGATCACCGACAACTTGCCGCCCCGCACGATTCCGCTCGGCAGCAGGCTCAGCTTGTAGACCTTGCCATCAATGACCAGTGTGTGCCCGGCATTATGCCCGCCCTGAAACCGCGCGATCACATCGGCGCGCTCGCTGAGCCAATCGACGATCTTGCCCTTGCCCTCGTCGCCCCATTGCGCGCCGACAACCACCACATTCGCCATCTCACAGCCCCCGTGCGCCCAAACCCGGCTCCGTATAGACGCAAGGCCCGGCAAACGAAACCACCTATATCGAGGGGCAGGCCTTACCCCGCCACAGCCGCCGGCAACCGCGCCAGCCGCGCAGCCACCAGTGCCTGCATCCGCCACAGATAGGCGTCGCCGATCCCCAGCGCCTCCAGATGCGCGACCGTGTTGCACAGATATTCCGCCATCGACCCCCACATGCCGACCGCCGAGGCCAGCCGGTCCGCCACCTCGCCCTCGCACATCCCGCCGCAATAGCCCTCACAGGTGGTCGCGGTGGCAAAGGCCATCGCCCGCACCTCGCCCTGCGGCGTCATCGCCCGCACCCAGACCGGCGGCTCCGGTGGCTCGTTGCGCAGCAAATCCTCCAGGGCCATCGCCCGGCCGGTGCAGTCCATCCTGAGCACCATACCCCGGCACTGCCCGCCCCGGTCCAGCGACAGCATCACCCCCGGCTTGTCAGGATTGCCGCAGTACCGCGTATCCGGTCCCAGACAGAACTTGCGATGCCAGCCCCGCACCACCGCGCTACGCTCCTCCGCCACCGCAAACCGCCGCTTCCACAGGATCGAGCCAAAGGCAAAGACCCACAACGGCCGGTCGCCAACCCGCGCCAGAATATCGGCACCGACCTGCCGGTAATGCGCCTCTGGCACCGACGGCACCGCCATCGGGCCGGGATCGGCGATCCGGCAAGGCAAGCGGTCCACCAGATCCCGCGTCAGCCGGAATTGTCGCGTCACAGGCTGCACCCCCTTGAAAACCTTGCGGCAAGCCTAACAAATCGCCCTTGCTCCCGGAAGCCGCGCTCGCGCACAGTCAGCGTGAACAAGTGCCAGCACAAAGGACAAGCCATGCTGCTCTACGTCACCCTCGGCACCAATGACCTCGCCCGCTCCCGCCGCTTCTATGACCCGACGCTGGCCACAATCGGCGTCGTCCATCTACGCGAAAGCACGGACAACCACGGCTACGGCCTGCCCGGCGACACCGATCCCGGCTTCTGGATCGTCCTGCCCTTCGACGGCAGGCCGGCCACCCGTGGCAACGGCACCATGCTGGCCCTGACCGCCCCGACCCGCGCCGCCGTAGACGCCTTCCATGCGGCGGCCCTTGCAAATGGCGGCAGTGATGAAGGCGCTCCCCGCATCCGCTATTCCGCCGCCTTCTATTCCTGTTACGTCCGCGACCCCGACGGCAACAAGCTCTCCGCCGTCTGCGAAGGTCCGGCCTGAGCCGCCGCGATCACCGCCACCGCCCGCTCTGTTAAACCATGCCCGGCCTTCGCCGCGTCTTCACGCAAAGAAGACGCAGGGAAGACGCGGTCAAGACCCCGAAAATCACCGCTTTTCCCAATATTAACTGGTCTTTTTGCCCCGATTCGGCACTCCGCCCAAACCCCCTCTTCTTTCGCCCGAATTTCATCTTGGCAAAAATACTCCCGCCACCGGCTCCTGCCCCCAACACCCTTGCAGCCCGCGCCACTTGCCCCTAGATAGGCGCGTCACCACCAAAGGCCGCGCCCCGTATGGAAAACGTCATCCTCGCCATCCACCTGATCCTGGCCCTGTTGCTGATCGGCGTGGTCCTTCTGCAACGGTCCGAAGGCGGCGGTCTGGGCATGGGCGGCACCGGCGGCGTGGTCTCCGGCCGTTCGGCGGCCACCGCGCTTGGCAAGATCACCTGGATCTTTGCGGGTCTGTTCATCGTCACCTCGATCACCCTGACCGTCCTGGCTGCCAAAGACAGCGCCACCTCTTCGGTGATCGACCAGTTCGGCGGCACCGTCGCCCCGGTGGTGCCCGCCGCGCCCGCAACCAACACCCCCCCGACCGCGCTGCCCTCGACCGACGCACCCGCCACCCCGCCCAAAGCGGAAAACTGACCACAATCCTTTGACAAACCCACGGGGAACCCGACAGCATCTAGCGGTCGGGTTGCGCCATTGCCGTTTCTAGGTTATAGCTCAACTCCCGTGATACTGCGATTCCCAATGTGCGAATCGCCGTCCTGAAACCAGACACGGGGGCCCAATGGCACGCTACATCTTCATCACCGGCGGCGTGGTGTCCTCGCTTGGCAAGGGCCTCGCCTCCGCCGCCCTGGGTGCGCTCCTGCAGGCGCGCGGCTATACCGTCCGGCTGCGCAAACTCGACCCCTACCTCAACGTCGACCCCGGCACGATGAGCCCCTTCGAACACGGCGAGGTTTTCGTCACCGACGACGGTGCCGAAACCGACCTCGACCTCGGCCATTACGAACGCTTCACCGGCGTAAATGCCCGCCAGTCCGACAGCATCTCCTCCGGTCGCATCTATTCCAACGTGCTGGAGAAAGAACGCCGTGGCGACTACCTTGGCAAAACCATCCAGGTCATCCCCCACGTCACCAATGAAATCAAGGACTTCCTGAAAATCGGCGCCGACGAGGTCGATTTCATGCTCTGCGAAATCGGCGGCACCGTTGGCGACATCGAGGGCCTGCCGTTCTTCGAGAGCATCCGCCAGTTCACCCACGAACGCCCGCGCGGCCAGTGCCTTTTGATGCACCTGACCCTGCTGCCCTACCTCGCCGCCTCGGGTGAGTTGAAAACCAAGCCCACCCAGCACTCGGTCAAGGAGCTGCAATCCATCGGCCTCGCCCCCGACATCCTGGTCTGCCGCTCCGAACACCCGATCCCCGACAAGGAACTCGAAAAGATCGCCCTGTTCTGCAACGTCCGCAAGG
>JAYUGA010000134.1:0-5583 GCA_043738565.1 Rhodobacterales bacterium
ACTCCCAGCGCGACCTCAGCCACATCGCCAGGCTCTTGAACGAACGACCGCGCAAAACCCTCGGCTGGAAAACCCCAGCCGAAGCCATCGCCGAAGAACCCGCCACCTTCGCCTCAAACGTTGCGGTTGGCCCTTGAATCCGCCCACTTATGCCGGAATCCTGCAAGGCATTGGCCTGCCCGCAGATTTTTCCGCAGTGCTGGCGGATAGCGACGTGCAGGCCGCCAAGGGCCATCATTACGACAACAGCAAAACCTGTCGCGGCGGATTGGCCGCCCGACCACGCCGATGGCGGATACCGTCAAGGCGGCGCTGGCTGCTCTGTAATTTTCGTTATTCCGCAAATCGGGCGGGAAAACCGGTTCCCACTTTTCCCTGATTTGCTTTTGGCGGGGCGCAAACAGGATGCGTCCCGCCGCTTCTGCCTTGGTGATTGCCGGGCTTGTGCGCTAGACCCTTGGGATTGGTCCTTGGGGGGCGGAATGATCGACGTGCATGCATTGGCGGGGGCAGAGATCACCGCCCATCTCGACGACATCGCCGCCCTGCGCATCGCGGTGTTCCGCGACTGGCCCTACCTGTATGATGGCATTCTGGCCCATGAACGCCTGTATGTCGCCAGTTACCGCGACCATTCCGGCGCACTGCTGATGGGCGCGTTTGATCTGGGGCGCTTGGTGGGAGCCTCTACATCGACACCGCTGGAAGATCTTGACCCGGAGTTTGCCGCCCCCTTTGCCGCCCTTGGCATTGCGCGCGAAAAGGTGCTGTGGGGCCCGGAATCGGCTTTGCTGCCCGCCTATCGCGGCCAGGGCATCGGGCACCGGTTCTTTGCGTTCCGCGAAGCCCATGCGATGGCCCTGGGCCGCAGCCATGTCGCCTTTGCGCAGGTCATCCGGCCAGAGGATCACCCTGCCCGTCCGGTGAATGCCCGCACCAACGACGCCTTCTGGCGCGGCTGCGGCTATGCGCCGATGCAGGGGGTTATGGTGGGGTTTGAGTGGAAGGATGTGGGGAATACGGGCGAGACGCGGAAGAACCTGCAGGTCTGGTGCAAGGCATTATAGGGTGCATGCAGAGCACACACCCTACCAAATCGTTACTTTTTTCAATCCCAACCCATTGAAATCCCACACTTCCGCAAAATGTCCAGAACTGGACGCCCCTTACAACACGATAATCCCCGCGTGTTTCGCCTTTTCTTCCGGCTCGACATGGATCGTCACCACGCAACCCTGGACCAGCGCTTTCAGCCCGGCCTCGACCCGGTCGCACATCTCGTGCGCCGCCGAGACGGTCAGGCTGCCCGGCACCACCAGATGGAATTCAATGAAGGTGGCAGCCCCGGCGGTTCGGGTGCGCAGATCATGCGCCTCGACCGCGCCAACCGATTCCAGGGCGATCACGCGGCGAACCTGCGATAGCACGGCGTCCGACAGGCTTTCATCCAACAGGCCGCTCATCGATTCCTGCATGACCTGCCAGCCGCCCCACAGGATGTAGCCCGCGACCAGCGCGGCCATAGCGGGGTCCAGCCAGACCCAGCCGGTTTCAATCGCCACCAGAACGCCCAAAGTGACGGCAAGCGACGAGACCACATCCAGAAACAGATGCTGCCCATCGGCGACCAAGGCGGGAGAACGCAAACTGCGGCCCTGCCGGATCAGCACCCAGGACCAGCCGGCATTCAGCGCCGATGCCGCCCCGTTGACCAGCAAGCCCAGCAACGGCGCATTCAGCACGCGGGGTGCCTGAAAACCGGAATAGGCCGCCCGCAGGATCACCAGCGCGGCCAGAATGATCATCACGCCTTCCAGAATGGCGCTGAAAAGTTCCGCCTTGTGGTGGCCGTACGGATGGTTGTGATCGGCGGGCAAGGCCGCCACCCGGATCGCCACCAGCGCAGCCAGGGCGGTGGCCACGTTGACCGTGCTTTCCAGGGCGTCCGACAACAGTGCAATCGACCCGGTCATCCACCACGCCAGCAACTTCAGCCCCAGCACCACCAGGCCCACAAGGATGCTGCCGATCCCGAGTTTGATGACCTGCGACATCACAGTCCCTTCGGTGCCAGTCAGACCTGGCAAAACCCCGGCCTAGCAAAGCCGGGGGCTTGGTTCAACCTCCTACTTTCCGCTTGAAAAGGCAGGGTAACAGGCGCATATGCCGCGCCATGCCTGCCTTCGACGCGGGCCAACCCCTATTGGAGTAAACATGGCCAAGGAAGATATCCTCGAATTCCCCGGTGTCGTGAAGGAACTCTTGCCGAACGCGACATTCAAGGTTGAACTCGACAATGGCCATGAATTGATCGCGGTGATGGCAGGCAAGATGCGCAAGAACCGGATCCGGGTTCTGGCGGGCGACAAGGTCCAGGTCGAAATGACCCCCTATGACCTGTCGAAAGGCCGTATCAACTACCGCTTCAAGTAAATTGCGGTTCATCCTCGGATCAGGCAGCCCGCGCCGGAAAGAGCTTCTGGCGCAGCTGGGGATCACGCCGGATGCCATCCTGCCCGCCGACATCGACGAAGACCCCAAAAAGGCCGAATTGCCGCGCCCCTATTGCATGCGGCTGGCGCGGGAAAAGGCGCTGGCCGTGGTGGCCGGGCCGGATGATCTGGTGCTGACCGCCGATACGACGGTGGCGCTTGGTCGTCGGATCCTGGGCAAGCCGCGCGATGCCGGCGAAGCGGCTGAGTTTCTGCTGGCGCTGGGCGGGCGGCGGCATCAGGTGATCACGGCGGTTGCGGTCAGGCGTGGCGAGCGGATCTGGGCCCGCGAAAGCGTCTCGGCGGTCAAGATGAAGCGGCTGTCGGATGTCGAACTGAACGCCTATCTCGCCAGCAAGGAATGGCAGGGCAAGGCCGGTGGTTACGGCATCCAGGGCTTGGCCGGGGCGTTCATTCCGTGGCTATCGGGCTCGTTCACCGGCATTGTCGGCCTGCCCTTGGCCGAAACAGCGGCCCTGTTGCAGGCCGCAGGCTATCCGGTGTGGAGACAGCAATGATCGGTCGCGTTGTCGTATTGGATGAGATCGCGGGCCGGGCTGCGGCGGCATTGATTGTGGATGGTCAGTTGGAAGACCTGTTGATCGACCCGGCCGACGACACCCCGCTGCCCGGTGCGATCTTTCGCGCGGTGGCCGACCGGCCGATGAAGGGTCAGGGCGGCATGTTCGTGCGTCTGCCGCAGGGCTCGGGCTTTTTGCGCCAGACCTCCGGGCTGGCCCCCGGTCAGCGGATCATCGTGCAGGTCAGCGGCCCGGCCGAACCCGGCAAGGCGCTGCCGGTCACCAGGCGGCTCTTGTTCAAGTCGCGGCTGGCCATCGTCACACCGGGGGCGCCGGGCCTGAACATCTCGCGCCGGATCAAGGACGCGGCGCTGCGGGCAGAGTTGGAGGCTTTGGCGGGCGACGCGATGGCGGGGGCGGCGGAAACGCTGGGCCTGATCCTGCGGTCGGCGGCGGAAACTGCGGCGCCGGAGGAGATTGCAGAAGACATCGCCGCGATGCGCAATCTGGCCGAGGCGGTATTGGCCGATCTGGCAGGCGGCCCCGAATTGCTGGTCGAAGGCACCAGCGCCCACGAGACCGCCTGGCGCGACTGGGTGGACCCCGATGAAGTGATTGAGGGCGGGTTCGCGGCGCAAGGCGTGCTGGACCTGATTGCCGCTTTGCGGCAGGCGAAAGTCGACCTCACGGGCGGCGGCAACATGCTGATCGAACCGACGCGGGCACTGGTTGCGATTGACGTGAACACCGGGCCGGACACCTCGCCCGCCGCCAGCCTGAAGGTCAACATCGCCGCCGCCCGCGACCTGCCGCGCCAGTTGCGGCTGCGCGGCCTGGGCGGTCAGATCGTCGTCGATTTCGCGCCGATGCCCAAGAAGGAACGGGCGGTCCTGGATCAGGTGCTGCGCGCCGCCTTCAAATCGGAAGCGGCAGAGACCAATCTGGCGGGCTGGACCACGCTGGGCCTGTTCGAGCTGATCCGTCGCCGCGACCGCCTGCCCCTGGCAGAGTTGCTGCCGTGACCTGCCCGATCTGCACCAAGGACAGTGACCCGAAATACAAGCCGTTCTGCTCGCGCCGCTGTGCCGACATCGACCTGGGCCGCTGGCTGAAGGAACGCTACGTGCTGCCCGCCGGACCCGCCGACGAGGCAGAGTCGCCGCCCGACGCCGGCCTGCCGAAACGCCCGCAATAGCCCGGCCCGGCATTTTTCTGCGCCAACCCTCTGGACAGGCCCAAGTGCCTGACGTATCACCCCGCCACCCGAAGGGCCTTGGCCTTTCCAACGGTGCCCAGATAGCTCAGTTGGTAGAGCAGCGGATTGAAAATCCGCGTGTCGGCGGTTCAATTCCGTCTCTGGGCACCATTTCATCCCATTGAAATCGTTAGAATTTTGAACACTCATGGTGTTATCCTTTTTCACGGTTTGACACTTTTCGGGAAGGGTTTGACAACTTTGCTTCTGCGTTCGTTCTCCACTTCAAAGATTTCAACAGTTTCGCGATTGCTCTCGGCAAGCCGTGCATTGCGGGAATAGTGCTGCGCCATGCTCTCGGTTTTCTGCCCCAAGAGGTCAGCGATCTTCCGGGGATGCACCCCTTCCTCACGCAAGACAGTTGCCACCGTGTGGCGCAGCCCTTTGAGGGTCAGGTCGGCTGGAATGGCCTCGGAATGCTTTTTCTTGAAGCGATACCACATCGTTGAAAAGCCGTTGTAGGTCCACGGCAGGCCAGAGGCATTGGCCAAGACAGTCATGGCATTGTGAGTCGGGGCTTGGTTCAGCGCAGAGCGCAGAGTCTTTCCAATCGGCAAAGGCACCTCTTGGCCAGTCTTGCCGCGCTTCGCATAGATCACCCCGTCCGCGATTGCGTCACGGCGCAGGTGCAGAGCATCCGACGGATCAAGGCCGGTGTTAGCCATCAGCGCAACAGCGGCCCGAATCTGCGGTGACGCCAAGCTCAGAACCGTTGAAACTTCTTCGGAGGTCCAAGGGCGGTTGGCATAGGCCTTGCCACGCGGGCGCGGCTTGGGAATGACGGCCTCGGCAAAGTTGGCGCTGATCAGCCCTTTAGGGATATTGTGCCGGAAAACTTCACTCAGGAAAGTGCGCAGCATGTTTGCCTGACGCCAGCCAATCTTGACCGCTGCCTTGTCGTGGATGCCCGCGACAAGTGGTGTGTCGATCACATGCACCGGCGTATCCCTGATCTTGTCCAGGAAGGCCGCACACTTGCGGTAATCGGCGCGGGTGCGTTCCGACAGGTTCTTGAAGTGGTCTTCGGCGTAGTAGGTCGCGATAATGCCGCCGAGGGTTCCGGCCTTGGGTGCCTTCGCTTTCATGCCCTCGGCAATGGCCCGGATTTTCTCGCACTCAGCAAAAAACTCGGCGCTGCCAATCGGTGCCCTTTCTAGGGTCAGGACCTGTAAATTTGCTTTACAGCCTGTGCGCGGCATGATTCACTTTTCCAAAAAGGGGGGCATCATGAGCGCAGATTTTTGGTTGACCGAGGCGCAGCTTTCGCGTCTGAGGCCTTACTTTCCGAAGCCGAGGGGCAAGCCCCGGGTCGATG
>JAYUGA010000135.1:0-14598 GCA_043738565.1 Rhodobacterales bacterium
CAACTTCCCTGACACAGGGGGCTGGTTCCTACAGTTCGGATAAAGAACTCTGTTTTAAGCCCCGCTATACCGCTGGTTTATGCTTCTCAAACCCCAGCGAGAAGGGCAGTGGCGGTGGCCAGAACGCGGGCCATTGTAGGGAAAACTCCCGTGCTGCGATGGTGCCATGGGGTTCTGGGCCCCCTGTGTCAGGGAAGTTGTCCGCTGCTCTACTTTTCTCTATTTTTCAGGTGGGCGGGATAGGACGATGGCGTGGGATATTCACCGGAACGTAAAACTGCGGTGCTGAAGCGGATGCTGGCTCCGAACAACATGGCCATTCGGCGCTTGTCGCAGGAGGAGGGGGTCTCGGAGGCGACGCTGCACAAGTGGCGTGCTGAGGCGCGTGGCAAGGGCCGGCTTTTGCCCGATGCCGATGCAGGCCCTGCGGGGTGGTCGTCGCGCGACAAGTTTGCGGCGGTGCTGGAGACGGCGGCGCTGAATGAGGCCGATCTGGCGGAGTATTGCCGCAAGCGCGGCGTTTTCGCCGCGCAGATCAAGGCATGGCGCGTGCCCTGCGAGCAGGCGAATGACTGGGCCAGAATCGGAATTGGGGCCAGCACGGCCAGGATGAGCCAGGCGGCGAAGGAAGAGAAGAAGCGGATCAAGGAGTTGGAGCGCGAACTGGCCCGCAAGGACCGCGCCCTGGCCGAAACTGCGGCGCTTCTGGTGCTCAGAAAAAAGCTGGGGGCGATTTGGGGTGACGCGCGGTCCGGCTTGCCGGATCGGACCGTCCACCGGACGGTCCGAAGCACGGAACGCACCGAGCCACCGCGAGGGGCCGGGTCGACGCATGATCAGCACCCCACGTCGCCAAACCGCCACGCTGCTGATCGAAGCGGCCGTCACCGCTGGCGCGCGCCGCGCCAAAGCCTGCACTGAGGTGGAAATCAGTGAACGGACCTTGCGCCGCTGGACCAAAGGCGGTCAGGTTCACGCTGATCAACGCCCCTTGGTCCAACGGCCGCAGCCGCGCAACAAGCTCAGCGACGAGGAACGCGCCGCTGTTCTAAGCATCTGTAATTCTGCAGAATTTGCCAGCCTTCCACCCAGCCAGATCGTGCCGAAACTGGCCGATCAGGGGCAATATCTGGTCTCAGAATCCAGCTTTTACCGCATCCTGCGCGCAGATGGGCAACAGCATCACCGTGGCCGGGCCAATCCGCCCGTCCGGCGCAAGCCGCCAACCAGTTACAAAGCCAGCGCGCCTTGTCAGGTCTGGACCTGGGACATCACCTGGATGCCAGGACCGGTCGCGGGCATGTTCTTCTACCTCTACCTGATCGTGGATATCTTCAGCCGCAAGATCGTGGGCTGGGAAGTCCATGAGCGCGAGGGTGCGGACCTTGCGGCGATGCTGGTGCAAAAGGCGGCCTGGTCAGAGGCCTGCATCGCGCGGCCCCTGGTGCTGCACGCCGACCCCGGCTTTCGAATGGGGGTAGCCCGATGAAAGGCGCTGCGATGAAAGTAACGCTGGAAAAACTGGGCATCATGGCGTCCTACAGCCGCCCGCGGGCAAGCCACGACAACCCATTCTCCGAGGCGTTGTTGCGCACCTGCAAGTTCGCCCGGACTGGCCAAGCAAGGGCTTTGTCACAAAAGCCTGCGCGCAGGCATGGGTGAAATCCTGTCCCAGCTGGTGTAACGGCGAGCATCTGCACAGCGCCATCCGCTTCGTCACCCCCAGCATGCGCCACAAAGGGCAAGACCGCGATGCCCTCGCAAACCGGGCCTTGCTCTATGCAAATGCCCGTACACAAAAACCGGAACGGTGGTCCGGAAAAACCCGCAACTGGCAACCTGCCGGACACGTCTGGCTGAACCCGGAACGCGACACCAGCCTATCCAAAATCAGAGACGCCGCATGAAATCGGCGGACAACTTGTTTGACAAACACCGACCCGTGCGCGCCGGGCGCAAGGTCTATTACCGCCGCGCTGCGGTCGAGGAATGGCTGGAGGAGCAGGAGCAGAACGCACCGCGCCGCCGCCGTGCCGGAGGTCGAGCGCGTGCTGCATCGCGGGCGATGGCGCAGTGTCGAAATCCTCACGTGCCCAGTCACCTGGCGACCGCACCCAGAGCAAATCGCCTCCGCGAGGCGCGGCTATCACCAATGGTGGCAAGCGCTGGAGTGGGCGCGGGACGGGCTCTTGGCGGGTGGCATGCTGCGGGAGGTTGAAGTGACTGCCGCGATGCTGAAGGTGCGGCCTTTGGGGCTATAAAAAGTGGCAGAGAGCGGGAGACCGCCATCAGGACCTGCAGGACTGTTCAGACCACCAACTCCGAAGCTGCCATGGAACAGCAGTTCAGACCTCGGCTCTTCATTGTCAGTCTCTCTTTGGGGCGCGCGTGATCGCCTTCTTGATAACAAAAGCCCTACACGCCGTGTATGATCGTGATCCCCAAGCGCAAAGAGGATGCTTCAGATCCTTCAAGCGCTTCTGGATTTCACAGGCCGTAGATGGCTACTTCCTCGCAAATAGACTTACCAAATCAACTGCACCGCTATTCCTGTTTCCGAGATCAAGGCTTTCTTCAATCTCGCTCAGATGCTCGGCCATCAAGTCGGCTGCTGCCTTTCCGTCG
The DNA here is from genome assembly GCA_043738565.1 of Rhodobacterales bacterium. GTDB lineage: Bacteria > Pseudomonadota > Alphaproteobacteria > Rhodobacterales > Rhodobacteraceae > Stagnihabitans. The sequence goes on from JAYUGA010000135.1 coordinate 2,626, forward strand.
CGCGCTTTGAAAGCGGACAGGATCAGTTCGTGGTCGTCGTCGCGACAGTTCGCCACGCTGGGCGCGCCAAAAATGCCGATAATCAGCGAAGTGCGCGTCACAAGTTCCTTCATCATCCGCAGCATCACCGCATTCGAGGCGATTTGCGCCAGCAGTATGTGGAACTGTCCTGACAGGCGAATGGCATCATGGCGGCTTTCGTGGTAGTGAGCGTCATGTTCCATCTTCAAGTGCGCGGACAGCTTGGCGATATCGGCGTCGGTCGCCCGCTCGACCGCCAAGCGTGTGATCGTGGGTTCCAGCGTCAGGCGCGCCTCGAAAACCTCGCGGGCCTGTTTGGCCGTGGGCGAAGCAACATAGGCGCCGCGATTGGCGTGCAACTCCACCACCTCGCGGCTGGACAAAAGCAGCAGCGAACGACGGATGCGCATGCGGCCCACACCGAAGGCTTCACATAGCACTGATTCGGAAAGCTTGGTTCCCGGAGGCAACCGCTGTTCAACAACCGCCTCGAAAATGCGCTCAACGATGTCTTCTTCGGCGACTTCGTCGCCGGACGGGGTTTCGTCGATGTGGGACGGCGCAGCGGGCATAAGGGGATAAACCACTCTGATTTAGTGCTATTCTCGATAGATAGTTAGCAATCGTAGCCGGAGCAAGTTAGCAAACACGGCGACAATATGAAACATCTGCGTTGACAGGATTGTTAACAATACGATCTGATGGGCTTACTTGCAGAACCCCGGACTGGGGCGCAAACCTTCAACCCTTCTGGCTCACAGGGAGTTTGCCACATGCTTCGTCGTACCTTACTGAAAACCACCGCTCTTGCCGCCGTTGCAAGCTTTGCCATGCTCGGCACCGCCTTTGCCGAAAACCCGGTTCTGAAGATCGGTTTCGTCGGCGTCACCTCTGGCCCGGCTGCGGCCTGGGGCACTTCGAACCAGCGTTCGATGGAAACCCGCGCCGCCTGGATCAACGAGATCGGCGGCTATGACATCGGCGGCACCAAATACGATATCGAGATCGTGTCATTCGATGATCAAAAAGACCCCAAGCGCGCGATTGCGGGCATGGAGCAGATGGCGCAAGCCAAGATCCACTATGTCGTCGGCCCCAATGTCGATGACGGTGCCGCTGCCGTGCGCCCGGTGGCAGAACAGAACGGCATCATGTACTTCCCCTATGCCTTCCCGAAAGAACTGTACAAGGCCCCGGCCTCAAACGCGGTTCTGGGGATGGTTGCCAACTATCAATCCGGCCCGGCGATCTACAAATATCTTATGGAAAACAAAGGCGTGAAGAAGGTGGCCTTTATTGCCGCCAACGAGTCCGATCCGCTGAGCCAGCGCGATTCCGGTTCTGCCGCCGCCAAGGCGCTGGGGCTGGATGTGGTTTCGGACACCGTGACCTATCAGGTTGATACCACGGATTTCACCCCGGTCATGCTGCCTGTGATCCAGACCGCCCCCGATCTTCTGGTGCTGTCCGGCGTGTCGCCCGCCAACGCGCCGCAACTGATCCGTTCGGCGCGCGAACTTGGCTATACCGGGCTGATCTCGACTGAAACAGCGCAGGACGCCGCTGTGCTGAAAGAAGGTGCGGGCGATCTGGCGAACGGCTTCATTTCGGTTGGCGGTGCGTCAACGCCGGAACTGGCCTCGGACATGATGAAGGAATTCGTCGCGCGCTACACCAAGATGTTCGGCGAGTACAACGACGAGTCCAACACCAAGGTTTACGCGCTGGAGTACATCCTCGCGACCATCGCCGCCGATCCGGCCGCCATCGACAATGTCGACGAGTTCAAGAAGACCATAGACACCTTCTCGGCACCCAACCCCTACATGAAGGGCGATGCCAAGATGCAATATGTTGGCACCACGTCCTTTGGACAAAAACGCCAGCTTTCGGTGCCCCTGGTGGTGAACACCTTCAACAACGGCGCCTTCGAGACGCTGTTCGTAGCGAAAGTGGACTGACGTCGACTTCCCGGCGTCATCTGGGGGCCGCCCGCACCGGCGGCCCTCTCATCCCCAAATCCGGAGGGCCTAGCATGGAACAGATCCTTGCAAACGGGCTGTATCTTGGTGCCCAATACGCGCTGATCGCGTTGGGACTGACCCTGATCTTCTCGCTGATGAACGTGCTGAATTTCGCGCATGGACAGATGTATGTCTTTGGCGGCTTTGTAACCTATACCGTTGTTGCGCAATGGGGTTTACCTTTCATTATTGGCCTGTTCGCCTCGGCGCTAATCCTGGCGGTGATGGGCGCACTGATCGAGGTGTTCCTGTTCCGCCCGGTGATCCGAAAGTCGAAACGCGACGAAAGCACGATGTTGCTGGCCGCCGGGATCGCGTTTTTCCTCGATGCGGTGATCCTGCTGCTGTTTGGCGAAAAACAGCGCGGCGTGCCCAAGATCGTGAACGGCGTGTTCAATTGGGATATGCGGCTGATCATGCCCTATGACCGCATCCTGATCGGGGTGCTGGCGATTGCGATGATCGCGGGATTCATTGCGCTGATGCAATATTCCAAGACCGGGCGGGCGATGCGTGCCTTGGCGCAAGACCGGATGGCGGCGCAATTGATGGGCGTCGATGTGGACCGCTATTCGATGATCGGCTTTGCTCTGGGCGCGATGCTGGCCGGGTTGGTTGGCGGTTTGCTGGTCACGATCACCGGCGTCAATCTTGGCATGGGCGGGCCGACCTCGATCAAAGCGTTCATGATGATCATGATCGGCGGCGCGGGGGTGATTTCCGGGGCCATCGCCGGCGGCTTCATCCTTGGCATGATGGAAAGCATCGGCCTCACCGTGTTGGCTGCCTATGGCGACATCACATACCTTGCCATCTTCGCCTCGCTGATGGTGTTCCTCGCCTTCCGTCCGCAAGGGCTGATGGGCAAGCCTTGGGGTTGAACCTATGAGCAAGCGAATCTTGGGCCTTGCGGCCTTTCTACTGGCGGTCTTTGTGCTGGTGCCGGTTCTGATCGCGGCAAGCGGGCGCTGGGATCTGTATTACACGCTGACTTCGGTGGCGCTGCTCTCCATTGGGTCTGCCGGGGTCTGGTTGACCTTCTACATCGGGCGCATCAACATCGGCCAAGGCGCTTATGCGCTGATGGGCGGCTATGTCTCGGCGGTGCTGATGACCAAGGCGGGCGTGTCGTTCTGGGCCACTTTGCCCTTGGCGGGCATCTTCTGCGCCGCGATCTCGGTGCTGATTGGGCTGCCGATCCTGCGGCTGCGCGGCGTCTATTTCGCCATGATCACCCTTGTGCTGACCGAAGTGACCCGGCTGACTGCATTGGCCTTGCCGGTGACAAACGGGGCAAAGGGCATCACCTCGATCCCGCTGCCCGGAGAGTTGCGGGTCTTCGGCATCCCCATCATCCCGAACTTTGCCACCATGGCGAACCCGAAACTGGCCTTTTACTTTCTGGCAGTGACGCTGATGGTGCTGTCATATGCTGCGCTATGGCGGATCGTGAACTCGCGGCTTGGCCATCTTTGCCGCAGCCTCCAGCAGAACGAGGAACTTGCGGCTTCGATAGGTGTGAACACGGCCTATCTGCGTCTGCTGGCCTATTCGATTTCGTCGTTCTTCGGCGGTTTGTCGGGGGCGGTGTTCGTGGCGATTTCGCAGTCAATCTACCCGTCGTCCTTTGCGGTGACCGATAGCGTCAACTTCATGCTGTACTGCTTCGTCGGTGGCCTGGGCTTTGTCGCGGGCCCGATGCTGGGCACGTTCCTGCTGTATTTCGGCTGGGATTTGTTGTCTGTCGCCAAGGAGTATCAGCTGTTGATCTATTCCAGCGCCATGATCGCACTGATGCTGGTGCTGCCGAACGGTGTTCTTAGCCTTCTCGACCGGAAAGGCGGTGCAAAATGAGGCCGATTCTGCAAATCCAAGGCATCACCAAGAAATACGGTGGCCTGACCGCCAACAACAACATCAGCTTTGAGGTGAACGAGGGCGAGATCCTGTCGATGATCGGCCCGAACGGGGCCGGGAAATCGACGTTGTTCAAGCTGATCGCCTCGTTTGTGCGTGCAACTTCCGGCGCGGTGCTGTTTCGGGGCCAGAAGATCAGCGACCTGGCACCGCACAAGGTGGCGCGGATGGGGGTGGTGCGGACCTTTCAGGAAACCACCATCTTCAAGTCGATGACCGTGCGCGAGAATATCATCTTGGCGCATCATCTGCGCTCCAAAGCCTCTCTGCTGGGGTTCTTCCTGGGCAGCAAACAGGCCCGCGCCGATGAGGCGGAGTTCGGTAAATCCGCCGATGATATTGTGGATTTCCTTGGGCTTCAGGCGATCCGCAACGAGTTGGCTTCAAACTTGCCACAGGGGCATCTGCGGGCTTTGGGCATGGCAATAGGTCTTGCCACCCAGCCGACGGTTTTGCTGCTGGATGAACCCTTTGCCGGGATGAACCATGATGAGACGATGAAAATGGTGACGCAGGTGCGTCGTCTGCGCGACGAGCGTGGGGTGACGGTGATGCTGGTTGAACACGATATGTCGGCGGTGATGAAAATCAGCGACCGGATCGTCGTGATCAACTTTGGCGAAAAGATCGCTGAAGGCACGCCTGCGGAAATTCAGGCCAACCCAAAGGTGATCGAGGCCTATCTCGGTTCCGAAGATGCAGCGATTGGGATGTAAGCCATGACAGAGATGCTGAACTTCAAGGATGTCGAGCTGTATTACGACCATGTTTACGCCTTGAAAGGCGTGTCACTGAACTTGCAAAAGGGCGAAACCGTGGCGCTGATCGGGGCCAACGGCGCGGGGAAATCCTCGATCCTGCGGGCGATCACCGGGTTGCGCAAGATCAAAAGCGGCTCGATCACCTTCATGGGCGAGCGGCTGGATGGCACGTCGGCGGCAAAGACCGTGAAAAAGGGCATCGCCATGGTGCCTGAAGGGCGGCGCGTGTTTCCCTTCATGTCGGTCAAGGACAATCTGTTGATGGGGGCGTTCACCCGGTCCGACAAGGCCGGGATCGCCAACACGCTGGAAAGCATTCTGGTGCGGTTCCCGCGCCTGAAGGAACGCTTTAGCCAGCAGGCCAGCACGCTTTCGGGCGGCGAGCAGCAGATGATGGTCATCGGCCGGGCACTGATGGCCAAACCGAAACTGCTGTTGCTGGACGAGCCGTCTTTGGGCATCGCGCCCAAGTTGGTACAGGATATTGCCCGTGCGATCGTTGCAATCTCCCGCGACGAAAAGGTGACGGTGTTGCTGGTGGAACAAAACAGCCGCATGGCGCTTTCGATTTCCAGCCGCGCCTACGCGATGTCTACCGGATCGGTGGTTTTGACCGGCGATTCCAGAGAGTTGATGGGTGATGATCGGATCAAGGCCGCCTATCTTGGGGGCGATGTTTAGATGCACATTCTGGTGGTGAACCCCAATACAACCGCGTCGATGACCGAAAAAATCGGAGCGGCGGCGCGGCGGGTGGCTTCTGCGGGCACTGAAATTGTGGCGGTGAACCCGGTCCTTGGCCCGGCCTCCATCGAAGGCTTCTACGACGAGGCGATGTCGCTGGCCGGAATGCTGGAGGTCATTCGCAAGGCGTCCGGCTATGACGCCGTGGTTATTGCCTGCTTCGACGACACGGGCCTCGATGCCGCGCGCTGTCTGACCGACAAGCCGGTGATCGGCATTGGTGAGGCCGCCTATCACATGGCGTCGATGATTTCGAACAAGTTCTCGGTGGTCACCACCCTGGCGCGCTCGGTCCCTGCGTTGGAGCATAACCTGCACCGCTATGGCCTGATCGCCCGCTGTGCCCGTGTGCGGTCGTCTGAAGTTGCGGTGCTGGAACTGGAACATCCGGGTTCAGACGCCTGCAACCGGATCAGCGCCGAAATATGCCGGGCTGTGGCCGAAGACCGCGCCGAAGCGATTGTGCTGGGCTGCGCCGGCATGGCTGATCTGGCCGAAGCTCTGGCTTTGGAACACGGGCTGCCCGTGCTGGACGGCGTAACCTGCGCGATTGGACTGGCCGAGGCGATGGTCAGGCTGCGGCTTATGACCTCGCGGATCGGAGGGTACAGCCCTCCTCCGGCACTCAAGGCCGGTTGATTTGTATCCTGATCATGAACTGGAGGCGTCATCACCGACCCGGCCCAAGTTATGGGTGATCTGGCGGCGCTACACTTCGACGATCTGCCCAAGGTGTCTGGCGATTGCCTGGTGCATGGCGCGATTGGCCACGGCCAGATCCTGAAGCCCTACGCCAGTTCCGTCGAACAGAGTGATTTCTTCGGCATCACTGCGCCCCTTGTGTCGACCGATGATGACGTCGCCCAAGGGGGTGATTGCGGCGGGATGGATCAGACCGTCGCGTATCGCATGCTGCGCCTCGCCAATGGTGGTGGATTGGGCGACCTCATCGGTGAAAACGCGCACCCGCGCCAAAAGGGCTGGCTCAACCTCTTGCTTGCCAATGGTGTCGGTGCCCATGCACGCCAGATGCGTCCCCGGTGCAACATGATCCGACATCAGGCTTGCTGCCGGTGATGAGGTGATGGTGATGATGACCTCTGCCTCGCGCATCCGGTCCAGCGCGACAGCTTCGAACGGCAACCCAAGTTCGGCGGCCACAGCCCCCAGCTTGGGCAACATGTCAGGGTGCAGATTCCAGGCAATTACCCGATCAAACTTGCGGACACGGGCTGCGGCCCGCAACTGGAACGTCGCCTGATGGCCAGCCCCGATGATCCCCAGGACGCGCGCATCGGGTCGCGCCAGCCACTTGATCGAGATGGCAGAGGCCGCAGCCGTGCGCAAAGCCGTCAAGAGATTGCCGCCAATCATTGCCGTGGGACGCCCGGTATCCGGGTCGAACAGGAAGACACTGGATTGGTGATTGGTCAGGCCCCGCTGCAAGTTGCCTGGGAAATAACCTCCGGCCTTGACCCCCAGCAGATCGTTGACGTGATCGAGGCCGGACTTGAAGCCATATTGACGACCTTCGCCCAGTGCCTCGCGGACAACCGGAAAATTATAGGCCTCTCTTCTTGCCATTGCGGCAAAGGCGGCCTCGACGGCCTCAAAGGCGTCCTCGGCAGAGACAAGTTCGGCAATCAATCGCTCGGGGACGATCAGCATTCAGGCTTCCTTTCATTTGATCCCATCGGCCCCAACCCTGCAAAAGAGGGCCTGTACCATCCTGTGATGGTCAATAAGCCTTCCCTCGCGCAGTGACGGGCCAGACCAATTCGACCTTGCCGCCCCGGACACCGACGTACCAATCATGCACGTTGCAGGTCGGGTCGCAGTGCCCCGGCACCAACCGCAACTTGTCATTGACCTTCAGCGCACCGTGCACATCCTCGACTACGCCATGTTCGTCGCTGCATTTGACGTATTTCACGTCGGTGCGGCCAAAGATCACCGGCAGGCCCGAATCCACCGACTGCGCCTTAAGTCCGGCATCGACAATGGCCTTGTCGGCTTTGGCATGGCTCATCACACTGGTCAGAATGAACAGCGCATTTTCCCATTCGCCCTGATCGATCCGCTTGCCGTCCTTGTCCAGAATCCGGCCATAATCAGCGTCCATGAAGGCGTAAGAGCCGCATTGCAGTTCGTTGTAAACGCCCGAGGCGCCCTCGAAATAGTAGGACCCTGTGCCAGCTCCGCCGACGATGTCGCAGTCCAATCCAACGGCCTTCAGACCCTGAACCGCGTCGCGCACCTGATCAATGGCAATATCGGTCTTGGCCCTGCGGTCGGCGTACAGATCCAGATGCTGCATGGCACCCTGATAGGCCTGAATGCCTGCGAATTTCAGCCCGGCGGCTGCATCAATGGCGCGTGCAATGGCCACCACATCCTGCGTGGTCATCACGCCACAACGCTCGGCACCACAGTCAATCTCGACCAGACATTCGATCATCGTGCCATGCTTTTGTGCCGCCGCCGACAGGTTTTTGACGTTGTCCAGATCATCGACACAGACGATTGTCCGGGCCCCCAGCTTGGGAAGTCGTGCCAGACGGTCGATCTTGGCCAGATCGCAAACCTGGTTGGATACAAGCACATCCTTGATGCCGCCGCGGACGAAAGCTTCCGCTTCCGAGACCTTTTGGCAGCAGACCCCGCAGGACCCGCCAAGCCGCTCTTGCAGCAGCGCCACGTCAACGGATTTGTGCATCTTGCCGTGGACACGGTGACGAACGCCCATTGATTTGGCGATGTCGCCCATTTTCCTGACGTTGCGTTCCAGCGCATCCAGATCGAGGATCAAACACGGGGTCTGGATGTCCTTCTCGTCCATCCCCGGCACTGCAGGAATGTCGTAGCCCACTGCCAGGGCCTTGAAATCGAATGATTTGTTCATTCTATCCTCCGACCCTTACATCCAGGGCAATTTGTCAAGGTCAACGTTGCCGCCAGTGATGATGACTCCCACGCGCTGACCGCGGAAGATAGCGGGGTTCTTCAGGATCGCAGCCAAAGGCACGGCGCTCGATGGCTCGATCACGATCTTCATCCGCTTCCAGATCATCTTCATGGCCTCGACGATCTCGTCTTCGTCAGTGGTCAGAATATCGCTGACGTGTTTTTGCACGAAGTGCCAGGTCAACTCTTTCAGAGGCACCTTCAACCCGTCCGCCACTGTCTCGGGTGCGTCATCGGCGATGATATGACCCGCTCGAAAAGAGCGCGCTGCGTCGTCAGCCTGCTTGGGCTCGGCCGCGTAGATCCTGATCCCGGGCGCGACCGTCGAAAGGGTCAGGCAGGTGCCGGAGATCATGCCCCCACCGCCGATTGGCGCAATAACCGCATCAAGGTCGGGCACCTGCTCGTTCAGCTCGCGTGAGCAGGTTGCCTGACCGGCAATGACGCGTGGATCATTGTAGGGATGCACAAATTCGGCTCCCGTCGCGGTCACAACTTCGGCAAAGATCGCCTCCCGGCTGGAGGTCGAGGGTTCGCATTCAATGACACGCCCGCCATAGCCGTGCACGGCGTCCTTCTTGGCCTGCGGGGCGGTGCGCGGCATCACGACGGTGCAAGGAATGCCACGCCGGCCTGCGGCATAGGACAGCGACAGCCCATGGTTGCCGCTGGAATGTGTGGCCACGCCCTTGACGGCCTGTGCATCCGTCAGCCCGAAAACCGCGTTCGACGCGCCTCGCGCCTTGAACGCGGCCGCCTTCTGGAAGTTCTCGCATTTGAAGAACAACTCTGCTCCGGTCAGGGCGTTCAAATAGCTGGAGGTCAAGACCGGCGTGCGGTGGATGTAGGGCTCGATGCGGGTGTGGGCGGCTTCGACATCGGCATAGGTGGGAATATACATCGGGGCCTCACACAGCTTTGCGAGTTATGTGATCGACAGAGCTGCGGTAGAATTCCTGTGCCGCCACCACTCCCGAACCCAGTTTGACCGGCCAACCCAGATCAGCCATGCACATTTCGGCGGTGGCAATTCCAGCCAAAGCCAGAACATCAGTCAGCATGCCGACATGTCCGATGCGAAAAACCTTGCCCGCGACTTCGCCCAGGCCGACACCGAAGGCCACACCATATTTGGTCGCCGCCAACTGCACCAAATCGGTGCCGTTGCAGCCCTCGGGCACCACCACCGCAGTCACCGTGTCGGAATAAAGCGCCGGGCTGGCAGCACAGGGGCGCAACCCCCAAGCAGCAACCGCGCGACGGATCCCCTCGGCGATGCGGTGATGACGGGCATAGACATTGGCCAACCCTTCGCCTTCCAGCATCTCGATCGCTGCTGCCAGTCCGGCGATCAGACCGACGGGGGGCGTATAGGGATAGCCGCCGGTGGCATTGGTGCGGAGCTGATCAGCAAAATCAAAGAAGGTGCGCGGCAAGCGGGCGCCTTCCAGAGCCGCGAGCGCTTTGGGCGAGACCCCCAGAATGGCCAGACCGGCCGGCAACATGAAGCCCTTTTGACTGCCCGCCACTGCGATATCCACCCCCCAGCCGGCAAATTCGAACGGCATCGAGGCGATCGAGGATACCCCGTCGACCATCAGCATTGCCGGATGGTGGGCCTTTTCAAGCGCGGCCCTTATGCCTGCGATATCAGAAACCACCCCCGTCGCTGTTTCGTTATGCGTGGCCAGAACTGCCTTGATCCGATGCGCCCAGTCGGCGTCCAGCGCCTTTTCGATCTGCTCCAGCGGCGCGCCGTGACCCCAGGGGGCTTCGATGATTTCGACCGCGAGTCCATGGCGCTGGCACATGTCAATCCAGCGCTGGCTGAACATGCCGAAACGCGCCGCCAGAACGGTATCACCGGGCGACAGCGTGTTGGTGATCGCCGCCTCCCAACCGCCGGTGCCCGTGGTTGGCAGGATGAAGACCTCTCCTGCCACCATGTTCAGAACGCGCCGTATCCCGGCAACCGCGGGCCGGAAGATCTTGGCAAAAGCCGGCGAGCGATGGTCCAGAGTGGGAATAAAGCAGGCTTTGCGGATCTCTTCGGGCATGTTCGTCGGACCTGGTATGAAAACGGGGTTTTGGGCGGACATGCGGATCTCCTTGCGCTGGTGTCATCCTATCGGCCTTCTTCCGCCGTCACAATTTTTTCGAAATAGTTTTTCAATAGGTGAAAAACATGCTAATCTTGCGTGAAATCAACCCCTAACGCTTTTTCACGGCAGAAGGACATTGGAAAATGGTGAAAAATCCCCGCCCGCGTGGCAGGCCAAAGGCCTTTCATGACAAGACCGACCAGAACACCGTTCGGGCATTGGATCGCGCCTTGGGGCTCTTGGAAATCCTCGCGGCTCATCCTGCCCTGACCCTGTCCGAGTTGGCCGAGCGCAGCGGACAGGCCATAGCCACCGTCTACCGCGCGCTCGCCACCCTAGAGGCCCGCGGAATGGTCGAGGTGGAAGCTCCGGGTCAGGTCTGGCATATCGGAAGCGGCGCCTTTCGCATCGGCACGGCATTTCTGCGTCATACCAAGGTGGTCGAACGTGCCCGCGGCCCGATGGATGCCCTGATGCGCGACACCGGGGAAACGGCAAACCTTGGCATCGAGGTTGGTGAGGAAGTGCTATTCCTCGCCCAGGTCGAAACCCACGAGGCGATCCGCGCCTTCTTCCCCCCCGGCACCAAAGGACCGATGCATGTTTCAGGTATTGGCAAGGCACTGCTGGCTTGGACCGATCCCGCAAGGGTGAACGCCATCATCGCGCGCCGGGGGCTGACCTCATTCACTGCGCACAGTCTTTCCACAGCGGACGCCCTGCTTCAGGACCTAGTCGAGATCAGAGCCCGAGGCTACGCCATTGACGATCAGGAGCGCGCCGAGGGGATGCGCTGCGTCGCCGCACCGATATTCAACGCCCACAGCGAACCCGTGGCCGGCATCTCTGTCTCGGGCCCGGCCTTTCGGATGTCTCTAAGCGATGCACAAGCCGTCGGCGCGCGGGTTCGTGCCGCAGCGGACTGCGTGACCGAAGCGGTAGGCGGTCGCAAGGCCGGGTGATCGCTTTTGCCGGGCCTACAGATACAAGTGGCGACGAACAGGCGTCGACCGTGACTTCCCGCGCGAAGCCTTCGAAACGGATCGAGACAGGGCGTCGCCCGTGGCAAAACCTGCGCTTCCCTCTATTGCGGTGGAACAACAGCAGAAACACACCGGCCCTTCACGACCCACAAAAGAAGCGGCCCAGTCGACCAGTTGGCGGCCCTATCCGCAGCTGCCGATCTGTTCTGGCTGAAAATAGCTATTCAAGAATGTCTCTCGTTCCGGTACATCAGCTTTCTGGAAGCAACAATGCGGTGCGGCAGTTCGGTCGGACTGACGCAATGGCCCGAATACATCACATTGACAACTTTGCCCCTCTGGACGCTTTCGTTTATGCCCCCCCCTGGCATGGTTCCTCCCCAGCCCTAAACGTATGCGGGGGGGCGCAGTGCGGCAGTTCGCTAGCGACAGGCACTTTCACCGGGGAATCCAGGCG
>JAYUGA010000136.1:0-1904 GCA_043738565.1 Rhodobacterales bacterium
GCCGCCACGAAAGCCGGAATTCCGCTGTAGGCCGCGATGTTAGCGGCGGCGGTCGCGGTTCCGTCCTGGGCGGCGGCCGGTAGCGCCACTGCCAGAAGCACGGCAGACGCGATTGCGGTGGTACTAAGGTAACGCATCATATTGGTATTTCCCCGTTGTGCGATGTGGTTAGTCCGTCTTCAGTGCCTTTCCCCGCGCAGGGCCTGCGTTGCCGCATGGTCCAGCTTGGTGCCTTCAATGATCACGCCGTAGCTGGCCCGGGCCATGTCAGCGTCGATCAATCCGTCAAGCACATCCTCAAGCACTGCCTGAGGCGTGCGCAGCATCGGGTCGCCATAACCACCGCCGCACGGGCCAAAGGCCGTGATCCGGTCGCCTTTCTTCAGCTGGCGATACGGGATCTTGGAGGGCAGGTTTTCCATGCTGCCGTCCTTGTGCGACAACTCCACTTTGGCCGGTGAGCCGTCGGTGCCGCCAAGAAAACCCCACGGCCGGAACCGCTGGCCATCGCCTTCGACCGAAACAGCGCCGTCTTCCAGCAATTGAAACGACCGGATCGAACCGATTCCGCCGCGCCATGTGCCGGGGCCTGCCACGTTTTCGCGCAATTCGTAGTTCAGCACGCGCAGCGGCAAGTGAGATTCGATATCTTCGACCGGGTTGTTGCGGGTGTTGGCGTAAAGCGTGTCGACCGCATCCATCCCGTCCTTGCCAAAGCGACCGCCATAGGCGCCCTCCATGATCTCCATATGCACCCAGGGATTGCCTTTGGACACACCGCTGAACGCCATCACCCGCAGGTTGCCGATACCGGCGCTGACCTGACGCGGCACCGCTGGGGCGATGGCTTTCATGATGGTGTCGGCCAGGGCGTTGCCGGGGCAGAAGCGGGCGATGACCGGCGCGGGAAAGATCGGGTTGGCCAGGCAGCCCTTGGGCGCAAAGATGGTGATCGGCCGGGTCAGGCCACTGTTTTGCGGGATCGACCCGTAGACTTCGCTGTCCAGCAGGATCGACCTAAGCGTCAGCCAGACCGCGCAATCGACCGTGCCGATGAAGGGCATGTTGATCGGCTTGTTAGGGGTCTGCGGTGCGGTGCCGGTCAGATCGACATGAATATCCGACCCTTTGATGGTCAGCGTCGCCTCGATCGGCAGGTCTTTCAGCGCCGGATCCGGGCTGTCGAGATAGCCGTCGATATAGGTTCGGGCGTTGTAAACCCCGTCCGGGATCGCCAATATGGCATCCCGCATCAGCTTTTCCGAGTAATCCAGCAGATCCTCATAAGCCCCGGTCACGGTTTCCAAGCTGTATTGCGCCAGCAGGGCCTCATAGCGGGCAGCCCCGATGCGCGCGGCGGCGACTTGCGCCTCCATGTCGCCCACCACCAGATCGGCAATGCGGATATTGCTGTGCAGGATCTGCCAGACGGGTTCGACCTTGCGGCCCCCCTCATAGACGCGGATCGCCTTGAATTGCAGCCCCTCGGCATAGGCGTCCACCGCATCGACAATGCCGCAGCTGCCCGGCGTCAATGCGCCGATGTCCAGATGATGCGCAGTGGTGACGGAAAAACCCGCCAAAGCGCCCATGTGAAAGATCGGCACCGCAAAGCCCACATCCGGCCCGTGCGAGGCACCGCCATAAGGATCGTTGTGCATGAACACATCGCCGGGGTTGACGGTATCGCCGCGCTTGGCCAGTTCGCGCAGGATGCCCTCGATATAGCCGGGGATCGGGCCGGATTGCAGCGGGGTCGACATCGTGCATTCGCACAACTGCCGCCCGGTGGCGTCAGTCAGGGCGGCGCCAAAGTCTTCGCTTTCGCGGATGATGCTGGAATAGCTCATCCGCATCAGCTTGTGGCCCATTTCGATGGCGATGTTTTCCAGCGCGCCGTGGAT
>JAYUGA010000137.1:0-5535 GCA_043738565.1 Rhodobacterales bacterium
CCATGTCGGGTGCCCGGTTGCAGTCGTAGATCAGGCGGCTGACGGTGGCGTGGATCAGGGGCGCATTCAGGCGTTGCGACAGGCCGCGGGACAGGCCCAGGGCGCCGGGATCCCAGGCGATATGGGCGCGGCGTTGGTCAGGCTTCAGGCCGAGGTCGCCCCATGCAGCGGGAAAATGGTTGGAAGCGTGTTCGCAGACCAGAATAATCCGCCCCAAAGCGGTTTCATTCTCGATTGTCGGCGTGAAATGCGCCAGTTTGGTCTTGGTCGGCATCGGCAAAGCGTCTCCCCGGTTGCCGCAACGCTGTCCCTTTGGCAGAAAACTGTCAAGAATGTTTCTTTGTGGATTTTTCTGTTACAAAGATTTCTATTTGGCGAATGCTGCGCAAGGAGAATTGGATGAATGTCGATGATCAGTTGCGCGCCGCCCTGTCGGAGCTGACCCGGGCCGAGCGGCAATTGGCCACCCATATCCTGTCGCATTACCCGGTGGCGGCTTTGGGGTCGATCACGCAGCTGGCCAAGGCGGCACAGGTCTCGACCCCGACGGTGGTGCGGCTGGCGCAGAAGCTGGGCTACAAGGGCTATCCCGATTTCCAGAACGCGCTGCGCGGCGAGGTCGAGGCGATGCTGGCGACGCCGCTGACCAAGCATGACCGGCGGGCGGGCGGGGTGCCCGATGCCCATATCCTGAACCGCTTTGCCGAGGCGGTGGTCGGCAATCTGCAAGCCACGCTAAACCAGATCGACCCCGCCGAGTTTGACCGCGCGGCGCTGCTGCTGGCTGACCCCGCACGGCGGGTCTACGCGCTGGGCGGCCGGATCACCCATGCGATGGCGGATTATTTCACCTCGCTGATGGTGGTGGTGCGTCCGGGCGTCACGCTGTTGTCAGACAATGCTGCCGCCTGGCCGCCGGGGTTGCTGGATATGGCGGCGGGTGATGTGCTGCTGGTATTCGACATCCGCCGCTATGAAAACGCGGTGTTGCAGGCGGCGGAGATGGCGCGGGGCCAGGGCGTGGAGATTGTGCTGATCACCGACCGCTGGGTGTCGCCTGCTGCCGCTCATGCCGCCCATGTGTTCTGCTGCCATACCGAGGCACCCTCGGCCTGGGACAGCAATGTGGTGTTGATGGTGCTGGTCGAGACGCTGCTGGCGGCCGTGCAGGACCGGATCTGGAGCGTGACGGAGGGCCGGATGAAGCGGCTGGAGGAACTGTATGCGCAGACGCGGTTCTTCCGGCGACACCGGTAGCAAGGCCGGGGAAAAATTTTCGGCGAAAATTTTGGGCACCAGGATTGATCAGGGGGTGCTTGGGGCGACCTGCGGGGCTGCCTGCGCCGAACCCCGGGGATATTTGGCGATGGCTGACCTTGGTCAATAGCCGAACTGGCGGTCGACGAGATGCAGGAAAGGCTCGCCCGCCTCGCCGCGCCGGATGTTTTCGACCAGCACGCGGGCGGCTCCCGAGGGGCGGGTGTCGGCGGCGATATGGGGGGTGACGGTGACGCGCGGGTGGCGCCAGTAGCGATGGTTCCGGGGCAGGGGTTCGGTGCGGAACACGTCAAGGGTGGCGTGGCCGATGTGGCCGGAGTCAAGGGCGGCGAGGAGGGCGTCGTCGTCGATCAGGGCGCCGCGGCCGGGGTTCAGGATGACCGCGCCGGGTTTCAACAGCGCAAGGCGGCGGGCGTTCAGCAGATTTTCGGTTTCGGGGGTACTGGGCAGGAGGGTGATGACGATATCAGCGCCCTGCAGGGCGGTTTCAAGGCCGGTGTCGCCGTGGAGCATGGGGATGCCGGGGGTGCGTTTTTCGCTGCGGCTCCAGCCGGTGACCGGGAAGTTCAGGGCGATGAGCGCGCGGGCGCAGGCAAGGCCGAGTGCGCCCATCCCGAGCATCGCCACGCTGCGTTCGCGGGCAAGGGGCGGGCAGGTCGGATCCCAGACATGGCCGGGGTTCAGGATATGGCGGTCCATGCCGAGGTGGTGGCGCAAGGTGTGGCCCGTGACCCATTCGACCATGCCTTCGGCAAGGCCGGTTTCCACCATGCGGCACAAAGGTTGGGTCAGGGTCGGGTTGCTGACGATACGCTCGACCCCGGCCCAGAGGCTGAGGACGGCCTTGCACCGGGCGAAGGGGGTGAAGTTTTGCAGAGGGGCAGAGGGGGCGTAGATGATGTAATCGACGGCGGTGGGATCGGCGGCCTCGGTGACGACCTGCGCCCTGATCCCGGCGTCGCGCAACAAGCCCGGCAGCAGGTCGCGGTATTCGGGCCAGAGCGCGGGGGCGGCGAAATAGATCAGGGGCATGGGGCTCTTACCGGCTGAGTGCGATGCCGGCATTGACCGCCAGCGCCAGAATGACGGTGTTGTAGAAGAACGAGCCCACGCCGTGCAGCAGCACGACGCGGCGGATGGCGGGCCTCGTGACCTGCACGTCGGACACCTGCGCCGTCATGCCGATCGTGAAGGCGAAATACATGAAATCCACCACGCCGGGATTGGTGCTGTCGCCGGGAAACACCAGCCCCGCATCGGGGTCGGCGGAGTAGTAGAGATGGGCATAGCGAAAGGCGGTCAGCACATGGATCAGCGCCCAACCCAAAGGCGCGGCCAGCAGAGCGAAACCGGATTGCACCAGGCTGCCGTTCGGGCGGTTGAGCACCGTGAAAATCGCGGTCAGGCTGACGATCACGGCACCGACCGCCAGCAGCAGGATCAGGGCGGAGCCTTCGTCATCGGCCTCGGCGTGGCGGCGCAGGTCGGCGACGGTGGTGGTCAGCGACAGCCACAGCATCAGCGCGAGATAGGTGAAAAAGAAGCCGTTCACCGCCATCAGGGCGTTGATCGCGCTGTCGCCCGGCGTGGTCGAGGCAACGACCCAGATTGCCACGCCCAGAACGAAGGCCACCAGAAACCGCATGTGCCGTCTGACTGCCAGCATCAGCGCAACCTGTGGACGATAGCGCTTTGCACCAGCCCGAAGGCCAGGAGCAGCACCAGCGTGGCAGAGCCGCCATAGGACAGGAACGGCAGCGGCACGCCGACCACCGGGGCCATGCCCATCACCATCGCCAGATTGACGGCGAGATACAGGAAGAAATTGGCCGCGATGCCAATGATCAAGAGCGAGGAAAAGCGGTCCTTGTTCTGGATCGCCGCCCAGAACAGGAAGATCAGGATCGCGGCATAGAGGGCGAGCAAGGAGATTTCGCCGACAAAGCCAAACTCCTCGCCCAAGGTGGTGAAGATGAAGTCGGTCTGCTTTTCGGGCAGGAAGTTCAACCGGCTCTGGGTGCCCTGCATGAAACCCTTGCCGGTCCAGCCGCCCGATCCCAACGCGATCTTGGCCTGCATGATGTTGTAACCGGCCCCCAAAGGATCGACCGAGGGGTCAAGGAAGGTGTCGATCCGCTTGTACTGGTAGTCGCGCAGGAACTGCCAGGGCGTGCCGCGGGCGAGGAACACCCCCGCCACCGCGCCGCCCAGCAGGCCGATCACGGCGCCGAAATACCACAGGCTGACCCCCGCCGCGAACATCACCGAGGCTCCGGCGATGATCAGCATCAGCGAAGTGCCGAGGTTGGGTTGAATGATCACCAGTGCTGTCGGCACGACGATCAGCAGCACCGGCAGCAGCACCCAGAACGGTCGCGACACTTTCTTGTCGTCCAGCCAGTCGTAATAAGTCGCAAGCATCATCACCAGCGCCACCTTCATCAGCTCGGACGGCTGGATCGTGATGAAACCGAGGTCGATCCAGCGCTGTGCGCCCTTGCCGACGGTGCCGAAGAACTGCACGAACAGCAACAGCATGAAGGTCAGGATATAGGCCGCCCCCGACATGCTGCGCCAGAACCAGATCGGGGTGAAGGTGACGACAAGCGCTAGCACGAAGCCCGCCGCATAGCGTTTCATCTGCGGCGCGGCCCATTGCGAGATGTCGCCTCCGGCGATGGAATACAGCATCAGCCAGCCAATCGCCGCCGCCGCCGTGATCAACAGGTACAGGCCCCAGTTGACATACAGCACCTTGGCAAAGCCGGTGGGCGCGAATTTGACGCGGTATTCCAGAAAACTCATGTCACGCTGCCATTCTTCATGCCCTGGTTTCCGCGGGCTGGCTGCCATCGGGCTGGCGCAGTTTCAGTTCCTTCAGCATCGTGTCGATCCGGCCCTTCTGGTTGGCGGGGTAATCCTTGGGGTCCGGCATCACGCCGGTCAACACCCGCAGCATGACGTCGCGCACGATGGGGGCTGCCACCGAAGAGCCGCCGCCGCCATGTTCGACCACCGCCACCACCGCATAGCGTGGCGCGGCGGCGGGGGCAAAGGCCACGAACAGGGCGTGGTCGCGCTGCACCCACGGCAAGGTGGTTTCGGCCACCACCCCGGTCTCGCGCTCGCTGGCCGAAATGTTGCGGACCTGCGAGGTGCCGGATTTTCCGGCCATCTGCAGCGCGGCATTGACGATCCGCGCGGCGTAAGACGTGCCACGGTCAGAATTGACGACGCCGATCATGCCATCGTGGATGGCCGACAGATAAGAGGTTTCAAAGCCCAGATCGGCGGATTCCGCTACCGGAACCTCTTTGCCGTCGATCTCGCGGATCAGCCGGGGCACCACGTTGCGCCCGGTCGCCACCCGCGCCGCCATCACCACAAGCTGCAAGGGCGTGGCCACGACATAGCCCTGACCGATGGCGGCGTTGATCGTGTCGCCGATGCGCCAGTCCTGCTTGAACTTCTCCTGCTTCCAGGCGCGATCCGGCAACGCGCCTTCCGAAATCGCCGACATCGGCAGGTCGTGGCGCTGGCCCAGACCGAGCTTGCGGCCCATTTCGGCAATCTTGTCGATGCCGACCCGCTGCGCCACGTCATAGAAAAATACGTCGCAGCTTTGGGTCAGGGCCGCGCGGATATCGACTTTGCCGTGGCCACCTTTTTTCCAGCAGTTGAATTTGCGATCGCCGAATTGCAGATAGCCGGGGCAATTCACGATGGTATCAAGGCTGATCTTGCCATCCGACAAC
Source organism: Rhodobacterales bacterium (assembly GCA_043738565.1). GTDB lineage: Bacteria > Pseudomonadota > Alphaproteobacteria > Rhodobacterales > Rhodobacteraceae > Stagnihabitans. The sequence continues at coordinate 5,034 of JAYUGA010000137.1, forward strand.
GCGGCAAGGCCGGTCACCATCTTGAAGGTTGATCCGGGCGGATAGCCGCCCTGCACCGCCTTGTTGGCGAGCGGACGAAATTCATTGCCGGTCAGCAGGTCGTAGTCGCGGCTGGAGATGCCGCGCACGAACAGGTTGGGGTCGAACGACGGTGCCGAAGAAATGGCGATCAGGTCGCCGTTGGTGACATCCAGCACCACGCAGGCGGCAGATTGCTCGCCCAGCCGGGCCTGCACGAAATTCTGGATATCGGCGTCGATGGTCAGCCGCAGATTGGCACCGGCGAGGCCATCGGTCTTGTCCAGTTCCCGCATCACCCGGCCAACGTAGTTGACCTCGATCTTCTTGTTGCCGGCCGAGCCGCGCAAATTGTCCTCCATCCACTTTTCGACGCCGATCTTGCCGATCTGGAATTCGGGAATGTTGAGCAGCGGATCGGGGTTTTCAAGCTCCGCCAGATCCTTTTCCGACACCGGGCCGACATAGCCGACGATATGGGCGA
>JAYUGA010000138.1:0-5516 GCA_043738565.1 Rhodobacterales bacterium
TCGATGATCCGGCGGGCAATGCCGTCCAGCCGCCCGGATTCGGTCAGACCCGGCAGGATGATCACGAATTCGTCGCCGCCAACCCGCGCCACCGTGTCATGGCCGCGCGTCTCACTTTGCAACAGCTCCCCCACCCGGCGCAGCACATGGTCGCCTGCGGCATGGCCAAAGCTGTCGTTGACCGCCTTGAAGTAATCGAGATCGATGTGCATCAGGCCGAACGGGGTCTTGCTCAGCGTCAGTTGCCCCAGCACCAGTGACAGCGCGCGGCGGTTGCGCAGGCCGGTCAGCGTATCGGTCAGCGCCTGCACCTCTGCCATCTGCCTGGCACCCTCCAGCCGCTGCGCCAGACCGCGCAGGGCCTGCATGGCGCCGGTATTCGCCTCGACCAGATACAGCATTTCGACCGTCAGATCGGTGGCGGCAAAATCGCCGTCGGTCAGGCCGTGGCTGCGCACCGCATCGACTACTCCAATGCCGAACGACAGGTTCAAGACCATGCCCGCGCCATCCGCCAGTGCCACTGCCAACCCGCGAAACGCCAGCGGCCGCCCGGCGCCGCGCAGCGTCAGATGCAGTTTTTCGCCAGCATGGGCATGCAGGGCCGCCATGCTGGCCAGACCGGACGGTCTGCGCAATTCAAACGTGTCAAACAGGTCGCGCCCGATCAGGTCTTGCCCCTCTGGCAAATTGTCCAAGAGTTTGGCAAGGGTCGAGCCGCAGCCGATGATGCGGCCATCCGCCGCCAGCCGCACATGCATCGGCATCATGCGGTTCAGGGCATCGGGGCTGAGCGCAAAGGAACCGGCGGGCAGTTCGCTCATTCAGGCCCCCGCCACGCCAAGGCTGAAGGGCCGCGCGGGCGTAAAGGCCTGATCGGCAATGCGCACCGTCACCACCTCGCCCGCGCGGTCCGGCCCAAGGTGATCGAGCAGCGCCAAAGCGCCATAGTCGTCCGCCATCGCGCGCAAAAGGCCCATCACGATATGACCAACCCCCGGCATCGGGGCCTGACAGCGCAGCGAAAATTGCCCGCCGCCGTGGTCGGTCAGCTCCAGATCGGGCAGGTCAAGGTCGGGCAGCACCAACCGGCCGCGTTCCGGCAGCTCTTCCATCGCGTTCAGGAAGTCGGTGAAATTGACGCCGCTGAACCGCAGCAGGCGGCGCAGCGAGGTCGGATTGTCCTGATTGACGATATAGGTGCCCAAATCTTCCAGCAGGGTTTCGCGCGACCGGCGCAGCACCAATGCCGCAGCGTCGATCACCTGTTCGGTCAGCGCATCGTCATAGGTCAGCATCGATTCGAAGCCGGAAAAGCCCAGCGCCGCCTCCCGTGCGACGGCATCCCAGGCGGCCGCGCCATAGGTATCGCGCAGGAAACATTGAAGCGATCGGTTGATCAGACCATGCATGCGTTGGGAATCCCAGAAGTGGCTGCGGAAAGCCTAGTGCGCAAAGGTTAACAACCGGGTAACTCCTGAGGGTGCAGGGTCAGATTCCTAAGGATGGAGCGCTGCCCCAGGCAAGGTGCGCCATATGACGCACCTTACCTTGCAGTGTGCCAGGTCGGCGATGGTGCGGTCTTGGTTAACCGTTGGTGAAGCGAAAAAACCAACCCGTTGATTTTGTTGGATTCTGAAAAACGTCCACATGCGGACACTGCCAAAACCCTTAGAAATCGGTCGGTGCCCCACCCTCTTGCTTCCGCCTTGCGACGAACTGGCGCAGTTCTTCCTGATGATCGCCATTCATGGCAGGCGCTTCAAATTCCGCGATGATCTGCTTGTAGATCCGATGCGCCCGTTCCGCCGTCCATACCCCGCCGTCGATCTGCCACGCCTCGTAATTCCGCCAATCAGCGAGGAATGGTGCATAAAACGCGGTCTGATAGCGGTCCTGGGTGTGCTGGCAGCCAAAGTAATGCCCGCCCGGCCCGACCTCGCGGATCGCATCCAGCGCGATATCGTCGTCGGTGGTGGCAAAGGTCGATTCTTCGAAATAGCGTTGGATCATCTGCAAAACCTCGCAGTCCATGATGAACTTTTCGGGGCTGGCGATCAGCCCGCCCTCCAGCCAGCCCGCGGCGTGATAAACCATGTTGGTCCGGCTTTGCACGGCGGCCCACAGGCTGTTCGAGGTTTCCCACATCGCCTGCCCGTCCGGCACATTGGCCGCACAGACGCCGGACGAGCGCAGGGGCAGCTTGTAGTGCCGCACCAGTTGCCCGGTCATCTGGGTCGCCCGCATGTATTCCGGCGTACCGAATGCGGGCGCCCCCGATTTCATATCGACGTTGGAAGTGAAGGTGCCGATCGCCACCGGACAGCCCGGCTTGATATATTGCAGCAAAGCCACCGCCGCCAAAGCCTCGGCCAGCGACAACGCCACCGCCCCGGCCATCGTCACCGGCGCCATCGCCCCCGCCAGCGTGAACGGCGTCACGACCACCGGCTGCCCGCGCCGCGCCAGCCGCATCGCCCCATCCAGCATCGGATAGTCGTGCTTCAAGGGCGAGACCGAGTTGATGTTGGTATACATCCTGGGCTTGGCCTGAAACTCCGCTTCCGTCAGCCCGCCCGCAATCCGGGCCATTTCCATCACGTCCTCGACCCGCTCCGCCCCAAGCGAATAGGCATGGACCACCTTGTCGGTCAGGGTCAGCTTTTCATACAGGCAGTCCAGATGGCGGACCGAGGGGTGGATGTCGATCGGTTCGACCGGATAGCCGCCCGCAATGTGGATGCAGTTGAAATACTGCGTCAGCTTCATAAAGTCCTTGAACGTCTCGAAATCACCCGATCGTTTGCCACGTTCCAGATCCCAGGAATTCGGCGGCGACGAGACGTTGACGAACAGCATGTGCTTGCCGCCCATGATCAGTTCGCGGTCGGGATTGCGCGGGGTCATGGTGAAGGTTTCGGGCGCGGTCGCCAGCATCTCCATCACGAAATCCTCAGCCATGCGGATGTTGGTGCCTTCGACCTTGCAACCGGCCTGTTTCAGGATCGCCACCGCTTCGGGGTTCAGGAACTCGATGCCGATTTCCTTCAAGATCCGCATGGCGCCGCGATGGATCGCCTGCACGCCATCAGCATCCAGAGGCTCGGTCGGACGGTCCGGATTGACCGGGATCCGCCACGGCATCTGGTCGATGACCGCTGACCCCGCCCGCACCTTGTTGCCCGCCCGCCCCCCGGCCCGCTTCCGTCTGGTTGCATCGTCGCTCATCAGAGGATTCCCTTCTCGCAGCCGGAATGTCAGCGCCGGCCCTTGCCGCAAAGATGAACGAAAGCCGCTGCGCACGCGCACTCTGTTCCCGACGAAGATGCGTCGTTTTTCGTGCCTACGTGGTTCAGGCGGTGGCCAGACCGTCGATCCAGGCCGCAAGTCCGGCAATATCGGCCAGAACGACATCGGCATGGGCGGCGAGTTCATCGCGCGTGGCGATGCCGGTCAGCACGGCGACCGCCTTCATGCCCGCCGCGCGGGCAGCGTCCAGATCGTGCAGGCTGTCACCGACCATCGCAGTGCGCGAAGGCGTCAGACCGAACTGCCCGGCAAAGGCCAAAAGCTGCCCTGGCGCCGGTTTACCGCCCCAGCCGGAATCGCAACCCGCGACGAAATCGAACAGGTCCAGCACACCGGCACGGTCCAGATGGGTGCGGGCGGGCAATTCGGTGTCGTTGGTGGCAAGGCCAAGCGTCAGCCCCCGCGCCTTCAAGGCCGACAGCACCTGGCGCAAGGGCACCGCCGGCATCATCGGCGCCGCGGCGGACAAGGCGTTCATCCGTTCGTTCAGCCCGGCCAGGCTGATCCCGGTCAGATGCGGATAGAGCAGCGCCGCGATTTCAGGCGTGGTATGGCTGATCACCGCGCTGCCTCTGGCAAATTCGCGGCTGTCAGGGTCAAAGCCCAGCACCGCGCCCAACGCCCGTTTGCGGGCCAGATCGGGGGCGAGTTCGGCCAGAAGGCTTTGCGTCCACGCCCCCCAACTGGCCCGGAAGTCGAACAAAGTGCCGTCCTTGTCGAAAATCAGCGCGTCGATCATCTGGGGTCAGGTCCAATGCCAGGGGGTGCCGCCGGGCAAGGCCGCACGGGCTTGCATCGGCGCGGTATAGGGCAGGCTGCGGCTGTCACAAAACGCGATGACCAGAGCATCCTCGGTCAGAATATAGTCCAGAACCGTCGCCAGAAACGCCGGTTTGGCGGCGGTGCGGACCAGATCGGCCGGGGACGCCCCGGTCATGGCCATGAAGGCGTTAAGTTTCTCGATATCCCCGGCAATCCAGGAAAGCGCCTGTGCAGCCAGCGTTTCGGCTGATTCCCGCCCAGTTTGGTGCTTCTCCTCGGACATTGACCCAGAGTTCCTTCGAGTTTTGCCGAATTGATTATACAGTCAGAAAGGATTTCTTAACCACTTGCCGCCAACATGAAGCCAGGCAGCATGAAGGGCGGGCGGGCCAGAACGGTATGATCGGCAAAATCCTCATAGCAGATGATGTGTCGACAAACCGCATCGTCTTCAAGGTCAAATTGACCGCAGCGGGCTACAGGTCCGTGCTGGCCGGGGATGGTGCCGCCTGTCTGCGGCTGGCCCAGTCCGAGACGCCGGACCTGATCCTTTTGGTTGCCAGCCTGCCCGATCAATCGGGGCTGGAGGTGCTGCAAAAGCTGAAGGCCAACCTGTTGACCCGGCGCATTCCGGTCGTGATGTTTTCGTCTGACCCCGATGACAGTCAGCGCATGGCGGCGCTGCGGGCCGGGGCGGAAGATTTCCTGAGCAGACCAGTGGATGACCAGACCTTGCTGGCCCGGCTGCGCGGTTTGCTGCGGGCGCGTGAGGCGGTGGACGGGCTGGCGCCGCAGGAAGACGGGCTGGAACTATTCGGGATGGCGGAACCCGCCACACCATTCGAAATGCCGGGCCATGTCTCGCTGGTGCTGAACCGGGCCGAACAGGCGCTGCATCTGCGCAGACAATTGACCGACGCGGCGCAGGACCGGTTTTCGATTCTGAGCCTTGAGGAAATTCATACCGACCGCAACGGCCAGACGGCACCCGATGTCTATCTGATCGACGCCGATCTGGGGGGGCCGGGCGGCGGGTTGCGGCTGATGTCGGACCTGCTCAGCCGCAGCACCTCGCGCCATGCCGCCTTCTGCATCTTCAACGACCACAGCGCCAGTCTGGTGCCCGCCACCGCCTTTGATCTGGGCGCCAATGATCTGGTCAATGCCGGCATTTCCCCGCTCGAACTGGCCGTCCGCCTGCATGCGCTGACCAGGCGCAAGCGCGAGGGCGACCGGATGCGCGCCTCGGTACAGGACGGGTTGCGGCTGGCGATGATTGACCCGCTGACCGGCCTGCACAACCGCCGCTATGGCATTGCGCAACTGAACGCCATCGCCGCCAAAGCCCAGGCCGAGGCCAGCGAATTTGCGGTGATGGTGGTGGATCTGGACCGCTTCAAATCGGTGAACGACCGCTGGGGCCATGCGGCGGGCGATGCCGTGCT
>JAYUGA010000139.1:0-14404 GCA_043738565.1 Rhodobacterales bacterium
CGGCCAGCCAATCCATCACCTTTGAGTTCGGCCTTGCGCGATTCGAAGGCATCGGCGGCAATGTCTTTCAAGAGGTGAAGGTTGCGGGCGGCTTCGCGACGTTGCCGCTCCCGTTCTTTGATCGGATCTTTTTCCTCGCGGGCGACTGCATTCCACTTCGCGGCATTGTCGCGGGCTTCTTTGAGCGACACATCGGACATTGAGCCAAGGCCCATTTCGCGCCGCCGCCCGTGAACAGTCACGCGCAACACCCATTGCCCGCCGCCATCTTCGCGCTTCACCAACCAAAGCCCACCGCCATCCGAATGCTTGCCGGGTTTCGCGTTGCGAACCTCAACGGCAGTGAGGTTGTTCAGTGTGCGGGCCATTATTTTCAATCCCCCTTTTCATCCCCCTCTACATCTAGGATAGACTGATACAGATTGATAGGCCCTGAGTAGAAAATATGCTCGAAAATTCCATATTTTATTGAGTGTTCACCTGCCCTCAATTCCGGCTGATATTGAGTGATAGCGATAGGTAGGTTGACTTCAATGCCTCTCCTGGGCACCATTACTTCAGAAAACCCCGTCACTTCATGGTGGCGGGGTTTCTTGTTTCAGCCCTCGGTCCGGTAGTCGGCAGGCAGATTGGGCGGGGTCGCGCCGCCGGCCTGAATCCGGTCCAGAACCGAGCGGTGGATGCGCGAGCCGGGCGGGATCGGACGCGGTTCGAACCACGGGATGCACCAGCCCAGAACCGACGGGCGCTGCGAGTCTTTCGGGCGGCGGCGCGGCAGGAATTCCAGGATCGCCCAGGCCCAGTTCATCGAATTGTGCGCGGTGCCCCGCCAGTCGGGCGGGGTGCGGCGGGTGAACATATCGGGGTCCAGCACCACGTTCTGCACGGCCGGCGCGTCGAAATGCAGCCCCAGCGGAGTGGTCTGCTCGATCATCCACCGGAGCGGGATTTTGGCCAGACCGCTTTCCATTTCTGGAAAACCGCCCCCCACGTCGCCATGCACACCACAGAACCAGACCTCGCGCAGATCCTGGGCCCCGTCCCGTCCGGTGATCGGGCTGTGGAAGGCCTGCCCATCGGGCCACAGCAGGGCGCGGAACATCGTGCGCCGCTCATCCATCGCCACGGCATGCCGGATGCTTTGCACGCTGCGGTTGGTTGTGGTGAAAGCCGAGGTCGTAAGCTGCGGCAGGTATCTGCCACTTTCGATGACCGAGGCCACCGTGTCGAACAGGCCAAGCAGGCGGACCGGCGGGTAGATCGGGCGCAGAATGCGCTGATACAGCCGCACCTCGTCCAGGCTGGGGTTATTGGCGGCCTCGCGGTCGTCGTCGATGCGCTTGTAGGCGCGGTAGGCATAGTCGATGAGATTGCTATTGCGCGGCTCCAGCAGGCCAACCGCGTGGATCAGACCGGCAAGGACACGGGCCGAATAGGCGCCGCGCGAAAAGCCGAAGATATGGATATGGTCGAAAAGCGGAGCATTGGTGGCCGTGTCCACTGCGCGGACGTGGTTTTCGACCAGAAATTGATACGCCTCCTTGACGTTGTCGTCGATGCCCCAGCCGGTCAGCATCCCGAAGATTTCGGTCGCTTTGCGCCAATAGCGCAACCAGGACCGGGTGACGCCAAGGGTGCCGACGCCGGGATCGTACCACACCAGCTGCCGGGCGCTTTTTTCAAGCGTGCCGTACAGCCGCAGGATGTTGGTGCGGTCGGCGGCAATCTCGTTGGAGGTGCCATCGAACAGGATGACGATGTTCTTGGGCATGGAATGCTCCGTTCGGCGGGGGCAGATCGGTGCGGCAGCGTTTGGTCCGGATGGCATTCTTGCCTTTTCCACCGCTGATCCGCTGGTTCAACGGCGAAGCGCAGCCCCAAGCTGCCCGCGTTTGCTGCGAGCGGCAATGGCGCTGCGGGCAATGTCGTTCAGGCAGACCACGCGTCTTGCAGCGCCATGCTCAGAAGGCCAAGGCTGCCGGCTGTGGCATAGGACACCAGCGCCAGAACCGCCCCTCCTCCCATCATCACTGTCAGTGTCGCAGCGGTCAGCCCGACGAGCACGCCGAATGCCAGGAAACCGATCATCATGCTCTTGGCCCCTCAACTTGCCGAAACTTACGATCTCTGTGGCACAGAGTGTGTTTCAGTTCCCGTTAACGTGACGTAAACAAAGTCTAGCATTTTCTTAAGAAGTTACCACAAAAGACTATCGCGACACCGTTTGATCAGTTTGTCAGGTCTGTGCCGTCCCGCGACTGCGGCGCAATCGGAAAGGCCTTGGAATTTCCGCGCCACTTCGCTAGTGCTACTGCGCTGTCTTACCTGACGGATTTGCCACCAATCGGGACTTGGCGCCATGACTTTTGCAAAGCCGCGCCGCGTTTTGATCGTGGTCGAAAACCTGCCGGTGCCGCTCGACCGCAGGGTCTGGCTGGAAGCCACCGCGCTGTGGGACGCGGGCTATCAGGTGTCGGTGATCTGCCCGATGGGGCGCGGCTGGCTCGAACCGCATGAGGTGATCGAGGGTATCCACATCTACCGCTATCCCGAACCGCCCGAGGCGCATTCCGGGGCCGTGGCCTATGCCCGCGAATATCTGCTGTCGCTGTGGCACTGGTTTCGCCTCGCGCGCCTGGTCTGGCATCAGCGCGGCTTTGACGTGATCCAGGGCTGCAACCCGCCCGATCTGATCTTTGTGCTGGCGCAGTGGTACCGGCTCTGGGGGGTCACCTATCTGTTTGACCACCACGATGTCTGCCCCGAACTGTTCGAGGCGAAATTCGGGCGTCGCGGGCTGCTGTACAAGATCATGCTGGTGTGGGAGCGGATGACCTTCGCCACCGCCCGGGTCTCGATCGCCACCAATGAAAGTTTTCGCCGCATCGCCCTTTCGCGCGGCAGAATGGCACCCGAGGATGTCTTTGTGGTGCGCTCGGCCCCGCAGATCGCGTCGTTCGTCCCCGGCCCGGGCGATCCGGACTATCGCAAGGGGGCGGCGACGGTTCTGGGCTATGTCGGGGTGATCGGCCAGCAGGAAGGCATGGACCTGCTGGTGCTGGCGGTGGAACATCTGGTGCGCCAACTGGGCCTGACCGATCCACGGCTGGCCGACCTGCATGTGGTGATCGTCGGCTTTGGCCCCTATCTGGCCGAATTGCAGCACGACGTGGCGGAGCGCGGCCTGGCGGCGCATTTCACCTTCACCGGCCCGTTGTATGCCGAGGCTCTGCTGGCCGCGCTGAATGCCATCGACATCGGCGTCTCGCCCGATCCGAAGAACGCGATGAATGACATCTCGACCATGAACAAGGTCATGGAATACATGACGCTGGAAAAGCCGGTGGTGCAGTTCGACCTGACCGAGGGCCGCGCCTCGGCGGGCGATGCCTCGCTCTATGCCCGCGCCAATGATCCTTTGGATTTTGCCGCCAGGATCGCCGAACTGATTGCGGATCCCCGGCGCGGCCAGGCGATGGGCAAACGCGGCCGGGCGCGGGTGCTGGACCGGCTCAGCTGGGATCATTCGATCCCGCAGCTGCTGGCGGCCTATGACCGGGTCTTTGCCAAACTGCGCGGATAGACGGCAAAGCAGGCCCCGGCGACAAAGCCGCCCAGATGCGCCTGCCAGGCCAGATTGCCGGCCTGCAAAACCCAGATCACCAGATTGAGCCCGACCAGCGCCAGCACGATCAGCGGCACGCGGAGCCACTGACGCCGCCGCCTCGCACTCCAGACCGTCAGCGCACCGGCCAGTCCAAAGATCGCCCCCGATGCGCCGATCATCGGGGCCGGACTGTGGCTCAACAAGCCAAAGCCGAGCGCACCGCCCAAGGCAGAAACCGCGAAAAGCCAAAATAGCCCACGCCCGCCGATGCGGTCCGTCACCTTGTCCCCCAGCAGGGCCAGGCTGATCATATTGCCAACCAGATGGCCCAGCCCCGCATGCAACAGCGAATAGGTCAGAAACATGATTTCGGGTTGCAGCGCATAGTTGGGCTGCCAGTCGCGCAGAAGGCCCGCCCAGAACCCGCCATATTGATAGGCCATCCCGCGCCACAAGACAGAGCCCCACAGCCCGCGGTCGGCGCCTTGCAGCACCAGCTCCACCCCGGTGCTGGCCAGGATCAGGCCCAGCAAGACCAACCGCCCGGAAAGGCGGCCTGCGGTGAGCCGGGCAAGAAAGGCGGACGGTGCCATGAAGTCTTGTCACCACCTCTGGCGGCGATGGCAAGGGGGCCAACGCGGCCTTTTCCGCCCTCCATGACGCGGTTTGTTGTGGCACTACGGTGCCGGGCGTGGTTTGGGCGATCGTCCGCCGTGGGTTTCTTTCAAGCCTGTCAGTGGCATTGCGTGGCGCGTGCGCGTTGGTTCTGCACGGCGGCATGGGGTTTGGCGGAACCGCCGCCCTGCTGCATCGAGCTGCGCGGGGGTTTCACACCCCCACACCCCCGTGGGATATTTGGGGACAGAAAATGCGAGATTTTAGATGAATTGTCAGAACCTGGCCCGCCAAGGTTTCGGTCAAGCATGATCAGACCCAAAGCCATTTGTTCCGCCAAAACTCTTTCGTCCCACAGAGACGTTGCGCCGGATGATCCTGTGGAGCCGCAGAAATCATCATGTCTGCCAATCACTTACAAAGGATTTCCGAGTGTCGCCGACCAATTCCATAGGCTGCCACCCCACGTCAATTGTCGTTGATATCCTTGTCCCACAGCTTCACCTGCCCCGCCTTGACCCCCACCACCCGCCGCAGTCCCAGCCATGCGACCAGCGACAGCACCGCGAAGACCAGCACCAGCGCCGGCACGTTGCCGCCCAGCACTCCCAGCCCGACCAGCCCGCCCGTCACCACCGCCCCGATGGCAAACCCAAGGAAAATAAACCCCGGCACCAGCACCTCCAGCACGCCCAGGGCCACCCCGAACACCACCCAGACCCACCACATCTGCCAGAACATCACAGCTTCCCCTTCAGCATCTTGAACGCATCCGCAAACGCATCCAGCGCGCTGGCCGGCACGATGATCATCTGCTTGCCCTCACCGCGACCAACCGCCGTCAGCGCCTCGACCTGCTTCAGCGCCACCTGATATTGCGCCGCCTCCACCCCGTTCTCCTTGATCGCCACCGCAATCACCGTTGTCGCATAGGCCTCCGCATCGGCCAGCACCCGCCGCGCCTTGGCGCCCTGCTCGGCCGCGTACAGATTGGCATCGGCGTTCAACTCGACCGCCCGCTTGCTGCCCTCCGCCTCCATGACCTGCGCCCGCCGCGCCCGCTCGGCGTTCAGCTGCTGCATCATCGCATGCCGCGTCGCATCATCCAGCGCCACGTCGAGGATCTCGGTCCGCGTCACCTCGATCCCCCAGTCGTCCACCATCGCCCGCACATGTTCGCGGATGCTGGCGGTCAGCTCATTGCGGTTCGACTGCACATGATCCAGCTCCATCTTGCCGATCTCGGAGCGCACAATCCCCGCCACCGTCGTCGCAATCGCCGCATCGACATCCTTGATCCGGTACACCGTCTTTTCCGGCTCGGTGATCCGGTAAAACACGCTGGTCTCCACCTTCAAGAGCACGTTGTCCGTGGTGATCGCATCCTGATGCGCCAGCGGCAGCTGCCGCTCCAGCACCGAGACCTTGTGCGCCACCCGGTCCAGAAACGGCACCGTAAAGTTGATCCCCGGCCCCAGCACCGTCCGCAATCTTCCGAACCGCTCCACCACGAACTTGCTCGACTGCGGCACGATCCGCACCGCCTTGAACAGCGTGATCACGATCAGCAGCGCAATCGCCAGCGCCACAATGCTTCCGCCCGCTAGTCCGTTCATCATCATCTCCCATAAATCCCTGGCCGTAACCTGCCCTTAACCGCCCCCGCGCGCAACACCCGCCGCACCGGCAACACCCGCCGCCCCCCTGCTATCCTGCCCGAAAATCAGGAGCAGCCCGATGCCTTCCCCGCCAACCGACCCGATCCTCGCCCTCCCCCTCAGCGAAATCCTCGCTGCGGCCCTGCCCCGCGACCGCAGCACCCTCGACCCCGCAGCCCTCGCCGAACTGCAAGCCTCCATCGCCATGACCGGCCTGCGCCAGCCGATCGAGGTCTGGCGCCTCTCCACCCCGACCGAGGCGCACCAATACGGCCTGATCTCCGGCCTCCGCCGCCTCACCGCGCACCTCAACCTGAACGCCCTGCGCCCGACCGCGCATCAGACCATCCCCGCCTTCCTGCGTCAGCCTGCAAGCATCCCCGCCGCCCTCGCCGCGATGATCGCCGAAAACGAGGTCCGCGCCGACCCCTCCCCCTGGGACAAGGGCCGCATCCTGACCGAGGTTGTAGCCGAGGGTCACTTCCCCACCCTCGACGCCGCAGTAGCCGCCCTCCACCCCAACGCCACCCGCCAGAAACGCGCGAGACTGCGGGCCTGTGCGAGTGTGGTGGAGGAGTTGGAAGGGCTGATCACCACGCCGGACCGCCTGAACGAAAACCGCCTCCTCCGCCTTGCGGCCTCCCTGCGCGGTGGGTTTACCGAATTGATCCAGCAAATCCTGACCGAAAACCGCGGCCAAAGCCTGGAAACCCAATGGTCTGCCCTCCAGTCAACACTGGCAGAGGCCGATCGTGGCGAGGAAGATTTCCCCGCCACCGAAACCAGCCCGGCAAGGCCGCGACGGATGCTGACCTTTCCGCAAGGTTTGATCATTCGGCGAGAGCAATCGCCAAGCGGCTATCTGCTGCGGTTCTCAGGACCAGAAGCCAAGCGCGGCGGGCTGATGGATGATGTGATGGACGCGGTGGAGAGGTTGTTCTTGCCTTCGTAGTGCTACGACCTTGCGGACGCAAGATCTGAACCCATCTATTGACAATGCCTTGAGATTGAGTCCGCGCCATCTAGCAATGTAGCGAGGCTCAGCGTAGAACAAACGAATCGGCACAAACGGCAGTCGGGAAAACCCTTTGGAACAGAGTCTACCGAGCTTCAGGAACCCGCCGCTCGACGAAGTTGTCTTAGGCGTTCAGTTTGAAGCACCTTCAAATTACACGTCGGTAGACGCAGCGTCTGTTTGGGAGATTTTCAAAGACGATTTCCCGACGGTTGTGGAGATGCCGCGACTCGAACCACAATTTGAAACCTTCGGCGGTGCTGTGGCAGGAGCTGGATTTCAGCTTAACTTTGGTCCCGGAAGCCCTAAGAGTCGTCTATGGTTTGTTTCTAAAGATCAGACGCATTTGGTACAATTTCAAGATGACCGGTTTCTGATAAACTGGCGCAAGAGGCCGAACGGAGTTGACTCTTCGCAACCTTATCCACGCTTCGAGCCCATAGTTTCGTCTTTCAAAGCTTACTTGGAACGTCTTTCAGAATTCTACTTGAGTCATTTTGGCATAAACCTTGCCGTAAATCAAGCGGAGGTGTCTTATATCAATCTTATAAAGCATGATGTGCTTCCGGTTGGTATGCAGGTATTTAGCTTCCTAGACCTAAGCGCATTCAAACTTGAAGGGGTCAACAGCTTTTTCACTGAAGCTGTCAATGATGGACTGGGACGGCCGATTGCACGCCTCTCGCATGATTTGCAATCAATGTTCACGCGGGATGGAGGTTCAGGAGCATATGGTCTCTCCCTAACTTACCGTGGTCGTCCAAGTGGGCCAACCGTAGATAGCGCTGTTGAGTTTTTAGAGGCTGGACGAAAGATGATCGTTTTTAGATTCTGTGATCTCACAACTAGCCAAGCTCAAGAAGCTTGGGGGAGGATGCGAAATGAGTGAATCTATTCTAGCAACATCAGTTTTTAATTCGATTTTTTCTGGAACTGCGACGCAGCAGCGACGAAAGTTCGGCGGAACTGTCACGAATGGGGTGTTCGGAAACTACCGAATCGTCATACCATATAACAATTCATCTTGGCTTCAGGCCCTTGGCCCAAGATTTGAACATTTAACTCATCTTGAACGGGGCTGGGATGGCTATGAGGGATTGCCAGTGAAGTTTTCCTGTGCGAAATTTGCCGCCGATTTACTTGAGAGAATTTGTGATCCAGCAGTCCCAGCGCCTTCCTTGGTGCCGGGCAGCGATGGGTCTGTTCAGGCAGAATGGCACCTGGGTAGGGTCGACCTAGAAATTGATGTTCTTGCTCCTCAGGAAGTTGTCGCTACACTCTATGACCCCGAAATCGGTGAACCACAGAGGATCGAACTTCAGAATGATTTTGGCCCCTTGACCACTTGGATTGCTCGTCTTCGAAGCGTCGGCGAGACCGATTAGGTGATGCTAATTGACTGATCCACACGATGAGCCTTTGATTGGTGCCGACGAAATTCTAATTCGCCGAATTGACCCGATTGAGCATATTGTGCCGAACGGTCAAGGTGGATTGAGAGTTTCATCAAAGGCTTTCAAGCCATCGAGTCGTCCGCCATTTGGAATGTCGGTTGATGTTAAGGGACTGATAATTTCTGCGGGCATCGAGCCGGAAATTTTTGTTACGACGCCGAAATACCAAGGTTCTGTTGCATTTCCAGTATCGACCGTTCGAGAGGTTGACCTCATGGTTGGCTATCACCCACTCGCAGAAAACCCATACCATGCCGAGGTGTGGGGCAAAGTGCGTCCAGATCGATTTTCCCCTGCTCAAGAGCGGGCGCTACAATCAGGGTGTGGCTGGTTTGTTCGAATTCCCGGAGTGGATTTGCGATAGATTTAATTCAGCTAATTCTTAACAATCCGTGAATTTCCAAAAACTAACCCATTGAAACTCCACACTTCTCTAAAGCGTCCAGAACTGGACACCCCTTCCAAACCCGTCCATACTCACCTCATCATGCCCTCCCTGTGTCGAGATTGTCTGACCGAGTTTCCGACCGGCACGCGCTGCCCCGCCTGCCGAAGTCCCCGGATTGTGGCCCATGCGGAACTTGAAACCCTCTCCATCGCCCACATGGACTGCGATGCTTTCTATGCCAGCGTCGAAAAGCGCGACAATCCCGCTCTGAAGGATCACCCCGTCATCGTCGGCGGCGGCACCCGCGGCGTCGTTTCCACCTGCTGCTACCTCGCCCGCATCCACGGCGTCCGCTCCGCGATGCCGATGTTCCAAGCCCTGAAACTCTGCCCGCAAGCCGTGGTCGTCAAACCCCGGATGGCCACCTATGTCGAGGCTTCCAAAGCCATCCGGGCGATGATGGAAACCCTGACCCCCGCCATCGAACCCCTCTCCCTCGACGAAGCCTTCCTCGACCTGACCGGCACCACCAAACTCCACGGCCACCCCCCCGCCGTCATGCTGGCCCGCCTGACCCAGCGGATGGAAACCGAACTCGGCCTGACCGGATCGGTGGGCCTCAGCCACAACAAGTTCCTCGCCAAGATCGCCAGCGACCTCGACAAACCCCGCGGCTTCTCCATCATCGGGCGCGCGGAAACCGAAGCCTTCCTGAAACCCCAACCCGTGCGCCTCATCTGGGGTGTCGGCTCGGCCACCCAGGCCGCGCTGGAAGCCGCCGGAATTCGCACCATCGCCGACCTCCTGCGCTGGACCCGTCCCGACCTGATCGCCCGCTTCGGCCAGATGGGGGATCGTTTGTGGTACCTCTCGCGGGGACAGGATATCCGCCGGGTGAACCGGGATGAAAAGCTGAAGTCGATCTCGAAGGAGACGACGTTCAACGAAGACACCGCTGATCTCGACCTTCTGGACGGCCACATCTGGCGGCTGTCGGAACATGTCGCCGACCGCGCGAAAGCCAAACAACTGTCGGGGCGCACCGTGACGCTGAAACTGAAACGCGGCGATTTCCAGCTGGTCAGTCGCCGCCTTGCCCTGCCGGACCCGACCCAGCTGACCGACCGTATCTACCGCGCTGCCCGTGATCTGCTTGACCGCGCCGGTGCTACTGGGCCCTACAGATTGATCGGCGTCGGCATCAGCGAACTCACCCCGGAAGCCGATGCCGATTTGTCGGGTGACCTGCTCGACCCCGACGCCCGCAAACGCGCCAGGGCCGAACGGGCCGCCGACGCCATCCGAGCCCGGTTTGGCATGGACGCAATCATCAAGGGTCGCGCCTTGCGCTGATTTTCGAGCGTTGCCCTTGTGGCGGTGATGTATCCAGCGCCTTTGATCGGTCCGATCTATTCGGCGGCAAGCGGCAGGGCGCGGCGACCAATCTGGGCGATCTCTGCCACAACGCGGTTCATTCGCACGCTGAAGGCGGGGAAGTTTTTGCCAGGTTCGACCCGCGTCTCGTCCAGGTAGAGGGCGCGGTCAATCTCGACCTGAACCACATGTTTGCGCGACACCGGGCGCCCGTAGTGCTGCGCGATATAGGCCCCGGCGAAGGGAGAGTTGCGGACAACGCGGAAACCGGCGCTGGCAAAGGCGAATTCGATCTGATCTACGACTTCGCGTCCTGCGGCGGCACCGAAGCGGTCGCCCAATACGACCTCGGGTTTGGGCTGACCGGGGCGGGCGTGGGCGTCGATCGCTTCGTGCGGCATCGAATGGCAGTCGACCAGGATAGCCTCGCCAAAGTCGGCATACGTCTCGTTGATCAGGCATTGCAGGGCATTGTGGTAGGGATGCCAATGCTGGGTCAGGCGCAGTTCGGCATCGGCTCGGGTGATTTTGCGAGTATAGATCGCGCGGCCACCCGCCACGACACGGGGAATCACGCCAAGGCCTGAAGAGATGCGCGGATTGTGGGCGCTACGGGCGACACCATCAATCACACCGGGGTCAAGCTCGTCGGGGGCACGGTTCAGGTCGATGAAGGCGCGCGGGGCGTTGGCGCAGATCAGCGAGGCACCGTGCAAGGGGGCGCGGGCGAACAGGCGGTCGACATAGGCGTCTTCGGAAGACCGCAGCACCAGCGGGTCAAGCGGGCTTGAGGCCAGGAAGGCAGCCGGATAGTCCCGCCCGGAATGGGGCGAGGAAAAGATCACGCTGGTTTCCTGCCGCGAGGGCCGGATCAGGCGAAAGGCTTCCGGGGTCATGCGCACCTCTGTCTGATCTAGGTATAACGGGTAAAACCTGCGCACTGAAAGCCCTTGATCAGCGCGGCGCTTCTATTTATAGGCACGACACCGACGCGGTCCCGCCCGCGTCCTTTTGTTTGGTGTGGGCGGGAAGGTTAGGTTCGTGGGGGGTTAGCTCAGCGGTAGAGCACTACGTTGACATCGTAGTGGCCACCGGTTCGATCCCGGTACCCCCCACCATTCGCCGTCCCTTTCGGGGGACAACGGTTTTCAACTGGCGCGAAGACGCGCCGCGACAAGGGAGACAGCCATGAAGGTTGCAAACTCGCTCCGCTCGCTGAAGACGCGTCATCGCGATTGCCAGGTCGTGCGCCGCAAAGGCCGCGTCTATGTGATCAACAAGACGCAAAAGCGTTACAAGGCCCGTCAGGGTTGAGAAGCGCACAGCACGTGTGATGGGCCGCCAGGGGGAACCTTCGGCGGCTTTTTCATTTGGTTTTTGCCTGCTGGTGCACCGATCATACGGCGACAGCGGGTAATGCGGAGGCGACCCGCGCCGACTTTCCTAGGTTGACTCTGCCTCGGGCCATGACCGAACCTTGGTCAGCACCTCAAGGAGGTCCCACAGATGCGG
This sequence comes from Rhodobacterales bacterium, assembly GCA_043738565.1. GTDB lineage: Bacteria > Pseudomonadota > Alphaproteobacteria > Rhodobacterales > Rhodobacteraceae > Stagnihabitans. Next base: position 11,624 of record JAYUGA010000139.1, read on the forward strand.
CTATATCACTCTCCCACCACGCCGTTTGGCCGCAAAATCATGGTGCTGATCCTGGAAACCGGGCTGAAGGTCGAGGTGATCAATGTCACGGGCACGCCGATTGCGCCGGAAACGCTGCCGGTGGACCACAATCCCTTGGGCAAGATCCCGGCTCTGGAATGCGATGATGGTCAGGTGATTTATGACAGCCGGGTGATCAGCCGTTATCTGGACGACCTGACCGGGGCCGAGTTCTATCCGGTTAAGCCCGCGTTGTGGCCATTGCTGACGCTGGAGGCGATGGTGGACGGGATTCTGGATGCGGCGGTGCTGATGGCCTATGAAGTGCGCATCCGGCCCGAGGACAAACGCTTTGACGCCTGGGTAGAGGGGCAATGGGCAAAGGTGGCGCGTTCGCTGGATGCGATTGAGGCCAGGTGGATGGCGCTGCTGGAGGCGCAGTTGAACATGGCGCAGATCGGGTTGGGCTGTGCGCTGGCTTACCTTGACTTTCGGCATGGGGCGCGGAATTGGCGTGATGGACGGCGTGCCCTGGCGATTTGGGAGGCGGGGTTTGCGCAAAGGCCGTCGATGCGGGCGACGCAGCCCCCGGCACAATAACCCGGCGTTTTTGTCAGCTTTTCCGGCAATCAGACGGCTCGACGAGCCATTGTGGTGCCTTGCGCCGCGCCTACAAGGGCACGCCATCACGAATTCGAGATTTAGCCTGCCCCTGTGCCGCTTTGTCCGCTGGACGGCCCCGCAATCCTTGTCTAAAACCCGCCCAACATGGCTGCGGTTTCACGCGGTCCAACAGGAATGACAGGCCGCAGCCTTGTGCTGCTACCGAAAGGGAGAACCGTTCGTGTCCCATGCTGACGATACCGCAGGAAACCGCAGGGATTTCCTGTATTACGCGACCGCCGGGGCGGGCGTTGTGGCGACGGGTGCCGCAGTCTGGCCACTGGTCAACCAGATGAACCCTTCGGCAGACGTCAAGGCGATGGCGGCGATTGAGGTCGACATCAGCGGCGTAGCCGAGGGCACGCAATTGACCATCAAATGGCGCGGCAAGCCGGTGTTCATCCGTCACCGCACCGCAGACGAGATCACGGCGGCCCGCGCCGTCGCCCTCTCCGACCTGGTGGATACGAATTCCGAAAATGACAATCTGCCCGGCACCGATGCCAGCGACGCCAACCGTGCGCTGGACAAGGATGGCATCTGGCTGGTGATGGTCGGGGTCTGCACTCACTTGGGCTGCGTGCCATTGGGCGATGGCGCGGGTGACTTTGGCGGCTGGTTCTGCCCCTGCCACGGGTCGCAATACGACACCTCAGGCCGCATCCGCAAAGGTCCGGCACCGCGCAATCTGCAAGTGCCGATTGTCGCCTTTGCAACCGAAACAACGATCAAGCTCGGGTAAGGAACACAACAGATGGCCGGAATCCCGCACGACCACTACGAGCCGAAACCCGGCTTTCAAACCTGGCTTCACAACCGCCTTCCGGTGGTCAGCCTGCTGTACAACACGCTGATGATCCCGACGCCGAAGAACCTGAACTGGATGTGGATCTGGGGCATCGTTCTGACCTTCTGTCTGGCGTTGCAGATCGTCACCGGCGTCGTCCTGGCGATGCATTACACGCCGAACGTCGATATGGCCTTCGGCTCGGTCGAGCATATCATGCGCGATGTGAATGGCGGGGTGATGCTACGCTATCTGCACGCCAATGGCGCCTCGCTGTTCTTCTTTGCGGTCTACATGCATATTTTCCGCGGCCTGTACTACGGCAGCTACAAAGCCCCGCGCGAAGTGACCTGGGTGATCGGGATGATCATCTATTTCCTGATGATCGCGACCGCGTTCATGGGTTACGTGCTGCCCTGGGGCCAGATGTCGTTCTGGGGCGCCACGGTGATCACTGGCCTGTTCAGCGCCATTCCCGGCATCGGCACCGCGATCCAGCAATGGCTGCTGGGGGGCTTTGCGGTCGACAATCCGACGCTGAACCGCTTTTTCAGCCTGCACTACCTGCTGCCCTTCGTCATCGCGGCGCTGGTCGGTGTCCATGTCTGGGCGTTCCACACCACCGGCAACAACAACCCGACCGGGGTGGAGGTGCGGCGCGGCTCCAGGGCCGAGGCCGAGAAAGACACCCTGCCATTCTGGCCCTATTTCGTCATCAAGGACCTGTTCGCGCTGAGCATCATTCTGATGCTGTTTTTCGCCGTCGTGGGTTTCATGCCGAACTATCTGGGCGACCCGGAGAATTACGTTCAGGCCAATCCGCTGGCGACCCCGGCGCATATCGTGCCGGAATGGTATCTGCTGCCGTTCTACGCCATTCTGCGGACCTTTGATAACACCGTCTGGGCGGTGCAATTGGTGCAATTCCTAACCTTTGGCATCGTCGACAGCAAGCTGTTCGGCGTTCTGGCGATGGGCGGCGCGATTCTGGCGATGGCGCTGGCGCCGTGGCTGGACACGTCTTCGGTCCGGTCGGGTCGCTATCGTCCGATGTTCAAATGGTGGTTCGCCATTCTGGTCGTCGATTTCGTGGTGCTGATGTGGACCGGCTCGCAGGTACCCAGCAATCTGACCAGCTGGATCGGCCTGATCGCCTCGACCTACTGGTTCGCCTATTTCTTCGTGATCCTGCCGCTGTTGGGCGTCTTGGAAAAGCCGTTGTTGCAACCGGCCTCGATCGAAGAAGACTTCAAGTCGCACTACGCCGATCCGGCCGAGTGAGTGAAAGGAACTGACTGAGATGTTTCGCAAAATCGCAATCAGCGCCGTTT
>JAYUGA010000140.1:0-34857 GCA_043738565.1 Rhodobacterales bacterium
CGATCCTTTGGGCGATGCCTGGGTTGATCTGCGCGGCCTGGCACCCAAGGGCAAGGGCGGGCGCGATCTGGCGGAAACGCTGGAGGGCGATCTGGGCGAATTTGTCGCCGGCGCCAGCAAGAAACTGCTGGGCGACGATGACAAGCTGGACGAGGCGCTGAAGCGGGTGGTGCGGCAGGTCACGATGGAAGAGATCGGCAAGAAGCCGGAAGTGACGGTGGTGGTCAGCCGGTTGGGGGCGGAGTAGGGGGCGGTGGGCTGGCAGGTACCCTACTTGCTGGTGCCGGGCCACTCCTTAGGTGTCCACATGTGGACGCTGTGTAAAGTCGAGCAATATTAGGGCCTTGGCGATTTTGTTAACCACCCGTTCAGATTTAGCGACGGTTGGGGTTTTTATAAACTGGCGCGTTGCGCGGGTCAAATCGGTTTTGGTCTGGATGTGACAAAGCCACTCATCAAGCCCGAAGTGGGCTTTCTTCGCGGGCGTGAAGAAAGCCGACTTCCGGCTTGATGAACGCCAGTTCCTGATGGCTCAGATCAAATTAAGCTCTTGGTACCCACCGCCCGCCAAACTGCGTCGACAGCGCGCGAGGGTGGCCGCTGCTCATCCGCCCCTTTATTTCATCGCCATGCTTGCCGCACTTTCCGGCAGTTCCTCGGCAAAGCAGCGTTGGTAGAACTCCGCCACCGTGGAACGCTCCAGCTCGTCGCATTTGTTGATGAAGGTCAGGCGGAAGGCGTAGCCGATGTTGCGGAAAATCTCGGCGTTTTGCGCCCAGTTCAGCACAGTGCGCGGCGACATGACGGTGGAAAGGTCGCCGTTCATAAAGGCGGTGCGGGTCAGGTCGGCGACGGTCACCATCTGGCTGATCTGCTTGCGGCCCTTTTCGGTGTTGTAATGCGGGCTTTTGGCCAGAACGATGGCAGCTTCGGCATCATGCGAAAGGTAGTTCAGCGTGGCGACAAGGCTCCAGCGGTCCATCTGGGCCTGGTTGATCTGCTGGACGCCGTGGTAAAGGCCGGTGGTATCGCCGAGACCGACGGTGTTCGAGGTGGCGAACAGCCGGAAGCTGGGATGGGGGGTGATGATCTCGTTCTGATCCAGCAGGGTCAGCTTGCCGTCATGTTCCAGCACGCGCTGGATGACGAACATCACATCCGGGCGGCCCGCGTCATATTCGTCGAACACGATGGCCACCGGGTTGCGCAGGGCCCAGGGCAGGATGCCTTCGTGGAATTCCGTCACCTGCTTGCCGTCGCGCAGCTTGATCGCATCCTTGCCGATCAGGTCGATCCGGCTGATATGGCTGTCAAGGTTGACCCGCACGCAGGGCCATTTCAGCGCCGCCGCGACCTGTTCGATATGGGTCGATTTGCCGGTGCCGTGATAGCCCTGAATCATCACCCGGCGGTTATAGGCGAAACCGGCGAGGATCGCCAAAGTGGTGTCAGGGTCGAATTTATAGGTCGGATCGACCGCAGGCACCCGGTCGGTCGCCTCGGCAAAGCCCTTGACCTTCATCTCGGTATCAATGCCAAACACCTCGCGGACCGAGATGTCTTCCGTGGGTTTTACGACCGTATCCAGCATTCCAACCGCCCATAACCAGATGGCAGACCCCAGTGGCGGGTTCCGCGTTTCAGGGACTGGTGTGGAACATTCCGCCGGGGGCTGCAAGGGGCGCGGGCACGATGACGATGCGTCGCAACCGGGCGGGGCGGCGATTGCGTGAGCGGCGGCCGCCAGCCCGCCGGCCTTTGCTAGGGCCTGACCGGCCTGTGCCGCCAGCCAAGCACAGTAGACAGGGCAGGGGCTGACCGCTATCCATTGGGAAACGTTCAGGAGTCTTGCCCTTGCCCCCCGCCTCGCCGCTGACGCTTGCCGCGACCGAGACCCTGCGCAAGATCGCCGCAGCGCCAGCGGACGCTGCCCAGCTTGCCGCCGCCCTGCGGCATCTGGCGAAGTGGCGGGCGGAACTGCTGGCCAATACGATTCTGGAACGGTCGGGGACCAAGGTTCTGTCCGGTCCGTTTCGGGGCATGGACTATGCCTTTCGCGCCTCGGAAGGCTCGCGTTCGGCGCGGCTGCTGGGGTGTTACGAGGCGAGCCTGGCGCCGGTGATCGAAGCGATCATCGCCCGGGCATACCCGCTGGTGATCGACGTGGGCTGTGCCGAGGGCTATTACGCCGTGGGTCTGGCGCGGCGGATACCGGGAGCGCGCGTGCTGGCCCGCGATGAAAACCCCAAGGCGCAGGCGCTGTGCGGGATGCTGGCGGCGCGCAATGGGGTGGCGGACCGGGTCGAGGTCGGCGGGCGGATGGACCATGCCGATTTTGCGATCTGTGCGGATCAGTCGGTGCTGGTGCTGTGCGACATTGAAGGGGCGGAGGCGGAGTTGCTGGACCCGGTTTTGGCCCCCGGCCTGCTGTTCGCCGACATTCTGGTGGAAACCCATGATGTCATGCGGCCCGGCCTGTCCGATCTAATTGCCAGCCGTTTTGCCGCCAGCCATACCATCCTCCGGCTGGACCGGAAGATCAGCACCGATCTGCCGGACTGGATGGAAAGTCTCAGCGACCTTGACCGCTTGATCGCGCTTTGGGAATGGCGCGGCGGGCCGACGCCCTGGCTGTGGATGCAGCGCAGATGAAGGCGAATGCCGCGATTTTCTATGCCTCGGATGGCTATGCGCCGGCCAGCAAGGGCATCAATGGCCGCAGGGTGGCGGGGGAGAGTTTCCTCAAAGGCTATCTGCGGCATGGCGAGGTCGAGGAGTTTGTGATCCTCGCCAAGGCCGCGGCAGAGGCGGCCGAGGTCGAGGCTTTGGTGCGCGAGTTGCGCCCGGACAAGAAGCTGCGGCCGGTGGGGCTGGTCCGGCCCGGCAGCATGGCACCCTTGGCCAACCTGTTTTATCCGGCGGCCAATATCGCCGGCGAGGCGTGGCGGCGGGCGGATTTCGGCTCGGATGCCTGGGCGGTTTGCGGCATTACCCATACCACGTCGACGATGGGGATCATGCAGGGGTTTTTTGACCTGCGGATGGCACCGGTGATGGAATGGGATGCGGTGATCTGCACCTCGCGGGCCGTGCAGGGCGCGGTTTCGGTGCAGATGGACCTGATCGACGACCATATCCGCCAGCGGTTTCGCAACGAGCCGCCGCCGCGCCCGATGTTCCCGGTCATCCCGCTGGGGATTCATGGTGCCGACTTTGCACCGGACCCTGCGGCACGGCAGGCCCTGCGGGACCAGTTGGGCTGTGGCCCGGAGGATGTGGTTTTCGCCACGATCGCCCGGCTGACCCCGCATGAAAAGTTCGATCCCTTGCCGATTTATCTGGCCATGCAGGCGGCGCAGGATGCCCTGGCGCCGGGGCAAAAGCTGCATGTGGTGTTTTGCGGGCTGTTTCGGCACGGCTACGCGAAGGCTGTCTTTGTCGAAGGCGCGGCCAGGCTGATGCCGGATGTCGGTTTTCTGCTGCTGGACGGTGCCAAGGCAGAGCACCGCAAGGCGGCGCTGTCGGGGGCGGATGTGTTCCTGTTCATGATTGATAACATTCAGGAAACCTTTGGCCTTGCGCCATTGGAGGGGATGGCGGCGGGGCTGCCGCTTCTGGTGTCGGACTGGGACGGGATGAAGGATACTGTGACACCGGATGTCGGACTGCGGGTCCGGACGCGGATGCTGGGGCCGCGCCATCTGGCCAATGAGGCGCTGCGGTTGCAGGGCGGCATTGACGACTATTCCCAGTATTGTGCGGCGGTTTCGGCGCTGACCGAGGTCGATATGGCTGATCTGACCGCGCGGATTTTGCAACTGGCACAGAACCCCGATCTGCGGCGCAGGCTGGGGCAGGCGGCGCAGGTCAGGGCGCGGACGGTGTATGACTGGGTTGCGGTGATCCCGCAGTTTCAGGCGCTGTGGGGCGAACAGGACGCCCGCCGCCGCGCCGGTGGTGCCGCGGCGGTGCGGACGCCGGGGCATGGCCTGCCGATTGCGCCGTCGCCGACGCTGCTGTTTCAGGGCTACCCCAGCGCGACCGCCGATTTTTCTGCGGCCCGCTTTGTCGCCTGCAATCTGGCCGCCCGGGCCAGCCTGCGCGAGGTGCTGGCGCTGCGCAATTATCAGGCGCTGAACCGCCATTTCGCCAGCGCCGATCAGATTGCCGCCGTGCTGGACGTGGTCACCGCGCAAGGCGCGGACGGCACCGCAGTGGCGGCGATTTCAGGGGCGACGCGGCTGCAACCGATGTATATCGACCGCGTGCTGATCTGGCTGCTGAAGTATGACTTCATCCGGCAAGTGTAGCTATTCCTTGAAATAGCGGCTGTCTTTCAACTGATCCCAGGCCCAGACCACCTCTTGCATACGTTCCTCATCAGAGCGGTCGCCGCCGTTCATATCTGGATGAAGGTCCTTGACCAGGCCTTTGTATTGCTTGCGGATTTCGGTTTTTGTCCAGGTGTCTCTGGCATCCAGAATCTCCACTGCCTTGCGTTCTGGCGCGGGCAGTTTGCGGGTGGAGTTCGAGACAGGCTTGCCGGGGCTTTGGGTGGCGTTCGGCCCGAGCAACTGCATCGGATCATCGACCCCCAGCCGCGCCCAGGCCCGGCCATCGTCCTTGCGCGAAAACGGTTTGGTTTCGCGTTCCCACAGCCGGTCTTTTTCCAGCAGCTTCTGGAATTCCTCGTCCGTCGCCGCGCCAAAGAAGTTCCATTTCAGGTTGTACTCGCGGACATGGTCGCGGCAGAACCAGAAGAATTCATCCAGATGGTCGGGTGATTTCGGGGCGCGGTAGGCCCCCTTTTCCTTGCAGCCGGGAAAATCGCAAGCCTTGGTCGAGGTGTCGAAAGCCCCGGACATGCCGCGCCGCCCGGTCTTGCGCTTGGCCTTGTCGGACGAAACACGGATGTCGAATTCAAAGGGGGGACGACTGGTCATATCTGGCCTTTCCGACTCTGGGCCATGAGTTTAAGCGTTTTGCCAGCAGATAGAAGGGGAAAGCGTGACATGGGCGTGGCTGAAGAGATCACGGAGCGGTTGACCCGCGCCTTTTCGCCGACGGAACTGGCGGTGGTGAACGAAAGTTCCAAACATGCGGGTCATGGCGGCGATGATGGCTCGGGCGAAAGCCATTTTGCCATCCGCATCCGGGCGGAAGATTTGGCTGCGATGACGAGGGTTGCTCGGCACCGGGCCGTTCAAAGTGCTTTGGGTGATTTGAATCAGCGGGTTCACGCGATTGCACTGGACATCGGCTAGGCGGATTTCTTCTCCAGCCTGCGGGCGTGCAGGATCGGTTCAGTATAGCCAGAGGGTTGAACGCGGCCCATCAACACCAGATCTTGTGCCGCAGCAAAGGCGATGCCGTTGAAGCCGGGGGCCATCGGGACATAGGCCGCGTCATCAGCGTTTTGGCGATCCACCACGGCGGCCATTTTGCGTAGTGAATCAATGACTTGTAGTTCAGAAACCACGCCATGATGTAGCCAGTTGGCGATATGTTGCGCCGAGATGCGGCAGGTGGCGCGGTCTTCCATCAGGCCGATGTTGTGCATGTCCGGCACTTTGGAACAGCCGACGCCCTGGTCAATCCAGCGGACGACATAGCCGAGAATGCCTTGGGCGTTGTTTTCCACCTCTTGCAATATCTGGGTTTCGGTCCAGCGACGGTAGGAGGCGAGCGGGATTTCCAAGAGAGTTTCGACATAGGCGCGCCGCCCGCCCGCCGCGATCCGGCGTTGTACGGCGAAGACGTCAATTTTGTGATAATGCAGCGCATGCAGGATGGCGGCGGTGGGCGAGGGCACCCAGGCGCAATTGGCCCCGGCCTTGGGATGGTCGATCTTCTGTTCCAGCATCGCGGCCATCAGGTCGGGGGCGGCCCACATGCCCTTGCCGATCTGGGCACGGCCCGACAGGCCGCATTCGAGGCCGATGTCGACGTTCTGATTCTCGTAAGCTCCGATCCAGGCCTTGCGTTTGATGAAGTCCTTGCGGGAGAACGGTCCCGCCTCCATCGAAGTGTGAATCTCGTCGCCGGTGCGGTCGAGAAAGCCGGTATTGATGAAGGCAATCCGCGACCTGGCAGCCTTGATGCAGGCTTTCAGATTGGCGGAGGTGCGGCGTTCCTCATCCATGACGCCGAGTTTTACGGTGTTTTGGGGAAGGTTGAGAATGGCTTCGACGCGGGTGAAGATGGCGTCGGTGAAGGCCACTTCTTCCGGCCCGTGCATCTTGGGTTTGACGACATAGACCGAGCCGTGGTGGGAATTGCGCAGGCCGTCCGGTTTGTTCAGGTCGTGCTTGGCGATCAAAGTGGTGATCATCGCGTCCATCAGGCCCTCGGGCACCTCGCGTCCGTCGCGGTCGAGGATGGCGGGGTTGGTCATCAGGTGGCCGACATTGCGGATCCACAACAGGGCACGGCCTTTCAGAATCAAGGGCTTGCCGTCGGGGGCGGTGAATTGGCGGTCGGCGTTGAGGGCGCGGGTCATGGGCCTGCCGCCCTTGGCGAAATCGGCGGTCAGGGTGCCCTGCATGGTGCCCAGCCAGTTGGCATAGGCGGCGGTCTTGTCTTCGGCATCGACGCAGGCGACCGAGTCCTCGCAATCCATGATGGCGGAGATCGCGGATTCCAGAACGATGTCGGCAAGGGCGGCCTGATCGCGGCTGCCGATCAGGTGGGCGCGGTCGAAGATGAGTTCGACGTGGAGGCCGTTGTTGACCAGCAGGACGGAGTCCGGGGCCCTGGGGTTGCCACGGTAGCCTGCGAATTTCTCAGGGTTTTGAAGGGGTTGGTCGTCGATCAGCAAGGCTCCGTTGGAGATGTAATAGCGGCGGACATCGGCATGGCTGGTGTTCTGGATCGGGAAAGCCTCGTCGAGGAACACCCGCGCCCGTGCCACAACCCTTGCGCCACGACCGCGGTCATAGCCGCCGGTGGGGGCGGGGGAACCCATCGCATCGGTGCCGTAGAGGGCGTCATACAGGCTGCCCCAGCGGGCGTTGGCGGCGTTCAGGACATAGCGGGCATTGGTGATGGGCACGACGAGTTGCGGGCCGGGGATACGGGCGATTTCGGGATCGACGTTCTGGGTGTCGATCTGGAAATTGTCAGGCTCGGCAAGGAGATAGCCGATGTCGCGCAGGAAGGTGATGTAGGCTTGGGGGTCGTGGGGGTGATCGCGGTGGGCGATGTGCCAGTGGTCGATCTGGCTTTGCAGGTGGTCGCGTTTGGCAAGGAGGGCGCGGTTCTGGGAGCCGAAGCTGTGGATCAGGTCGGCAAAGCCTGCCCAGAAGTGATCGGCGGTGATGCCGGTGCCGGGCAGGGCGCGGGATTCCAGAAAATCGGCAAGGATTTGATCGACTTGCAGGGTGGCGCGGGGGGTGCGGTTGGGCATTGGAACCTCGGCTTAGGGCGGAGGCATGAGATACCAGAAGCGGTTGGGCTGCAAGGTTTGGCTTGGGGTTTTGTAGGTGGTTGGGTTGCTGAAATGGGAATTTGATCGAGACTCCGAATCAGGTAAAAAAACCCAGTTAATGCTGGGAAATTCCGCAATTTTCGAAACCTACAATGCGCCTACACTCCGCCGACATCGGGTCTACAGGATTTCCCGATGGGGTTGGCTTAACTAATAGGGCGGTGTTCTGGTGAATGTGCAACTAACGCCATCAACTTGGCCCTCTCTTCCCAATGAGGAGAGAGGGCCAAGTACGGATTCTGGCGGTTTTTAGTACTCTACCATCACAGGCGCGGCGTGGTTAAGGCACGTCTGCCGCGTTCAGTGATGGCGTACCCCCGAGCCACGTCGCGCAGCAGTCCCTCAAAGAACGGATTGCCCGGCTCACCCTTGTGAGATTTCAGGTTGCGAATGGTTTGGTCAATCCGAAAATCGTGGCGGTTTCTGAGGGGTTTCAGATCCTCGACGGTAAGTCGAAGGGTGTCTTTCACTCGCCGCCGAACCTCCCCTGTCGGGAGCCATCCAGCAGGCGTGTTCCCCAAGACACGCAACACGGGAACGATCACGTCAATTTCAGAAGTCATTTCAAGTTTTCTTTTTTCTGGTCGAACGACCGCAGCGGTCGCGCGAAGCTTGAACTTTACGTCAGGCGGAAAGCAGCCCCCGCCTGACAATTTGGCGCTATGGGCAAAACTCAGGAGTTGTCGGTGTCCCGACCGTCGGGCTCATTTGCGACCCCTTTGTAGGGGCCGACCGACTCTTTGACCGGCATGAAGTGGCCAGTCCCCTCATCGCGTTTCTGGTAATGCCCATCGGGGCGCTGGAACTGGGTTCGCCCAGTCACCGCACCTCTACGGAAGTTATCACCGGTATTTTTGGCCATCTCTGGCGCTCCTTTTTCCACAGGCATCCACAGTTTTCTGTGGGGAAAGCCTGTATAAGCGAGCACGCCATTGCCGACTGATCCCGTTCGTGGCCATCACTGGCCATCGCCCCATCTGGGACGAGACAGCTTGCCCCGCAGCGTGCACAACAATGCGGGAGAGCAGGGGAGCGTCGTGCAACCAACGCTCCCCAACCCCAATTTCCTCAGCTACACCCGGACGTCCCGCCGCAGGTGTTGCACTTCATGCAGGTGCCGTTCCTCACCAGCGTGTAGTTGCCGCATTCGCCGCAGGGGTCGCCTTCGTAGCCTTGCATCTTGGCCTTGACGCGCTGGACGGCACCGCTGCCCATTAGTTGCGAAATTCCGGTGGAACTTGCTTCAGCAGCGGCCCGGATGCTCGCAATTTCTGGTGCGCTCATCATGCTGGAAACTGCTTGGCTGGCAGCAATTGCATTTTCGCGAATGGTCTCAAACGCGGGTGAGTCAAAAATCCCACCACTGAGCGCCACCGCTCCATTTCCTATGCCACCTTGAAGAACCACCAGTTCCTGCGGCAGACGTTTGCGCAGGTAGCCGGTGGAGGAGATCTGTTTCAGCACCTCCAGACCACGGGTGGCGGCGGAGTCGCTGACTTCGGAGAGGTTGCGCTTGCCTTCTTCGACGCCGCGGCCCAGATCGTCGAACGAGGCGCCGGTCGGTTTGACATGGGCGAGGTCGGTACGGTCGAGATAGCTGATCGCCAGTTCGCGGAAGATGTAGTCGAGGATCGAGGTGGCGTTTTTCACGCTGTCGTTGCCCTGGACCATGCCGGCGGGTTCAAAGCGGGTGAAGGTGAAGGCTTCGACATATTCCTCCAGCGGCACGCCGTATTGCAACCCGACCGAGATGGCGATGGCGAAGTTGTTCATCATGGCGCGGAAGCCGGCACCTTCCTTGTGCATGTCGATGAAGATCTCGCCGAGCCGCCCATCGACATATTCGCCGGTGCGCAGATAGACCTTGTGGCCGCCGACGATGGCCTTTTGGGTATAGCCCTTGCGCCGTTCGGGCAGTTTCTCGCGGTTGGTGCGGATGACTTCCTTGATGATGATCTTTTCGACGATCTTTTCGGCGAGGGTGACGGCCTTTTCCTGGAGGGAGCCTGAGCTGAGGATTTCTTCGGCTTCGTCGTCGTCTTCAACGAGGGCAGAGGCGAGGGGTTGGCTGAGTTTGGAGCCGTCGCGGTAAAGCGCGTTGGCCTTGATGCCCAAGGACCACGACAGTTCGTAGGCGGCCAAGGCGTCGGTGATCGAGGCGTTGTTCGGCATGTTGATGGTTTTCGAGATCGCCCCCGAGATGAACGACTGGGCGGCGGCCATCATGTGGATATGGCTTTCGACCGACAGGAAGCGCTTGCCGGTCTTGCCGCAGGCATTGGCGCAATCGAAGACCGAGTAGTGTTTCTGGTGCAAATGCGGGGCACCTTCCAGCGTCATGGTGCCTACGATGTGGTCATTGGCGGCGGCGACCTGCGCCTTGGTGAAACCGAGGTGCTGGAGGAGGTCGAACGTCGGGTCGGCCAGTTTCGCGGCGGCGATTTTCAGGGTTTTGGTGCAGAAATCCTCGCCCAGGGTCCATTGGTTGAAGACGAAGCGGATGTCGAAGGCGGCGGGCAGGGCGGCTTCGATCTTGTCGAGTTCCGCCGGGCCGAAGCCACGGCTGACCAGCGCGGTGGTGTTGATGCCGGGGCAGTTGCCGATGGAGCCGTGGCCGACGGCATAGGCGGTGATCTCGGCAATCTGGGAGGTCGGGTAGCCGAGTTTTTCCAAGGCGGCGGGGACGGATTGGTTGATGATCTTGAAATAGCCGCCGCCTGCGAGTTTCTTGAACTTGACCAGCGCGAAGTCGGGCTCGATGCCGGTGGTGTCGCAGTCCATCACCAGACCGATGGTGCCGGTGGGGGCGATGACGGTGGTCTGGGCGTTGCGGTAGCCGTGCGCCTCTCCCAAAGTCAGGGCTTCGTCCCAGGCGGATTGCGCAAGGGATACAAGGCGTTGATCCGGGCAGTTGATGTGGTCGAGGGCGACGGGTGCGACGTTCAGTTCCTCATATCCGGCGGTTTTGCCATAGGCGGCGGCGCGGTGGTTGCGGATGACGCGCAGCATATGAGCGGCGTTGCGGCCGTAGCCGGGGAACGCGCCGAGTTCGCGGGCCATCTCGGCGGAGGTGGCATAGGCGACGCCGGTCATGATCGCGGTCAGGGTGCCGCAAAGGGCGCGGCCCTCACGGCTGTCATAGCCGAGGCCCATGTTCATGAGGAGGCCGCCGATGTTGGCGTAGCCGAGGCCCAAGGTGCGGAAGTCATAGGAGAGTTGCGCGATTTCCTTGGACGGGAACTGCGCCATCATCACCGAGATCTCCAGGGTGATGGTCCAGAGCCGGGAGGCGTGCATATAGGCCTCGGCGTCGAACTTGTCAGCCTTGTAGAAGGTCAGCAGGTTCATCGAGGCGAGGTTGCAGGCGGTGTCGTCGAGAAACATGTATTCCGAACAGGGGTTGGACCCCCGGATTGCGCCATCTTCCGGGCAAGTGTGCCAGGCGTTGACGGTATCGTGGAACTGGATGCCGGGGTCGGCGCAGGCCCAGGCGGCGTGGCCGATCTGGTCCCACAGGTCACGGGCCGAGGTGGTCTTGGCGACGCGGCCATCGGTGCGGCGGATCAGTTCCCACGGCAGATCCTCTTTGACCGCGCGCAGGAAGGCGTCGGTGACGCGGACCGAGTTGTTGGAGTTCTGGCCCGATACGGTCATGTAGGCTTCCGAATCCCAGTCGGTGTCATAGGTCGGGAATTCGATCGAGGTGAAGCCCTGGGCCGCGTATTGCAGGATGCGGAAGGTGTAGGTGTCGGGGATCATGGCCTTTTTGGCGGCCTTGATCGCGGTTTTGAGGGCGGCGTTCTTCAAGGGGTCCACGGCGTCGGTGGCGGCACCGTCCCACAGTTTGATCGCGGCGAAGATGTCGTTCAGGCGGGCTTCGTGGACTTTGGAGCCAGCGACGAGGGAGGCGACCTTTTGTTCCTCGATCACCTTCCAGTTGATGAATTCCTCGATGTCGGGGTGATCCATGTCGCAGATCACCATTTTGGCGGCGCGGCGGGTGGTGCCGCCGGATTTGATCGCCCCGGCCGAGCGGTCGCCGATCTTGAGAAAGCCCATCAGGCCAGACGATTTGCCGCCACCGGACAGCCGCTCGCCCTCGCCGCGCAGCGAGGAGAAGTTGGTGCCGGTGCCGGAGCCGTATTTGAAGAGGCGCGCCTCGCGGACCCAGAGGTCCATGATGCCGCCTTCGCCGACGAGGTCATCCTTGACCGACTGGATGAAGCAGGCGTGCGGTTGCGGGTGTTCGTAGGCGGATTGCGACTTGGTCAACTCGCCGGTGGTGTGTTCGACGTAATAATGGCCCTGCGCCGGGCCATCGACGCCGTAGGCCCAATGCAGGCCGGTGTTGAACCATTGCGGGCTATTCGGCGCGGCCATCTGACGGGCCAGCATGAAGCGCATTTCGTCGCAATAGGCTTTCGCATCGGCTTCGGTGGTGAAATAGCCACCTTTCCAGCCCCAATAGGTCCAGGCCCCGGCGAGGCGGTCGAAGACCTGCCTGGCGGAGGTTTCGCCGACAAAGCGGTCCTCGGGCGGCAGGGTTTCGAGGGCGGCTTCGTCGGGGACCGAGCGCCACAGGAATTGCGGGATGCCCGGTTCCTTGACGCGGCGGAGGCGGGCCGGAACCCCGGCCTTACGGAAGTATTTCTGCGCCAGCACGTCGGCGGCGACCTGGCTCCAGCCTTCGGGCACCTCGACCGCTTCGTTGCGGAACACGACCGTGCCATCCGGGTTGCGGATTTCAGAGGTGGTCAGGTTGAACGGGACGGTGCCATAGGCCCCGGTTTCCGCTGCGGTAAACTTGCGCTCGATCTTCATTTGCCCCGTCCGTCCCTATATTGCGGCAGGGCTTTTCGCAGCCCGTCCGACACGCCAATGGTTCACTGTCCCAACGCCGAAGACCCGAACAGCCCTATGCGCCCGCCTTTCGAGAAAGACCGACCGACCCTGCAATGGCCCTGGCTGTGCGTGCCTCCTCGGACCGGGTGGTTTCAGATAGCCCTGATCCGACCTGATCAAACTGATCCATATTCAGCATTCCAGCAACGGATATTTTACACTTACCCCCAAGATTTTGTGCTTGACGATGCGACCATGTCTAGGGGTGGCGTGGTGGCAGGGTCTTGCCGGGCTGTGGGCGGAACGGTGGAGAAGCTGTTGGCGGCAGCGGGACGGGGCGGCAAAATCCAAGGCCGGGGGCCTATTTGCTGCCTGTGGATAAGATTTTGGCTGAAGTGGCGGAGCGCACCTGCACGCGATTCCATGCGTGATTGGCACCTTCAGATTGACGGAAACGATTCCTTCCCGACCCCGGCATGGCTGCGGCGATGCGGCTTGGCGACAACGGTTCGGCAAAAATGAACCGGGTAGGAAAAATTGCGAAGATCCGGGCCAGGCCTGCAATCTTGACGGGCGTGGCGGGCTCGGGCGCCGGGTCAAGCGCAGGCGGCGTTGAAACCTCTGGCGGCGTGGCAGGGTTTGCCGTAATGCGCGGTGCAAAGGGTGGAGCCGGACATGGCCGATATCATCGCACGCTGTGAAGCCCGCGGTCTGCGGATGACCGATCAGCGCCGGGTCGTGGCGCGGGTGATCGGCGATGCCGAGGATCACCCCGATGTCGAGGAGCTGTATGCCCGCGCGGCGCGGATCGACCCGAAGATTTCATTGGCGACGGTCTACCGCACGGTGAAGCTGTTCGGAGAGGCGGGGATCCTGGAAAAGCACGAATTCGGCGACGGGCGGGCGCGGTACGAGGATGCCGAGCGCGACCACCATGACCATCTGATCGACGTGAATTCGGGGCAGGTGATCGAGTTTGTCGATCCCGAGATCGAGGCGTTGCAGGAAAAGATTGCGGCACGGCTGGGCTACCGGCTGATCGGGCACCGGCTGGAACTGCTGGGCGTGCCGAGCCGGAAAACCTGATGCAATCCGACAATCTGCGCGGGATACTGCTGATGGTCGCCTCGATGGCGCTGTTTGCGCTGGAGGATATGTTCATCAAGCTGGCGGCCACGGCCGTGCCGACCGGAGAGATCATCCTGATCGCCGGGCTGTTCGGCATTCCGATCTTTGGCGCGCTGGCGCGGCGGTCGGGCAAAAGCGTCTGGGTGCGGGCGATGTGGCGGCCTGCGGTGGTGCTGCGCAATCTGGGCGAGATGGTGGGTTCGATCGCCTATGTGACGGCGATCGCCACGGTGCCGTTGCCGACGGTTTCGGCGGTGTTGCAGGCGATGCCGCTGGTGGTGACGATGGGGGCGGCGCTGTTCTTGCGCGAACAGGTCGGCTGGCGGCGCTGGACGGCAATTGCGGTCGGCTTTGCCGGGGTGCTGCTGGTGATCCGGCCCGGTCTGGACGGGTTCCGCCCGGCGGCCTTGTGGGTGCTGATCACGGTAGCGGGGCTGGCGGTGCGCGATCTGGCGTCACGCGCGGTGCCGGCGGCGTTTTCCTCGGCGCAGGTGTCGGCCTGGGGCGCGATGGCGATCACGCTCTTGGGGGTCCTGATGATGGCATGGACCGGCGAGGCGGTGGTGCCAAGTGGTGTACAGGCGGTGCAGTTGGGCCTGCTGGGACTGTTTGGCTCGGCAGGCTACTGGGCGATCACGGCGGCGGCGCGAACCGGCGAGGTCGCCACGGTGGCGCCGTTCCGCTATGCCCGGCTGGTGTTTGCGATCATCATCGGCTGGCTGATTTTCAACGAGCCTGCCGACGCGCTGACGCTGTGGGGGGCCGCGCTGATCATCGGATCGGGGCTGTATTCCTTTGCCCGCGAGCGCAAACGCAAAATGCTTTCCATGACTTCGCCTGCCCTGTAAGACCTTGGCCAACGCAATCCGAGCCCCCGAGGAGCCCCCAATGAGCACGATCATCGACATTCATGCCCGCGAAATTCTGGACAGCCGGGGCAACCCGACGGTCGAGGTGGATGTGCATCTGGAAAGCGGGGCGATGGGCCGTGCGGCGGTGCCGTCGGGGGCGTCCACCGGTGCCCATGAGGCGGTGGAGCGCCGCGATGGCGACAAGACACGCTACAAAGGCCGCGGCGTGCTGGAGGCAGTGGCGGCGGTGAACGGCGAGATTGCCGAGGAAATCGTCGGCTTTGACGCGACCGAGCAGGTTGGCATCGACCGCACCATGATCGAGATGGACGGCACGCCGAACAAGGGTCGGCTGGGGGCCAATGCGATTCTGGGTGTGTCGCTGGCGGTGGCCAAGGCGGCGGCAGAGGTTTCGGGCCAGCCGCTGTACCGCTATGTCGGGGGGACTTCGGCCCGGGTTCTGCCGGTGCCGATGATGAACATCATCAACGGCGGCGAACATGCCGACAATCCGATTGATATTCAGGAATTCATGATCATGCCGGTCGGGGCGGAGAATATCCGCGAAGCGGTGCGCATGGGGTCGGAGATTTTCCACACCCTGAAGAAGGAATTGCAGAACGCGGGCCACAACACCGGGATCGGCGACGAGGGCGGCTTTGCGCCGAACCTGAGTTCCGCGCGGGACGCTTTGGATTTCATCCTGAAGTCGATTGAGAAGGCGGGCTACAAGCCGGGGGACGATGTTTGTCTGGCGCTCGATTGTGCGGCGACCGAGTATTTCAAGGGCGGCCGCTATGAGATGAAGGGCGAGGGCAAGTCGCTGTCGATCGAGGAAAATGTGGCGTTTCTGGCCGGGCTTGCGGCGGATTATCCGATCATCTCGATTGAAGACGGCTGTTCGGAAGATGACTGGGCGGGCTGGAAGCTGTTGACCGAGACTTTGGGCCGCAAGATTCAACTTGTCGGCGACGATCTGTTCGTGACCAACCCCAAGCGGCTGGCGATGGGCATTCAGCAAGGCTGCGCCAATTCGATGCTGGTCAAGGTCAACCAGATCGGCACGCTGACCGAGACGCTGGCGGCGGTCGATATGGCGCACCGGGCGGGCTATAGCAATGTCATGAGCCACCGCTCGGGCGAAACCGAGGATGCGACGATTGCCGATCTGGCGGTGGCGACCAACTGCGGCCAGATCAAGACCGGCTCGCTGTCACGCTCGGACCGGCTGGCCAAGTATAACCAGTTGATCCGCATTGAGGAGATGCTGGGCGAGACGGCGGAGTTTGCCGGACGGTCGATCCTGAAGGCGTGAGGTGGAGGCAGACCTGATCATTGCCGGATTGAGTCTGCAACCGCATCCGGAAGGCGGCTGGTATCGGCAGACCTGGGTCGGGCCGGAGGTAGCGGGTCGCGCCAGTGGAACAGCGATCCTGTTTCTGCTGAAGGCGGGCGAAAGATCGCATTGGCACCGGGTGGATGCCGATGAGATCTGGTTGTTTCATGCTGGCGCTCCGCTGCTGTTGTGGCTGGGTGAGGCGGGCGCGCGGCAGGTTCGGCTGGGGCCGGAGGTGCTGGCGGGTGAGGCGGTGCAGGCTGTGGTGCCCGCCGGGTTCTGGCAGTCAGCGCAGTCGACCGGCGACTGGTCGCTGGTCGGTTGCACGGTGTCGCCGGGGTTCCGGTTTGCCGGATTTGAACTGGCCGAACCGGGGTTTGATCTGCCGCAGGCTTGATGTCCACATGTGGACACCTGGCGAAATCGTTCCCGGTCAATGGGTTGGCGGACCTGTTTAACCTTGCGTTAAGGAATGGGCGGCGATGGATCATCGGGAATTTATGGCGTCGCTGGAGCCGGAGTTGCGGGCAAGGCTGACCGCGCGGTCGGATGCGGCGGGGTTGCGGCATCTGGCCCTGCATGGCGGGGCGATCCTTGCCTTGGGCTTTTGGATCGGGTTTGGGTTGCCGCTGTGGTGGGCTTTGTTGCCGCTGCAGGGGGTGCTGATCGTCTTTCTGTTCACGCTGGAGCATGAGGCGACGCACAAGACGCCGTTTGCCAGTGAGGTTTTGAACGAATGGGTTGGGCGGGCTTGCGGATTCTTGATTGTGCTGCCGTTCGAGTGGTTCCGTTATTTTCATCTGGCGCATCATCGCTGGACCAATATCGCGGGGCGTGACCCGGAACTGGCGGGCGGCAAGCCGGAGACTTGGGCGGCCTGGGTCTGGCAGGTGTCGGGGCTGCCGTATTGGCTGTCGCAGGTGCGGTTGCTGGGGCAGTTGGTGCGGGGGAAGGCGAAGGCGGAGTATCTGCCATCAGGCGCGGTGGGACGGATGGTGGCGCAGGCGCGCTGGATGGGTTTGGGCTACGCGGCGGTTCTGGGGTCGCTGCTGGTGACGCCGTTGTTGTTCTGGGTCTGGCTGCTGCCGGTGGTTTTAGGGCAGCCGTTTTTGCGGATTTACTTGCTGGCGGAGCATGGTGACTGTCCTCGGGTTGCCAATATGTTCGAGAATACGCGGACGGTGTTCACGACGGCGCTGGTGCGCATTCTGGCATGGAACATGCCCTATCATGTCGAACATCACGTGATGCCGAGCGTGCCGTTTCATCATCTGCCGGAGTTGCATGGCGTGCTGAAAGCTGAATTGCGGGTGACGGCGGCGGGCTATGCGGCGTTTACGATGGCATATCTGACGCGGCGGCGGTGATCATGGCGCAAGGTGCGTCCCATGACGCACCTTACCGGTTTGGTTCGTCCTTTGTGACGGGCACAAGTTTGATGTGGTGGTTTTGGGATGGCGGATTTAGGAGGGGGCATGAGCGATCTGCCCCCCAAGAACGAAGACAGTCTGCGCGGTTTTGGCTTTGCCCTGACTGCCTATCTCATCTGGGGATTTCTGCCGATCTACCTGAAGGCGGTGGCGCATATCTCGCCCGCCGAGGTGATTGCGCACCGGGTAATCTGGTCGGTGCCGATTGCGGCTGCCGTGTTGTGGTACAGCGGGCGGATGGCGGAGTTGCGGGAGGCGTTGCGGACGCCGCGGATGCTGGGGATGGCGGCGGCGACGGCGGCGCTGATCTCGGTCAACTGGGGGATTTATGTCTGGGCGGTGGGGGCGGGCCACGCGCTGGATGCGGCTTTGGGCTATTATATCAACCCGCTGTTCAGTATTTTTCTGGGCTGGTTGCTGCTGGGAGAACGGCTGGCGCTGGTGCAGAAGCTGGCGATCGGGCTGGTGGCTTTGGCGGTGGTGATCCTGACCCTTGCGACGGGCGGGCTGCCTTGGGTGGCTTTGGGGCTGACCGTGACCTGGGGGTTCTACGCCTATCTGAAGAAATCGCTGCCGATCGGACCCAACCAGGGGTTCATGCTGGAGATTCTGATCCTGCTGCTGCCCGCGCTGGCGCTTGTCGGCTGGCTGGGGGGCACGGGGCAGGGGCATTTCCTGATCGGCGCTGTCGGGGACGATCTGCTGCTGCTGTGCGGCGGGTTGGTGACGGCGGTGCCGCTGATGATCTACGCCAATGGGGCCAAGCTGCTGCGGCTGTCGACGATTGGCATCTTGCAATATATCGCGCCGACGATGATTTTCCTGACGGCGGTGTTTGTGTTCGGCGAGCCGTTCGGGCGGGCGCAGATGGTGGCATTTCCGATGATCTGGGCGGCGCTGGCGATCTATACGGTGTCGATGGTGCGGCAGGCGCGGCGCCGGTTGACCAAGGCCGGGGGTTTTGCACCCCCGGACCCCCGCAGGATATTTGTGGACAGATAATAGGGGTCAGAGGCCGAGTTTTCTGGCCACAAGTTCGCCCACGGTTGCCGGGTTGGCCTTGCCGCCGGTGGCTTTCAAAACCTGGCCGGTGAACCAGCCGGCGAGTTTGGGCTGGGCGCGGGCCTTTTCGACCTGGGCGGGGTTGGCGGCAATGATGGCGTCGACGGCGGCTTCGATCTCAGTAGCATCGGTGACTTGTTTCATGCCGTGTTTCGCGGCCTGTTCGGCGGGGTCGCCACCGGCGGTCCACAGGATTTCAAAGAGGTCTTTCGCCATCTTGCCGGAGATTTCGCCGGAACCGATCAGGTCGAGGAGGCCGCCGAGTTGCTGGGTGGTGAGCGGGCTGTCGGTGATATGCTTGGCTTCCTTGTTCAGGCGGCCGAAAAGCTCGTTGATGATCCAGTTGGCGGCGGACTTGCCGTCGCGGCCATAGGCCACGGTTTCGAAAAAGGCGGCGCAGTCGAGGTCGGCGGTCAGGACATTGGCGTCGTAATCGGTCAGGCCGAAGTCGGCCATGAAGCGGGATTTCCTGGCGTCGGGCAGTTCGGGCATTGAGGCGGCGATACCGTCGACCCAGGCTTGCTCGATTTCCAGCGGCAACAGGTCGGGGTCGGGGAAATAGCGGTAGTCGTGGGCTTCTTCCTTGGACCGCATCGAGCGGGTCTCGCCTTTGTCGGGGTCGTAGAGGCGGGTTTCCTGGGTAATCGAGCCGCCGTCCTCCAAGATCGCAATCTGACGGCGGGCCTCGAAATCAATGGCTTGGGACATGAACCGCATGGAGTTCATGTTCTTGATTTCGCAGCGGGTGCCGAGGTGGGCGAAATCTTGCGTGGCCCAGTATTTTTCATACTGGCCGGGGCGGCAGACCGAGACGTTGACATCGGCGCGCAGGTTGCCGTTCTGCATGTTGCCGTCGCAGGTGCCCAGGTAGCGCAGGATCTGGCGCAGTTTGGTCACGTAGGCGGTGGCTTCTTCGGGGCTGCGGATGTCGGGGCGGGAGACGATTTCCATCAAGGCGACGCCGGTGCGGTTGAAATCGACGAAGGACATGGCGGGGTCCATGTCGTGGATCGACTTGCCGGCGTCCTGTTCCAGATGGATGCGTTCGATGCGGACGAGGCGGGCGATACCTGCGGCCAGTTCAACGAGCACTTCGCCTTCGCCGACGATCGGGTGATACAGTTGGCTGATCTGGTAGCCTTGCGGCAGGTCGGGGTAGAAGTAGTTCTTGCGGTCGAAGGCGGAGTTCAGGTGGATCTGCGCCTTGAGGCCAAGGCCGGTGCGGACGACCTGTTCGATGCAGAATTCGTTGATGACGGGCAGCATGCCGGGCATGGCGGCATCGACGAAGGCGACGTTGGAATTGGGTTCGGCACCGACCTGGGTGGAGGCGCCCGAGAACAGTTTGGCGTTGGAGGCGACCTGGGCGTGAATCTCCATGCCGATCACCAGTTCCCAGTCGCCGGTGGCGCCAGAGATAATCCTGGGTTTCGGGGCGGTATGGGTCACATCGAGCATGGCTGTCTCCGGTTCTATTGTGGTCTTTCTAGGGATCGGCGGGCGGCGGGGCAAGGGTAGGGGAGGCGGAAAGCTGCCGAAAGGGCGGAGCGGCGGGGCGGTTTGCTTGCCGGGACGGGGGGTTGCCGCCATCAGGCGATGTCGCGCCAGACGCGATGCTGCCCCTGCGGATTGCATGACGATCAAGACAATTGCTGCCCTCGTGCTGAGTGCGGGCCTGCTTGCGGCCTGTGCCGCGATCAACGTTCCGAGCCTTGCCGCGTTCTTTCCGGACGGCGTGCTGCCGGTGATGCGGTGGGATGCCCGGCCTGAGGCGGCGGTGTGGACCACCACGGCGATGGCGGAAGTGGCGCGGCATGATGGCGAGCTGGCCGCGCGGGTGCCGCGCGATATTGCGGTGTTTTGCCCGCAGTATGTGCAGGCATCGCTGAATGATCGGCGGGCGTTCTGGGTTGGCCTGCTGTCGGCCACGACCAAGCAGGAGAGCAGCTATAACCCCAAGGCCGCGGGCGGCGGCGGGCGCTATGTCGGGCTGATGCAGATCGCGCCCGCGACGGCGCGGCGGGCGGGCTGCGAGGCGCGCTCCGCTGCGGCGCTGAAGGATGGCGCGGCGAATTTGCAATGCGCGGTGCGGATCATGGCCCCGAATGTCGCGGCGGACGGCGTGGTGGCGGGCAACGGCGGCCTTGGGGTCGGGCGCGACTGGGGGCCGCTCAGCAGCGGGTCCAAGCGGCGCGAGATCGCTGCCTGGACCCGTGCGCAGGAGTATTGCCGGGTGTAAGTGCCTCCGGCGGGGATATTTTCGCCAATGCGAAATTGCGGCCCGGGGAGGCTTTGCTGTTGGTCAGGTGCCGAGCATGCGGCCGACCATTTCGCCGAGGTCGCGGCTGAGGCCGGGCGTTGACTGGATGCGGGCGAGTTCGGCTTTGGCTTTGGCTTGGCGTTGGGTGTCATAGCGGCTCCACGTCTCGAAGGCGGTGGACATGCGGGCGGCGGTTTGCGGGTTTATGGGATCGAGGTTGAGCAGCCAGTCGGCGAGGAGTTTGTAACCGAAGCCGCTGGCGTGGTGGAAACCGGCGTGGTTGCCGCTGAGGGCACCGATCACCGCGCGGAAGCGGTTGGGGTTTTTCCAGTCGAATTGCGGGTGCCGGGTCAGGCGGTCGGTGACAGCGGCGGTGTCGTCTGGGGCAGCGGTCAGGATTTGCAGGGCGAACCATTTGTCCATGACGAGGCGTTCGGTCTGGAAGCGTTGCTCGAAGGCGGCGAGTTCGGGTTTTCCGGCGCCGTTGTCGAGGAGAATGGCGAGGGTGCCGAGGTGGTCGGTCATGTTGTTGGCGGTTTTGCAGGCTTCGGCCAAGGGGGCGGTATCCAGACGGGCAATGAGGGTGAGGGCAGTGAGGCGGAGGGCACGTTTGCCTGCCGCCATCGCATCGGGAGAGAAGGCTCCGGTGCTGCGGTTGGCGGAGTCCAGCGCGGTCAGGTGGGGGGCGAGGTGTTGGGCCAGCGCCAGTTGCAGGGCGCGGCGGGCGGTGAAGATGGTTTGCGGGTCGGGGGTGTGGCCTTGGGCTGCCAGCGTTGCGGCCATGTCGTCGTCGCCGGGCAGGCGGAGGGCGAGGGCGCGGAAGGCGGGGTCCAGCGTGGTGTCGAGGGCGAGGGTGCCGAGGCCCTGAATCAGGTCTGGCGCCGGGGTGGCGCTGGTTTTGATCATCGCGGTCAGGGTGTCTTTGGCGAGCGAGCGGCCAGCCTCCCAGCGGTTGAAGCTGTCGGTGTCATGGGCGAGCAGGAAGGCGCGTTCTGACGCGGGCACCTCGCGGTGGAGGGTGACGGGGGCGGAGAAGCCGCGCAGGATCGAGGGGATCGGTCTGGTGGCGAGGTCAGTGAAGGTGAAGGTCTGGGTGGCTTCGGTGAGTTCGAGGATTGTGGTGGGCAGGATTTCGGCGCCGTTGGGGTTGAGGAGGCCGACGGCGATCGGGATGACCTTGGGGTGTTTTTCAGGCTGGCCGGGGGTGGCGGGGTTGGTCTGGGTAAAGGTGACGGCGTAGGTGCCGCCCTGGGGGGCGGGGTGCCAGTGGTCGGAGACGGCGATCTGCGGCGTGCCGGCCTCGGAATACCAGCGTTTGAACTGGGTCAGGTCGCGGCCGGTGGTGTCTTCGAAGACCCTGAGCCAGTCCTCGATCGTGGCGGCGTGGCCGTCGTGGCGGGTGAAATAGAGATCGAGCGCACGGGCGTAATCGGCGTCGCCGACGAGGCGTTTGAGCATGCCGATGACTTCGGCGCCCTTTTCGTAAACGGTGGCGGTGTAGAAGTTGTTGATCTCGATGAAACTTTCCGGGCGGACCGGGTGGGCGAGGGGCCCCCCGTCCTCGCGGAACTGGCGGGCGCGCAGGGTGAGGACGTCTTCGATGCGCTTGACTTCGCGCGAGCGCATGTCGCCGGTGAACTGCTGGTCGCGAAAGACGGTGAGGCCCTCTTTCAGGCAAAGCTGGAACCAGTCGCGGCAAGTGATGCGGTTGCCGGTCCAGTTGTGGAAATATTCATGCGCGATGACGCCTTCGATGCGGTTGTAATCGTCATCGGTGGCGGTTTCGGGCGAGGCGAGGACCAGTTTGGAGTTGAAGATGTTCAGCCCCTTGTTCTCCATCGCGCCCATGTTGAAGTCGTCGACGGCGACGATGTTGAAGGTGTCGAGGTCGTATTCGCGGCCATAGGTTTGCTCGTCCCATTGCATCGAGCGGATCAGGCTGTCCATCGCATAGGCGCAACGATCGAGGTCGCCGGGGCGGACAAAGATATGCAGTGCTACCTCCCGGCCGGATTTTGTGATGAAGGTGCCGACATGCGGATGCAGCTCACCCGCGACCAGGGCGAAGAGATAGGCGGGTTTGGGCCAGGGATCGTCCCATTCCGCCCAACCCTTTGCCGCGCCGGTGGCGTTGCCGTTGGAGAGCAGCACGGGCAGGTCGGATTCGATGCGGACCTTGAAGCGGGCCATCACATCGGGGCGGTCGGGGTAGAAGGTGATGTGACGGAAGCCTTCGGCCTCGCACTGGGTGCAGTAGAGGCCGTTCGACATGTAGAGCCCTTCCAGTGCGGTGTTGGCGGCGGG
The DNA here is from genome assembly GCA_043738565.1 of Rhodobacterales bacterium. GTDB lineage: Bacteria > Pseudomonadota > Alphaproteobacteria > Rhodobacterales > Rhodobacteraceae > Stagnihabitans. The sequence goes on from JAYUGA010000140.1 coordinate 22,700, forward strand.
GGCGATTTCAACCTCGGTTTCCAGGGTGAAGGCGGAGAGGGGGAGGGCGGTGGCGGCGATGGTGAGGGAGGTGTCGTCCTGGGTGGCGGGAACAGGCTGGCCGTTCAGGGTGAGGGATATGAGTTTGAGGCCCTCGCCGTCGAGGCGGAGGTTCTGCGGGCCGGGGCGCAGCGGATTGGGGCGCAGCGCGAGTTTGCTCAGGACGCGGGTGGCGTGGGGGGCAAGGCGGAAGGTGAGGTCGACCTGGGTGATGATATGGCTGAAGGGCTGGTAGTCGGCGAGGTGGATGGTTTGCGGCGCGTCGTTCATGGTGAGCCTCCCCTGGGGTTTGCGGGGAAGGTAGCGGCGGGCGTGGAGGAAGGGAAGGCTTGGGCTGTCAGCGATGGCAAAGGCTGTTTGCCTGGCTGGCTGTCGGGGGTTTCACACCCAAGGGCCGCCGTGGGATAATTGGGAACGAATGAAAACGGCAGGAAGATCAGAGCGTTACTGCGAGTACCGCGAGTTTGCCGAGGGTTTGCTGGCCGAGGGTGTCGGCGCCGAAGGCGAGGGCGGCGGTTTTGGCTTCGGCGTCGGGCAGGGTGATGGTCTGGGTCACGCGGGTGCCGGAACCTTCGGGGGTGAGAGTGACCTTCACCATCATGGGCTCGGTGGCGTCATCATCGGCGTCCATCAGAAATTCCAGCTGCGCGGCGGGCATTTGCACGGTGTAGCGGTGCCGGTTCGGGAACACCGTGCCGTCGGGTGCAATCATGTCAAAGCGCCACTGGCCACCGACGGTCAGGTCAATCTCCTTGGTCTTGCAGGAAAACCCGTCCGGGCCAAACCAGCGCGGCAACAGCGCGGGGTCGACGAAGCAGCGCCAGACCTTTTCGGGTGGCGCGGCAATCAGGCGGGTCAGGGTCAGTTGGCGATCTGTCGTCACAGCGTCTTGGCCAATTCTTCCAGTTGCGCAGCGGCAGCACCCCAGCCGTCGTGAAAGCCCATCGCGCGATGCTTTTCGGCATCCTCCGGGGTGCTGTGACGCACCACGGCGCGGTAGCGGGTGCCGGTGCCTTCGGGATCAAAGGTCACAATCGCGGCAAAGTGCAGGCCGGACCCCGAAACGGCGTTCGCGCTCGGCGCGAAATCAGCATTGAAAATGTCGGTGAAAACCAGTTTGCGACCTGGAACAACCTCCAGAAAGCTGCCTTCGTTCGGCGCCACTTCGCCGTCAGGGCCATTCATCAGGGTAAAGAACCGCCCGCCTGGCCGCAGATCAACGACCGCTTCTGACACATACCACGGTTTGGGACAGAACCATTGGCAGATCAGTCGCGGTTCGGTCCAGCAGCGCCAGACCAAGGCTGGCGGTGCGGTGAAGGTGCGGGTCAGTTCCAGATCAAGTTCGGGGTTCAACTGCATCAGATGTCCTTTTCGGCAAGCGTCATCAACAATTCCTCCAACCGATCTGTCCGCGCCTCCCATTGGGCGCGCTGTTCGGCCAGCCAAGCCATCGTGGCGATCAAAGTCTCTGGCCGGGCCGAGCACAGGCGGGTGCGGCCGGTTTTGAGGGTCGAGATCAGGGCGGCTTCTTCCAGCACCGCCAGATGGCGCATCACGGTGGGCAGGGCGAGGCCGGTGGGGCGGGCGAGTTCGGAAACCGGGACAGCGCCGCGCCCCAAGCGGGCCAGCATGGCACGGCGGGTCGGGTCGGAAAGGGCGCGAAAGATCAGCGAAAGGTCAGGATCATGTTTAGCCATTTGGCTAAGTAACATGATTCTGCGGTGCTGGGAAGGGATGGTGGTTGGCTCTTGGCTTTTTGGCGGCATTCGCCCAGAACGGCGGTCTTGGGCGGGAGACGATGATGGCGGGGTTTGGCTTTACTTTGCACGGCACCGATGGCGCGGCGCGAACCGGTGTCATCCACACCACGCGCGGCGAGATCCGGACGCCGGCCTTCATGCCGGTGGGGACGGCGGCGACGGTGAAGGCGATATTGCCGGAAAGTGTCCGGGCGACGGGGGCGGATGTCCTGCTGGGCAATACCTATCATCTGATGCTGCGGCCGACGGCGGAGCGGATTGCGGCTTTGGGCGGCCTGCACCGGTTCATGAACTGGGAGCGGCCGATTTTGACGGATTCGGGCGGGTTTCAGGTGATGTCGCTGGCGACCTTGCGCAAGCTGACCGAGGCGGGGGTGCAGTTTGCGTCGCATATCGACGGGTCCAAGCACCTGCTGTCGCCGGAGCGTTCGATGGAGATTCAACGGCTGCTGGGGTCGGATATCGTCATGTGTTTCGACGAATGCCCGGCGTTGCCCGCGACGGAGGAGGAGGTGGCGAAAAGCATGCGGCTGTCGATGCGCTGGGCGTTGCGGTCGCGCGAGGCGTTTGGCGACCGGCCGGGGCATGCTTTGTTTGGCATCATGCAGGGCGGAGTGACGCGGGCGCTGCGGGAGGAGAGTGCCGCCGCTTTGCGGACCATTGGGTTTGATGGCTATGCGGTCGGGGGCCTGGCGGTGGGCGAGGGGCAGGCGGCGATGTTCTCGGTGCTGGACTATGCGCCGGGGCTGCTGCCGCAGGATAAACCTCGGTATCTGATGGGGGTGGGCAAGCCGGATGATATTGTCGGCGCGGTCGAGCGCGGGATTGACATGATGGACTGTGTGTTGCCGTCGCGGTCGGGGCGGACCGGGCAGGCCTGGACGCGCAGGGGGCAGGTCAACATCAAGAACGCGCGGCATCAGGATGACGGGCGGCCTTTGGATGCGGATTGTTCGTGCCCGTGCTGCCGGAATTACAGCCGCGCCTATCTGCACCATGTGTTCAAGGCGCAGGAGATCATTTCCTCGATGCTGCTGACCTGGCACAATCTGCATTACTTTCAGGAGTTGATGCAGGGGTTGCGGGATGCAATTGCCGGACAAAGGCTGGCGGGGTTTGTGGCGGAGTTTCATGCGGCGCGGGCGGCGACGGATATCGAGCCGGTGTGATTTGCGGGCGTCCGGTTCTGGACGCTTTTTGAAAGGGAATGGAATCAATTGGTTGGGTTTCTGAAATTCACGAACTGGTAAGGAATATGGCTGGGTTGCGGCCTGGCTGGCACCGCGGCTGTGCTGCGTTGAGCTGCGCGGGGGTTTCACACCCCCGCACCCCCGTGGGATATTTGGGAGCAAATGAATGGGGCGGCGAAATTTTGCGCAAATTGGCCGGACCGGTTTCAGGGGCGGGGAAAATCCGGCCACATCAGCCATGCGCCCCGTGCAAAGCGGCAGTGTGCTCTGTGCAGGCAAGGGTGGGCGTTCGTGGGTTGTGCTGCGGCGCAGCGTGCCTAGGTTGGGGGGGAACCTTCCGTTCAAGGACCCAGAAAATGACCGATGCCTTGTTTACCCCGCTGCAAGTTGGCGATCTGACGCTGAAGAACCGGATCGTGATGGCACCTTTGACCCGCAACCGGGCGCGGGCGGCGGACGATGCGCCTTATGACATTCACGCCGAGTATTACGCGCAGCGCGCCGGGGCGGGGTTGCTGATCACCGAGGGCACCCAGATTTCGCCAGAGGGCAAGGGCTATGCCTGGACGCCGGGGATTTATTCAGGCGCACAGGTCGCGGGCTGGAAAAAGGTGACGGAGGCGGTGCATGCCAGGGGCGGCAGGATTGCCGTGCAACTGTGGCATGTCGGGCGGATCAGCCATACTTCGTTGCAGATGGGCGGGGTCGCGCCGGTCGCACCTTCGGCGATCGGGGCGGGATCGAAGACGTTTGACGGCAAGGGATTCGTCGAAACCTCGGTGCCGCGGGCGCTGGAGGTGGCGGAGATTGCCCGGGTGGTCGAAGATTACCGGCAGGCCGCGATCAACGCCAAGGCGGCGGGCTTTGACGGCGCAGAGATTCATGCGGCCAACGGCTATCTGATCGACCAGTTCCTGCGGGATACGTCGAACCATCGCAGCGATGGCTATGGCGGCTCGGTTGCGAACCGGGTGCGGCTGCTGCGCGAAGTGGTGGCGGCGGTGACGGGGGTTCTGGGCGCGGGCCGTGTGGGCGTCAGGCTAAGCCCGTTTTCCAACGCCAACAACGTCGGGATTGACAGCGACACGGTGGCCACGTTCCGTGCGGCGATTGAGGTGCTGAACGCGGCGGGGGTGGCGTTTCTGCATCTGGTCGAGGGGCAGACCGGCGGGCCGCGCGACTGGCCTGCGGGGGCGCTGGAGGGGCTGCGCGACCGCTTCAACGGCGTCTATATGGCGAACAACGGCTATGACCGGGCGTCGGCGATTGCGGCGGTGGCGGGGGGCCGCGTCGATCTGGTGGCGTTTGGCAAGCCGTATATCTCGAACCCGGACCTCGCGGAGCGGCTGGCGAAGAATGCGCCGCTGAATGCGCTGCCGGTGGCGGGACTGTATGGCGGCGGGCGCGAGGGCTATACCGACTATCCGACTTTGGCGGAAGTTGCGGCCTGATCTTCGGTTTGTTGCCGGATTTGCAACCCGCGCACGAGACTGTGCGCGGGTTGGTTCGGGTTTTCAGAAATGCTTGCTTGATCGGCTTCGCCACAAGGCACAGTTTGTGAGAATGTGCGTGAGTGTGGTTGACACCCGGATTTGGGGCTACCAGATATAGTTGACGAACAGGGGATGGTCCAGACGTTGCCGATAGCCGGGACAAGGGGCCGTCCTGCCAGAAAGGAAATCGCATGACGACCAAGTTGTCTGTTAGCTACCCGGTCCTGCCGCTGCGCGATATTGTGGTGTTTCCCCACATGATCGTCCCGCTGTTCGTCGGTCGTGAAAAGTCGGTCCGCGCCCTGGAAGAGGTGATGGCGGACGACAAGCAAATCCTGCTGTCGAGCCAGATTGACCCGTCCGTCGATGATCCGTCGACCGATGGCATCTACAAGATCGGCGTGCTGGCCAATGTGCTGCAACTGCTGAAATTGCCCGATGGCACCGTGAAAGTGCTGGTCGAAGGCAAGATGCGGGTGAAAATCACCGATTTCGTCGCCAACCCGAACTTCTTCGAGGCCAAGGCTGAGCAGCTGGACGAGGTGCCCGGCGACAAGGATTCGGTTTCCGCGATGGTGCGGTCGGTCGGCGAGGAATTCGAGCGCTACGCCAAGATCAAGAAGAACATCCCGGAAGAGGCGCTGTCGGCGGTGGCGGATACCCACGAGCCGGCTCGGCTGGCGGACTTGGTAGCGGGCCATCTGGGCGTGGAAGTGGCGCAGAAGCAGGAGCTGCTGGAGACGCTGGACGTGGCCGTGCGGCTGGAGAAGATTTTCGGCCACATGCAGGGCGAGATGAGCGTGTTGCAGGTCGAGAAGAAGATCAAGACCCGCGTGAAGTCGCAGATGGAGCGGACGCAGCGCGAGTATTATCTGAATGAGCAGATGAAGGCCATTCAGAAGGAACTGGGCGACGGCGAGGAAGGCCAGAACGAAGTGGCCGAACTTGAGGCGCGGATTGCCAAGACGGCGTTTTCCAAAGAAGCCCGCGACAAGGCCGAGGCCGAGTTGAAGAAGCTGAAAAACATGTCGCCGATGTCCGCCGAGGCGACGGTGGTGCGCAACTATCTGGACTGGCTCTTGAGCGTGCCGTGGGGCACCAAGTCTCGGGTCAAGAAAGATCTGGCGGCCGCGCAGAGGGTGCTGGATGCCGATCACTACGGCCTGGAGAAGGTCAAGGAGCGGATCGTCGAATATCTGGCGGTGCAGGCGCGTTCGGCCAAGCTGAAAGGGCCGATCCTGTGTTTGGTTGGACCTCCGGGTGTTGGTAAAACCTCGCTGGGGCGGTCGGTGGCGAAGGCGACCGGGCGGGAGTTCATCCGGATTTCGCTGGGCGGCGTGCGGGATGAGTCTGAGATTCGCGGGCACCGCCGGACCTATATCGGCTCGATGCCGGGCAAGATCATTCAGGCCTTGAAGAAGGCCAAGACCACCAACCCGCTGATCTTGCTGGATGAGATCGACAAGATGGGTCAGGATTTCCGGGGCGACCCGGCCAGCGCCATGCTGGAGGTGCTGGACCCGGAGCAGAATGCGACCTTTACCGACCACTATCTGGAGGTCGAATACGATCTGTCGAACGTGATGTTCATCACCACGGCGAATAGCTACAACATGCCCAGCCCCTTGCTGGACCGGATGGAGATCATTCCGCTGTCGGGGTACACCGAGGATGAAAAGCGCGAGATTGCCAAGGGTCACCTGATCGGCAAGCAGATCACCGGGCACGCCTTGAAGAAGGGCGAGTTCAAGATCAGCGATGCGGCGCTGATGGAGATGATCCGCACCTATACCCGCGAGGCCGGGGTGCGGAATCTGGAGCGCGAGATTGCCAAGCTGGCGCGGAAAGCCGTGACCGAGATCGTGAAGAAGACCGCCAAAACGGTCGAGATCACGCCGGACAAGCTGGAAGCCTATCTGGGGGTCAAGCGGTTCCGCTATGGTCTGGCCGAAAGCGAGGATCAGGTCGGCGTGGTGACGGGTCTGGCCTGGACGAGCGTGGGGGGCGAGTTGCTGCAGATCGAGGCGCTGCGGCTGCCGGGCAAGGGCCGGATGAAGACCACCGGCAAACTTGGTGACGTGATGAAGGAAAGCATCGAGGCGGCCGCGTCTTATGTGCGGTCGGTCAGCCCGGAACTGGGGGTCAAGCCGCCGAAATTCGAGACGATGGACATCCATGTCCACGTTCCGGAAGGGGCGACGCCCAAGGACGGGCCTTCGGCGGGTCTGGCGATGGTTGTGTCCATCGTCTCGGTGATCACGGGCATCCCGGTCCGCAAGGATGTGGCGATGACCGGCGAAGTCACGCTGCGCGGCAATGCGCTGCCAATTGGCGGTTTGAAAGAGAAGCTGCTGGCGGCTTTGCGCGGTGGCATCAAGACCGTGTTGATCCCGCAGGAAAACGCCAAGGACCTGATCGAGATCCCGGACAATGTGAAACAGGGGTTGACGATCATCCCGGTGTCCCATGTCAGGGAGGTGCTGAAAGTGGCGCTGGTGCGCCAGCCCGAGCCGGTGGAATGGGACGAGGCGGCGGAAGAGGCTTTGGCGATGGCGCGTCAGGCCAAGCGCGACGAAGCGCTGTCGTCGCCGACCGCGCATTGAGCGTGTGACAGCAAGAAGGCGCGTCCCGGACAGGGGCGCGCCTTTTGTTGACAGCAGTTTTCAGATCACGTCAGCCCGGCAGAATGCCGGTCCGCGCCGAACAAGGCCAAGCGAGACCGGTCGGCAAAGCCCCCGGGCGTCAGCCGGGGGCGGCGGTATTGCTGGCCATCGCCGCGGCAATGACCAACAACAGCAGCAGCGGCACAACCAGCCCGCCTGCGCTGCTGGAGGTGGTTTTTTGCACGACAGCCTCTGGGGCCATGACCGGCTCTACCGCGCCACCGGCCAGGGTTGCGGAGGCAGACAGCAGCAAAGCCGCGGTTCCAGCCAAAAGAGATTTACGCATCGTCAGCTCCTTGATTTGCAATTGCGCCTTGACGCCAGGATCGGTCGCGGCCCTGGTCAATTTTCAGTTTGTGAAGGGTCAGGTTACCGGCGCTTTGCCAGCCCCAGCCATAGCGGCGGCAATGACCAGCAACAGCAGCAGCGGCACGATCAGCCCGGCGGCACTGCTGGAAGTGGTTTTCTGCGCAACAACCTCGGGGGCCATGACCGGTTCCGCCACGCCACCCGCCAGGGTCAGAGAGCCGGACAGCATCAGTGCCGCTGTTCCAGCCAAAACATACTTACGCATCGTCGTCTCCTATATGCTCTTTGCGCCTTGACGCTACGACACGGCGCGGCTCAGGTCAATTTCTCCCCTTGCGATGCGCCTAATTTTCCAATGTGTTGTCTTTTTTGCATACCAGACCACAGCCGCAGTCTGGATTAAGCCGACATCGGGCAGATATTAGACCGCGATACCGACGCCAAAACGTCAGGCCGTTGCCGCAGTTTTAACCCGACGCCGCTCTCTCGACCGGAGGGGCCCGTGCGGGGTCAAGGCCACGGCCAGCACCAGAAGCAGGATCACGGCACAATCAGCGCGCCGACAATTTCCCCCGGCTGAAAAACCTGGTCGGGAAGAATATTTCTATCTTGTTCATCCGCGCCACGCTAGGCTGGTTTCTGGAACGGAAACAAACGCGGATCATCCCGACATGCCAGCCAAGACGACGACGCCGAAACCTGCGGCCAAAAGCAAACCGGCGGCGAAGGCCAGCCCACGCGTCGCAGGGGGGGGCAAGGCAAGCTCGCTGCGCCGGATGGCCAAAGCAATGCCGGTGCAGCCGGAAGTGGCCGCGATGGACACAGCGCCGGAAATGGCAGCCGAAGCCAAGTCTGTGGTGGGTGGACTGCGATTGAAGGATCTGATCGAGCGGGTGGTGGCGGCCACCGGCGGCAAGCGCAAGGGTGTCAAGGAAATCGTCGAAGCGGTGCTGACCCAGATGGGCGATGCGCTGCAACGCGGCGAGACGCTGCACCTGCCGAACTTTGGCAAGGCGAGGGTGGCCAAGGCGGGGGCAGAGGGCAGCGGTGCTTTGACCGTCAAGCTGCGCCGGATGACCGGCTCGGGTGGCAAAGGCCGCGCAACTGCTGAGGATAAAGACGCCCTTGCAGCGGAAACTGATCAAGGCTAAGACGCCGCCGACGGGTCGCTAGCTCAGCGGTAGAGCACTACCTTCACACGGTAGGGGTCACAGGTTCGATCCCTGTGCGACCCACCAGTTTCCGGAAAGCGCCCCCAAATGCGGGGCGCTTTTTGAATTTCGGCTGGCGCAGCGCTTGCATTTCCGGTTTGCCAAAGCTACACGGCGCGGGCGGGCGATTAGCTCAGTTGGTAGAGCGTCTCGTTTACACCGAGAATGTCGGCGGTTCGAGACCGTCATCGCCCACCATTTTCCGCATGATGTCAGATAGTTGCCGGGCGAGGTTCGCGCCGTCGCGCTTGCGTTCCACATCTCTGGCTTGCAATGCTTTGTATTATCGTTAATACTAGTGGCGACACGGGTGCGGAGACCGATCACGCGCCGGGGGAAGAGGTGAATCGGGTTTTGCACATCCGCCTGACGATTGCCGATCTTGACGCGGAGGTGGCCCGGCTGGAAATGGCGGGAATCAGGTTCGCCTCGCCGGTCTGGGGCGGGCCGGACGGCAACCGGGGGCCTGGATTCACGATCCCGACGGCAACCGGATCGAGTTGACGGAAATGGCACCGGACTGTCGGCAATACCGGGCGATCCGGGCGCTGGTGTGACGGAGGGGAAATGGCCAAGTCTGTTACGCGGCTGAAGGATATTGCGGCCCAGACGAGGTTTTCCGTCAACACCGTCAGTCTGGCCTTGCGCGGGTCGTCGCGCATCCCGGATGAGACGCGGCTGTTGATTTTGCGGACGGCGGAACGGCTGAACTACCTGCCCAATCAGGTGGCGCAATCTTTGGTGCGGCGCGAGACGCGCTCGGTCGGGCTGATCATCCCCGACCTGAAAAATCCGGTGCTGACGGCGGTGGCGCAGGCGGTGGAGTTGGAACTGTCAAAGCGCGGATATACCACGCTTTTTGCCACGTCGAACAACACTTTGGCGCTGGAGGAGCAGATGATCGAGACGTTCCGGGCGCGGCGGGCCGATGGGATGCTGATCTTTCCGTGCAGTCACCGGCAGTTGGATCACATCCGGGCTTTGCGGAAGCAGAACTATCCGGTGGTGCTGCTGGTCGGCGACCCGGATGCCGGGATTGACGCGGTCTGCATGGATGAGCGGGCGGGGGCATTCAAGGCCACGGCGCATCTGATCAACAACGGCCACCAGCGGATTGCGCTGATCGACGGGGCGGCGGTGCGGGGCAATACCGAAAAGCAGGAGGGGTATCTGCGGGCGCATCAGCAGTTGGGGTTGACGGCGGACCCCAGGCTGATGGTTGACCCGCGCGATGGTTCGGTGGCGTCGGGCTATTGGGCGACCGATGATTTGTTGCGGCGCAATCTGGGGTTTTCGGCGATGCTGACCGCGAACGATTCGCTGGCTTTGGGGGCGCTGCGCTATTGCGTGAAGCATGGGCTGCGGGTGCCGGAGGAGGTGGCGATTGTCGGGTTCGACAATATCGAGTTCGGTGAATATGCGGCGACCCCGGTTTCGACGGTGAATTATGATGTGCAGCGGGTCACGCAAATGGCGATTGCGCGGGTGCTGGAACTGATCGGCCATGACAGCGAATTGCCGGAAGCGCGGGTGGTGCAGGTCGAGCCAGAGTTGTTGGTGCGCGAAAGCTCGAACCGGCGTTACGAGGGGGCGAGCGGGTAGCGGACATAGGCGAGGTGGCGCGAGTCGGGTGCCCAGGACGGCACGTTGATCGTGCCCTGGCCGCCGTTGAACGCGTCGAGATCGCGGATGGTTTCGCCTTCCGGCGAGGTCAGGCGCAGGATCACGGCTTTGTCGGCGGGGTGGCCGATTGTGCCTTCGGGGAAGCTGATATAGGCCATCTGCGTGCCATCGGGCGAAAGATGCGGGAACCAGTTGACGCGGTTGTCGCGGGTCAGTTGTTCAACGCCCGACCCATCGGGCCGCATGCGGAAAATCTGGGCGTGACCGGGGCGGGTGGCCGCCTGTTCGCCGTTGAAATAGAGCCATTTGCCGTCCGGGGAATATTCCGGGCCATCGACCGGGCAGGTGCCATCGGTCAGGTAGGATTCGGTGCCTCCCTTGGCCGGAATGACCGCAATCCGCATCATGTTGCCGTCGCCGCGCGTTTCATAGGCGACATAGGCAAGGGTCAGGCCATCGGGTGCGACGCCGTGCAGGTAGTGGCGGTATTTGCGGGCGGGGTCCTGGTCATTCGACAGCTTTTTCGGGGTGCCACCGGTCAGGGGGACGACGTACAGGTGGCCGTCATTGGCGCTGAGGAAGATGGTTTTGCCATCGGGGGCGAGGACGTGATCGTTGTTCAGATTCTCGACCGGGGCGGTGGTGATGCGGTGCGGACCATCGCTGCCATCGGGCGAGATACGGAACAGGCGGCCATCGGCGTTGTAGATCAGCCACTGGCCGTCCCGGGTCCAGTTCGGCGCCTCGATCAGTTCCTGGGTGTCGTAGATCACGGTGGTTTTGCCCATGCTCGCATCGGCCACAACCAGTTCGCAGGATTGACCCGGCAGAAGGCGGCGGGTGTCGGGACTGGGCCGCAGATTGGGGGTGCCGGGCATGGGAGGCTCCTTTGGCGCGGGGCGGATTGTGATATTAGCGTTAATACCGGAGGCGGGGCGTGTCAACATCGCCGGGGCAGATTTGCTGGGGTTCGGAACTGAACAGGGCCGGGGTCCGGAACTGAACAGGGTCTGTGCGGGAATGCCGCTGTGCCGGGCGGATTGCTGGCCTATATTGGCGGCAACCCGATGGAGGCTGCCATGAGCTGGAACCCCGCGCTTGATCCCTCGATCCCGCTTGGCGACGAGGTGGATGCCATTGAAACCGTGATCATCCCGCGCACCCGCGATCTGGGCGGGTTTGAAGTGCGGCGGGCGCTGCCCTCGGGCCAGCGGCAGATGGTGGGGCCGTTCATCTTTTTCGACCAGTTCGGACCGGTGGAGTTTCTGACCGGGCAGGGCGTGGATGTGCGGCCGCATCCGCATATCGGGCTGGCGACGGTGACCTACCTGATGCAGGGGCGGATCCATCATCGGGATTCTTTGGGGACGGACGCGTGGATCGAGCCGGGCGAGGTCAATCTGATGGTGGCGGGCAACGGGATCACCCATTCGGAGCGGATGGACGGGCCTGCAAAACTGGGGCCGCAGAGCCTGTTTGGCTTGCAGACCTGGCTGGCGCTGCCCAAGGCCCGCGAGGATGGCCCGGCGGGGTTTGTCAATGCCGGGGTGGATGCGCTGCCAGTGCTGGAGGGCGAGGGCAAGATGGTGCGGCTGATCCTCGGGCATGGCTGGGGGGAGCGGGCGCCGGTGCAGACGCCGTCGGAGACGTTGTATGCCGATGCGACCTTGGCTGCGGGGGCGGTATTGCCGCTGCCGGATGATCACGAGGATCGCGGGGCCTATATCCTGTCGGGCGAGGTTTCGGTGGGTGGGGTAACTTATCCGGCGGGGCAGATGCTGGTGTTCCGGCCCGGCGACCGGCTGGGGGTGAAAGCCGGGGCGCAGGGGGCGCGGGTGATGCTGCTGGGCGGGGCCACGCTGGACGG
>JAYUGA010000141.1:0-14264 GCA_043738565.1 Rhodobacterales bacterium
GGGGGCTTGCGGCGGCCGCGCGCTTTCGCGGCTGATTTCGGGCAAGGTGGCAACGCCAGGGTCCGCGAGGGTTTCCGCAGCAGATTGATCGGTATTGTCGTTCAGGTCGGCAGCGGTTTCGGCCTCGGCAAAATCATCTTCTCCGAGGAAGTCGTCGTCAGTCAGGGTGGCGCCATCGAGCGCGAGGAGTTCGGCGGAGTGAGCTTCGTCTCCGATCTCTGGCTCGATCTCCGGGAAGGCATCGACCGGCGCTGATGCGTCGCTTGCGTCAAACTGATCGGAAATGTCGAAGTAAGCGGTCGACGGGCGCGGCGTTTCGGCGGCGAGCGTCGGGTCTTCTTCGAAGTCGTCGGGCCGGTCACCGGTTTGCGGCGCGGTTTCGGCGATGTCCTGCACCAACTGATCGTCCTCGTCGATCAGCCCGGCCAGAGTTTCCCGCACGGCAGCGGCGATGGCATCCGGAGCGGCGGCACCGGGTTGCGGTTCGGGCAATGTCGGTGCCGCGGCATCGGGGAGTGCTTCGACCGCAGCCGGAATTTCGGCAATCGGGGCCGGTTGAGTGGCGGTTTCGATCCGTTCGGCTGGCGCTGGCGATGGCATGGGTTGTGCTTCGGCAGGTGCGGCAACCGTGACCACGAGGGTGGCCGGTCCTGGCTGAGCGGTGGGCTCGATCAATCTGATCGCGGCTGCTGACGGTTTGACCTCGGCTTCCTGATCTTCGGCGTAGGCTTCGACATCGGCGAAGCGGGCCGACAGGTCGGACAGGACCGGGGCGGGGGCGATGATCTGGGACTGGGCAGCGCGCAGCCGGGACAGGCGGGTGGCGGCGGATTCGACGGCGGCGGCAGCCTCGGCCACGGTGGCGAGGACGGGAACCGGAACAGGTGCCGGGGTGTGCTGCGGGGCGGGCATGGTGACTTTGGGCGTCACGCTACCTTCGGCCCGCAGGATCAGGCCGTTGTCCTGGATCTTTGCTTCGACCCGGCGCTGGATTTCACGCTCCGCAATCCGTTGCAGCATGGCGGCATCGGGGGTCGGCGGTTCGGCACCGAAGTAGCGGTCATCCGCAGCGAGGTCGCGGAAATACTCCGCGATCGCCTTCATCGTGTTGAATGGTTCTTCAAACCCTTCCAGAGTACAGGAGAAGGTTCCATAAGATACTGTAAGAATTTTACTCGCACCGTTCATCGGATGCTCGCTTTCTGTCAAACTCGATACGGGTCAACATGGGTGGGCGAATGATCGAATCCGTGGACAAAACGGGGTGATTTGAAGGATTGATTGTGTCCCCGGGCCCGGCGCATTGCCGCAATTGGAAGAACAGTATCGGCATGAATGAGGTGATTGTCCAATCAACTGCGGGGGTCACGCTGGCAGGCGGGGGGCGTTTTTCACATAAATTGCTGGAAATGGCGCGCAGTTTTGCGCCAAGGCTGGTGGCGGCGGATGGCGGGGCGGACCGGTTGCTGCGCTATGGGGTCGAGCCGGAGGCGGTGATCGGCGATTTTGATTCGATTTCGGCGGCGGCGCGGCGGCGGCTTGAGGGCAGATTGTTTCCGATTGCCGAACAGGCGACGACGGATTTCGACAAGGCGTTGCGCTCGATTGAGGCGCGGTTCGTGCTGGGGCTGGGGTTTTCCGGGGCACGGCTGGATCATGGGCTGGCGGTGCTGAGCGGGCTGGTGGCACACCCGGACAAGCGCTGTCTGATCCTGGGGCCGCAGGATGTGACGTTTCTGGCGCCACGGCGGCTGGCGCTGGATTTGCCGCTGGGGTCGCGGCTGTCGCTGTTTCCGATGGGGGCGGTGGAAGGGGTCAGTGCGGGGCTGCGCTGGCCACTTCAGGGGATCAGGTTTGCGCCTGCGGGGATAATCGGCACCTCGAACGAGGTCAGCGGGCCGGTGCGGCTGGAGTTCGACGCCGATCTGATGCTGGTCATATTGCCTCGGACGGCAGTGGCGGCGGCATTGGATGGACTTGGTCTGAGCGGTGCTCGTGAGCGATGATATAAAGGCCGGAGCCGGTGATGAGGGCGATGCCTGCCCAGGTCAGTGCGTTGGGAAGGGTGCCCCAGATCGCATAGCCGAGCAACACCGCCATTGGCAGTTCGAGGTAGTGCAGCGGGGCCAAGGTGCTGGCGGGGGCGTATTTCATCGCCGTGGTCATGGCGAGGTGGCTGACGGCGGCCCAGAAGCCGACGCCGAACAGCCAGAGCCAGTTGAGCGCATCGGGGGTGACGGGGTCAAACTCGGCCAGACCGGAGCCGTTGAACAGCCACAACAGCGGCAGGGTGATCAGGGAGCCTGCGATGGAGGTGTGGAGTTGCATAGTGACCGGGTGGACGCGGTTCGACATGGCTTGTGTCGCCATCTCGTAGAAAGAGAAGGTGACAGCGCAGCCCAGAGGGAACAGGGCGACGAGGCCGTAGTTGGACAGCGACGGCTGGATCACCAGCAGTGCGCCGAGGAAGCCCACGACAGAGGCATAGATCCGGTTGGGGCCGATCGGGTTGCCGAAGATCACGCGGCCCAGAAACATCAGGATGAAGGGCATGACGAAAACGATGGCGATGGCATCGGCGATCGGCATCAACTGGACTGCGGCGACAAAGCTGTAGGTCGACAGGGTCAGGCAGACGGCCCGGAAGCCGAGGAGGGCGAGGTCAGACCGTCTGGCGCGCCAGTCTAGCCGCATCACCAGAATGACCGGCAGCATGACGAGCATCTGGAAGCCAAAGCGGGCGGCGGTGATCTGGCCGACCGGGATCATGGTGGTGGCGAGTTTGGAGGAGGCGTCAAGCAGCGGTGCCAGCACGCAGAAGGCCAGCATCAGGAACAGGCCGGGCAGGATGCGAGGCGGGGCTTGGAGAACGCTGGGTGTCATTGGGATTGGGTAGCGGGGCGCGCAGGGAGAGTCCTGCTGGAAAGCGGCAGGGCATGTCTGATTTGGACGATGGGGGGCCATCGCGGGGCGCGACGCTGGGGTGGGGCAAAATTTTTCGGCGAAAAATTTTGGGCCGGAGGGGGTATTCTCGCGATTTTTGTCGGAATGGATGCTTTGCGCGCCGGAGGGTATTTTGGGACAAATGAACGGGTGAGGGATCGGTGCGCGGTGGGGGCGCGCCGATCAAGTCAGGCTCACAGCGCGAAAAGATGCGCCGCTTCGGGGTCGAAGCGCAGGCTGATCCCGGTGCCGATGGCGAAGACGGCATCGCGGGCGAGGGCGACGATCAGCGGGTTGCCGTCGGTGGTGGTGGCTTCGACGATGGTCTCGGAGCCCAGGCGTTCGGTCAAGGCGATCTTGCCATGCAGCACCCCGGCCCCGGCACCAGAATCGAGATGGCCGTCGGGCGACAGGTATTGCGGGCGCACGCCAAGCCGGGCCTTGCCGCCGGATTTGATGCCGGGGTGGCGGATGGTCAGGCTGACCGGGTCAAGCGCCGCGTTGGACACGGTGGCGCGGTCACCGTTGACGGATTTCAGATCGACTTCCAGAAAGTTCATCCCCGGAGAGCCAAGGAAGCCTGCGACGAAGGCGTTGGCGGGGCGGTGATCCAGCTCCATCGGCGAGCCGATCTGCTGGACCAGGCCATCTTTCAGCACGACGATCTTGTCGGCCAGGGTCATCGCCTCGACCTGATCATGGGTGACATAGACCATGGTCGCGCCAAGGGCCTGGTGCAGCCTGCCGATCTCCATCCGCATGTCCATCCTGAGGGCGCGTCGAGGTTGGCCAGGGGTTCGTCGAACAGGAAGACCTGCGGTTTGCGGGTGATGGCGCGGCCGATGGCGACGCGCTGGCGCTGGCCGCCCGACAATTGGCTCGGGCGGCGGTCCAGGAGGTGTTCCATCTGCAGGATGCGGGCGGCTTCGGCAACCTTGGCCGCCTTTTCCTCTTTGGAGGCACCGGAGATGGTCAGGCCGAAGGCGACGTTTTCGCGCACCGTCATATGGGGGAAGATGGCGTAGGACTGGAACACCATGGCGACGCCACGATCCTTGGGCGGCAGGTCGTTGACCACGCGGCCACCGATATTGAGGGTGCCTTCCGAGATATCCTCCAGCCCCGCGATCATCCGCAAGAGGGTGGATTTGCCGCAGCCGGAGGGGCCGACGAAGACGGCGAATTCGCCATCCTCGATCTCGATGTCGACGCCTGTGATGAAATGGGCATTGCGGTAGGATTTCTTGAGACCCTTGAGGGTGATGGCGGCCATGGGTTTGCTTTGCTGCTTTGAAAAGGGGGTGGACCTGCAACAACCCGTCGGGGGTGATAGTGACGGGTTCGGGGTCCATGATGTAGCCGCCGAAATTGTCTTGCGGGCCATGGGCAAAGCCGAGGATGACCATGCCGGCCGGGGTTTCGACGATGCGGGCGGCGTAGCGGCGGCAAGGCAGGGCACCGTCGAGGAAGCCGGGCGCTATCGCCCAAGGTCCGCGCGGGTGGTCGGCGATCAGGTAACGGGTGCCGGTGACCGGGGGGTGCGGGTTGCTGCGGCGCTGCTGGTCGGACCCTTGATGGGCGGACCTGCAGAACAGGCAATACCAGGTGTCGCCGTGCTGGAAGACCTGGGGCACTTCCAATTGGCCAAAGCCGCCGTGAAAGACCGGCGGTCGCAGGGTCCAGGTGGTGAGGTCGGGCGAGGTGGCGAAGCCGATGGCGCCGCCGGCGTTTGGCTCGGGCACGCCGGGGACGCGGGCGGTGAAATACATCAGCCAGCCGGTGCTATCGGGGTCGCGCATCACCCCGGGGGTCGCGCATGGCGCGGTCGTGCCAATGGCCGGTAATATGGTCTTTTTCATAGGTGTCGGCATTCGGGCCTTCGAGGTCGAGGTCGAGGTCGAGGCAGAGGCCAGAGCCGACACGCTGCCAGGTGTGCAGGTCGGTCGAGGTGGCATGGCCGCTGCGCTCGTAAAGCGAGGCCTCCACCAGGCTGGTGCCGGTATAGAACAGGTGCCAGAGGCCGGTATCGCCCTGCACCACCGAGCCGGTCCAGGTCGTGCTGTCGTCCCAGGCCGGGCTGGGTTGGGGCTCGGTTGGAACATGGTGCCGAGGTGGGTCCAGTTGACCAGATCATCCGAGGTCGCGCCGCCCTGGGTTACGTTCAGGTGGCGCCGGTCGGGGTTGATCAGGCTGCGGCCGGCTTGCAGGAAGAAGCCGTGGTATTTCTGGCCGTCATGGGCGTACCAGCCGTCCCAGAGCCATTTGTCGGCGAGTGCGATGACCATGTGTCAGTCCTTGCGATGAAGCGAAGGACGGGGACGCTGCCCCCGGACCCCCGGGATATTTGGGCCGAAATGTAAGGCGGGGTTCAAGGTCATCGTCAGCCTTTGACGCCGGTGGAGGCGATGGCGGCGATGAAGGCTTTTTGCAGGTAGAGATAGAAGGCGAGGACCGGGATCGTGATCAGGCTCAGATAGGCCATGATCTCGCCCCAGGCCCGGTTCAGCTGGAAGAAATATTGCAGGCCGACCATGACCGGGTGGTAGCCTTCTTCCTGCACCACCATCAGCGGCCAGAGGTACTGGTTGTACATGGCGAGAAAATTCAGGATGGCGGCGGTGGCGGGGACCGGACCTGCCAGCGGCATCACGATCTTGCGGTAAATCTGGGCCCAGATGGCACCTTCGACGCGGGCGGCCTCGATCAACTCGCCGGGCAGGTCTTTGAAATATTGCACGAACAGATAGATAGTCAGACCGTCGGCCATGAAGGGCGCGATCTGGCCGTGGCAGGAGTTGAGCCAGCCCCATTTCAGCCCATCCAGCCCGATCCACGGCAGTTTGGAGGAGATCAGCAGGAGCGGGATGGCGATGGTCTCGAAGGGCACGATCAGGGTGGCGAGGATGATCGTCAGGATGAGGTCGCGGCCTTGCCACTGGACGAAGACGAAGGCGGCCATCGAGCAGACCAGGAGCGAAAGAAGGGCCGTGACGCCGGTGGTCAACCGAGTCCCTGATGAACAGACCGACGGGAGCGCGATTGAAGGCGGCGGAGCAGTTGCCCAAAAAGATGTCGCCCACCGGCAGGAAGGCGCGCAGGCTTGCGGTGCGGCCAAGAGTTGGGCGTCGAGTTTCAGCGAGGACCCCAGCATGAACACCAGCGGGAAAATGAACATCACCGCGATGAG
The DNA here is from genome assembly GCA_043738565.1 of Rhodobacterales bacterium. Taxonomy (GTDB): domain Bacteria; phylum Pseudomonadota; class Alphaproteobacteria; order Rhodobacterales; family Rhodobacteraceae; genus Stagnihabitans. The sequence continues at coordinate 6,131 of JAYUGA010000141.1, forward strand.
GGTCAGGACGGTGTAGCGGACGGCGAGCCGGAGGCCGCGGCCGTCGGCGGAAATCTGGGCCATCATGCCTTCTTCCGGGGCCGCCAGCGCTGGATCAGCGAGACCGACAGCATGATCCCGAACAGGACGACCGAGATGGCCCCGCCCGAGATGTCCTGCTTGCCGTAGCCGCGCTGGATCGCCTGGAACACGAAGGTTTGGGTGCTGTCGAGCGCGCCGCTCTTGGTCGTCACGGCGATCTCGCTGAAGAGACCGAAGGCCGCCCACGCCCAGAACGTCGGGCAGGTGCCTGCCAGTGCGCCCGCCGTGACCGAATCGTTGTAGGCAGCTTGCGGAAAGCTTTGCAGCGCGACCGTCCAGCCGGACTGGCTGGCGTTGAAATCCGCGATGATCTGATGGATGATCTTGGCTTCAACTTCATTGCCCGCGCCGGGATATCACATGGTCACTGTGGTCTGAGCCTGGGCATGCGAACTCAGTGCGGTTACAGCAAGCGCTGCGCCGGTCAACCATTTCATTTGGTTCATATGCGTCAAACCTCCCTGGCGGCTTTGATTTGCGCAAGATTGGGCAGTTGCGAGATATTGGCTCGGGCAAGCTCGGTCACCGAGTTGCGCCAGTAGACGGGCCCCGCGACAAGGGTGGGGCTTCGGTCTTCCCGGCTTTCGCCGGAAATCAGGGCCAGCAGGCGTTGTGCAGCACACACGCCCATCGCCGCGTATGGCTGTTCCACCGTGGTCAGCGGTGGGAACAGGGTTTCGGCAATGACGCGGTAGTTGTCATAGCCTGCCACCGAGATTTCGTCGGGCAGGATGGCAGGCGTGGACAGGTCGTCAAAGCAGTTGGCCAGAACGACCGGAGTGTCTTGCGGAATCGGCGGCTGGGTGATGCGCTGGTGGTATTCGGCGACATAGATCAGCCCTTCGACGCGGTGGCGCAGGAACGTGTCGAACAGAGGCGCGATCTTGCTGAGGCGGCGGCCGGTATCGGCGATCATCAGGGTCATGCCAGAGTCGGCCAGCGCCTTCTGGATGCCCTACACGATGAACAGTTCGGGCAGGCCGGCGGGCTGGTCGGGTTCGGGCGTCATGGAAATGGCACCGGTGATCAGGCCGATCCGCCCGGAATGGTTGGACCGCATCATGCGCGCGGCACTGGAGGGGACATAGCCGAGGGCGGTGATTGCCGCCTGCACCGCCGCGCGGGTGGCGGGGCTGACCGGGCCGTCGCCGTTGATGAACCGGCTGACAGTTTTGGCCGAGACCCCCGCAGGGCGGGCGACATCATATATGGTTGCCATTCTGATCTCGCTCCCCGCACCTCATCGTTATGACACCGATGTCATAAGAGGTTCCTCTGATTCGAGTCAACAGGGTTTCTGCGGGCATGATCGCTTGACCAAGGCAGCCAAAGCGCTTTTAGTTGGGGAATTTGTGGTTTTGATCGCGCGTCAACAGGTTAGGCCCGCGGCCTGAGCGAGCGCTGGCCGCAGGCAAAGGTACCAAAATTTTTTGTACGAAAAATTTTGGTAGGCGGGGGCGGCAAAAGGTGCGCGCTTTTGGGCGGTCAGCAGTTCGGCACGTTCACCGCGAGGCCGCCCAGCGAGGTTTCCTTGTATTTCTCATGCATATCCTTGCCCGTTTGCCGCATGGTTTCGATGCAGACATCCAGGCTGACCAAATGCTGCCCGTCACCACGCAGGGCGAGCGAGGCGGCGGAGACGGCCTTGATGGCACCCAGGCCGTTGCGTTCGATGCAAGGCACCTGCACCAGTCCCTTGACCGGATCGCAGGTCATGCCGAGGTGGTGTTCCAGGGCGATTTCGGCGGCGTTTTCAACCTGTTCGACCGACCCTCCCAGCACGGCGGCCAGGGCGGCGGCGGCCATCGCGGCGGCGGAGCCCACCTCGGCCTGACAACCGCATTCCGCGCCCGAAATGCTGGCGTTGTGTTTGACAAGGCCGCCGACGGCGGCGGCGGTCAGCAGGAATTCCCCGACTTTGCCGGTCGAGGCACCCGGCACATGGTCGAGATAATAGCGCAGCACGGCGGGGACCACCCCTGCCGCGCCATTGGTCGGCGCGGTGACGACCTGACCGCCGGCGGCGTTTTCCTCGTTCACCGCCATCGCATACAGGCTCATCCAGTCGTTGATCACATGCGGCGGGGATTGGTTCGACCCGCGTTCGGCCATGAGCGCGTCATGGATGCCCTTGGCACGGCGGCGGACCTGGAGCCCGCCGGGCAGGATGCCGCTGCCCGCCATCCCGCGCGAGATGCAGGCGTTCATCACCTCCCAGATCCGGGCCATGCCCTGATCCAGCTCGGTGGCGGAGCGGAATTTGAGCTCGTTGGCGCGTTTCATCTGGGCGACGCTGAGGCCAGAAGCCTTGGCCATGGCCAGCATTTCCTCGGCCGTCTCGAAGGGATAGGGCACATCGGCACGGGCCTTGGACTTTTTATTGCCAGCCGCCTCGATCTCGGCGGCGGTCAGAACAAAGCCGCCACCGATGGAGTAGTAGGTTTCGGACAGAATCACGTCGCCCTGCGCATCGGTCGCTTTCAGGATCATGCCATTGGCATGGCCGAGCAGGGCGGGGCCGTAGTCGAAGGTCAGGTCGCGCTTGGGATCGAAACTCAGTTCGGGCAGGCCGGGCGGGGCGATGCGGTGGCTGGCGGTGATGGCGGCAAGGGTCGCGTCGGCGCGTTCGGCGTCATAGCTGGCGGGCTCGAACCCGGCGAGGCCCAGAATCGTGGCGCGGTCGGTGGCATGGCCGATGCCGGTGAAGGCAAGCGACCCGTGCAGCGAGGCTTTGACGCCCTTGGGCTGGAAGGGGGAATTCCGCAGCAGGTCAAGGAAGCGGGCGGCGGCGACCATTGGCCCCATCGTATGCGACGACGACGGGCCGACGCCCACCTTGAACATGTCGAAAACGGAAAGGAACATGGCCGACCCCTTGCTTGCGCGCCCAATCTAGCCGCAGCGCAGCGGGAACCCCAGACGAAAGCGACGGATGCCACGATCTATGCGGCAGGCCACGGGGCGGGGTTTGAGGCATTCGGCGGGTTGTTCTGGTTTTGTTTACGTAATGTTAATCGAGTTGCGGCAGGAATTGCAGAACGGAAGCGGGAGGGTTCTTATGCTTTGGATCTTGTTGGCAATGCTGTTTGCCCTGCCGTTTCAGGCTTTTGCCACGGCGCTGCCACCCGCTGTGGCCAAAGCGGTTGCCAGCAACGCTGACAAGTATGTTGACGGCGTGTCGGTGCTGGTCGACGGGTTCGGCACGGCTGGCGCGATTGACCGGCAAGGCTTGCAAAATGCGGTAGCACTGGCGCGGGCCGAGGCGCGGGCGGTGGCGCTGCGGCGGTTGCAGGGCGCTGATCTGGATGGCGACGGGGCGATTGCGGCGCCGGAATTGCAGGTGGCGGCGGCTGCCGCAGCGGCGATGGCGCGCGGGCGACTGATGCTGTATTTTCGCCAGGCGGATACCGATGGCGACGGTCTGGTCTCGGCCATGGAATTGCAGGGCTACGCGGAGGGCGAGGCGCTGAAAGCCTATGGCGAGGACAAGGCGCAAGCATTGTTCGCGGTGTTGGGGTTTGACGGCAATGGCGATGGCCGGGTGACGGTGGCCGAAGTCAGGGTGGCGATTTCGGCCCTGGCGTCAGAACAGGGTGATTCCCGAAAAATCCAGAATGAGTTTAAGGTTCAGAACCGCAATCAAAACGGCGACCGCCCCGGCGACCAGAACCAGCCATTTGGGCGCGACCAGAGCGCCCATCTTCTGCCGGTCAGCGGTGAATAGCACCAGAGGCACCACGGCGAACGAAAGTTGCAGGCTGAGGACGACCTGGGTCAGGATCAGCAATTTTCCGGTGCCTGAAGCGCCATAAATCAGGGTGACGGCGGCGGCGGGGACGATGGCGAGGCCGCGGGTGATCAGGCGGCGCAGGGCGGGGGGCAGGCGGATTTGCAGGAAACCCTCCATGATCGCCTGACCGGCCAGCGTGGCGGTGACGGTGGAATTCAGGCCGCAGGCCAGAAGGGCGATGGCGAAGATGCCCGGTGCGATTCCGGCACCGAGCAGCGGTCCGAGAAGCTGATGCGCCTGGCTGATGTCTGCCACTTCGGTCTGGCCGGTCCGGTTAAACGTGGCGGCGGCAAGGATCAGGATCGAAGCGTTGACCAAGAGCGCGAAGGTCAGGGCAAGGGTGCCGTCGATCGTGGCAAAGCGCAAGGCCTCGCGCTTTTCCGGCAGGCTGTCGCCGTAGGCGCGGGTCTGCACGATGGCGGAATGGAGATACAGGTTGTGCGGCATGACCGTGGCACCCAGGATGCCAAGCGCCAGATACAGCATTTCGGGGTTGCGCAGAATCTCGGTGGTGGGGGCAAAACCACGGATCACGCCGCCCCAATCCGGGCTGGCCAGTGCAAGCTGGATCGCAAAAGCGATGGCGATGACACCCAGCAGGGTGACGATGAACGCCTCAAGCCAGCGAAAGCCCTTGGTTTGCAGCCACAGGATCAGGAAAACATCCAGCGCCGTAATCGGAACCCCCAGCTCCAGGGGCATGCCGAACAGCAGGTTCAGGCCGATGGCGGTGCCGATCACCTCGGCGATATCGGTGGCGATGATGGCGAATTCGGCGGAGATCCAGAGCGCGAAGCCCACCGTGCGCGGAAAGGAGTCGCGGCAGGCCTGGGCCAGATCGCGACCGGTGGCGATGGCAAGCCGGGCGCTCAGCGATTGCAGCACCACCGCCATCAGGTTGGACATCAGCGCCACGACCAGCAGCGAATAGCCGAATTTCGAGCCGCCCGCCAGCGAGGTCGCCCAGTTGCCGGGATCCATGTAGCCGACCGCGACCATGTAGCCCGGTCCCATGAAGGCGGCAAAGCGCCGCCATTTGCCCGCTGGCAGGGCGACGGAGCGGTGAACCTCGGACAAGGCAGGATCGCCGCGATCCTTGCGCCAAGGGGTGTTGCGAAGGTCGAAGGGGCTGGCGGTTGAGGCGAATGGCATGCTGATCCGAGTGTAAATGAGAATTATTCGCAATATGAAGTGCGGCGCGGGATTGTCAAGCGGGCTCGGGTCACAAAGCACTCGCCCCTGCGAAAGGCATTGCCTATAAGCAAGGCGATCTGCCCAGGAGTGACCGATGCCAGCCGAACTTTCCCCCATCGACAAGGCCAAATTCGTGGCCGCCAAACGCGCGGTTGATTTTGTGGAGCATGGTATGAAGGTCGGCCTTGGCACCGGCTCGACCGCCGCCTGGATGGTGCGTTGTCTGGGCGAGCGGATCCGGGAGGAAGGCTTGCGGGTGATTGGCGTACCGACCTCGATGCGGACAGCGGAACTGGCGCGGCAGGTGGGGGTGCCGGTCGCCTCGCTCGATGATGTGAAGTGGCTGGATTTGACGATTGACGGGGCGGATGAGTTTGACCTGAACCTGAACCTGATCAAGGGCGGCGGGGCGGCGCTGTTGCAGGAAAAGATCGTGGCGACGGCGAGCGACCAGATGATCGTGATCGCTGACGCGGCGAAGCAAGTGGCGCAACTGGGGGCGTTTCCGCTGCCGGTGGAGGTGATCCCGTTCGGCTGGCAGACCACCAAGGCGTTGATTGAAGAGACGCTGGTGTCGATGGATGTGCTGAACCGGGATGTCACGTTGCGGATGAACGGCGACCGGCCTTTGATCACCGACGAGTCCAATTACATCATGGACCTGCATCTGAAGCGGATCGGCAACCCGCGCCAGCTGGCGCTGGTGTTGAACCAGATTCCGGGGGTGGTGGAGAACGGGCTCTTCATCGACATTTGCGATGTGGTGGTGATTGGCCATGCTGACGGGCTGGTGACGGTGCGCGACATCAATGCCGGGTCCGAGCATGACGACCGCATCGAAGTCGCCCCGTCCGAGAATATCTTCCGCGATATGGGGGACTGACTTGGCCTTTGACTATGACCTTTTCGTCATTGGCGGCGGTTCGGGTGGTGTTCGGGCGGCGCGGATTGCCGCGGCCGAGGGCGGTGCCAAGGTCGGGCTGGCTGAGGAAAGCCGGATGGGGGGAACGTGTGTCATTCGTGGCTGCGTGCCGAAGAAGCTGATGGTATTTGCTTCGGGGTTTCCCGAGATTTTCGAAGAGGCGCGCGCGTTTGGCTGGGCAGTGCCGGAGGTCGGGTTTGACTGGCCGCAGTTTCGCAGCGCCCTGGCGGCGGAACTGGACCGGCTGGAAGCTGCGTATCGCCGCACCCTGCAAAACGCGGGCGTGGCGATCCATGACACGCGGGCCGTTTTGGAGGATGCCCATACGGTGCGGCTGGCGACCGGCGAGCGCTTGACCACCAAGCATGTGCTGATCGCGACGGGCGCCTGGCCGTTTGTGCCGCCGATCCCGGGGGCGGATCTGGCGGTCACGTCGAACGAGATGTTCCATCTGGACGCCTTGCCCAAGCGGGCGCTGGTGGTGGGCGGCGGCTACATCGCGTCGGAGTTCGCCTGTATCCTGAACGGGTTCGGCGTCAAGGTGACGCAGTATTACCGGGGCGCACATATCCTGCGGGGCTTTGATGACGAGGCGCGGCGTCACGTGGCGGCGGGGATGGCCGCACATGGCATTGCCATCCATCCCGAAACGGATCTGACGCGGCTGGAAAAGGTGCCGGGCGGCATCCGGGCGGTGCGGCTGGATGGCGGGGCGGAAGAGTTTGATCTGGTGCTGTATGCAACCGGACGCCTGCCCAATTCGCATCGGATGGGGCTGAAGGAACTGGGCGTCGGGATCGGGGCCTGCGGGCAGATCGAGGTCGATGGCTGGAGCCAGACCGCCGTGCCCTCGATCTACGCGGTGGGCGATGTGACGAACCGGCTGAACTTGACGCCAGTGGCGATCCGCGAGGGGCATGCCTTTGCGGACACGGTGTTTCGCGGGGAGGCGACCCGCGCTGACCATGACCTTGTGCCCTCTGCGGTCTTCACCCAGCCGGAACTGGGGACGGTCGGGCTGACCGAGGAACAGGCCGGCGCTTTGGGGCCTGCGGATATTTATGTGACGACGTTCCGCCCGATGCGCACGGCGTTTGCGGCAAGGCCGGACAAGGTGATGATGAAGCTGGTGGTGTCGGTTGCGACTGGCCGGGTTCTGGGCTGCCATATTGTCGGGCCGGAGGCGGGAGAGATGATCCAGTTGGCGGCGATTGCGGTGAAGATGGGGGCGACGAAGGCCGATTTCGACCGGACCGTGGCGGTGCATCCCACGATGTCGGAAGAATTGGTGACATTGCGCAAGGCAACCCGCCGGGTATGACGGCTTGTGCTTGATTTTCGGCTGGCGATGCACAGGTTAGACACGGAAGAACAAGAAGGAAAACACGGATGGCAGGCAGCGGAGGCCCTTGGGGGGGCGGTGGTGACGGCCCGGAAGACGATCGGCGGGGCGGTGACGGGCGCAAGGATGACGGGCGGCGCGGCGATGACCGGCGTGGCGCGGGGTCGCAGATGCCCGAAATCGACCAGTTGATGAAAAAGGGGCAGGAGCAGTTGCGCGTTCTGATGGGCGGCAAGCGCGGCACCAACGGCGGCTCGGGCGGCAATGGTGGCGGGTCGGGGGCCAGTTTCCTGACGCCGCAATCCGTGTTTTTCGGCGCGGTCGGGCTGCTGCTGATCTGGCTCTATCTGTCGTTTTATACGGTGAAGCCCGAAGAACGCTCGGTCGAGCTGTTTTTGGGCAAGTTTTCCAGCATTGGCGAAGAGGGTCTGAATTTCGCGCCCTGGCCAGTGGTTTCGGCAGAGATCGTCAAGACAAGTGGCCAGAACACCACCGAGATTGGCACCGGGGTTCAGGGCGAACTGGACAACGGCCTGATGCTGACCCGCGACCAGAACATCGTCGATATCGAGTTTGGCGTGGTGTGGAACATCAATGACCCGGCCAAGTATCTGTTCAACCTCAAGGACCCGGAAGACACGATCCGGGCGGTTTCGGAATCGGCGATGCGCGACATCATCGCGCGGTCGGCGCTGGCACCGATCTTGAACAAGGATCGTGGGGCGATTACGGCGGAACTGGTGCAGGCGGTGCAGGCGACGCTGAACAGCTATGACAGCGGCATTTCGGTGGTGCGGGTCAACCT
>JAYUGA010000142.1:0-5399 GCA_043738565.1 Rhodobacterales bacterium
ACCCCGCCACCGGCGGCGGGGTGAACCCCGCCCTACGGGTCAGGGCCGCGTCACCCCCTAGCTTGCCTCAAGCTTGCCGAGGTCCGGCCCGAACGCCAAGCCTTGCTTCTCCCAATCCATGAAGAAATGTTCGAAACCGCCCGGCGTATACATCATCAACAGCTTGCCCGGTGTTTTGGTTTTTGAATTCATGGGGCTGCCCGGCATCGACGTCCACGAAGGTTTCGGGGCCGCCCTCATAGGTCTTGTCGCCGAGCGTGAATTCATAGGTGCCTTCCAGCACATACCAAATCTCGACATTGTTGCTTTGAATGATCCTGCCCGGTCCGCTGTCTGCCGGGTCAGCGGTTGTCAACGCCCCGAATTCGCCACCAGTCTGTTCCTTGGTGGCCAGCATTTCCATCGTGCCGCCGCCGGGATGGATGGCCACTGCTTTGCCGTCGATCGAAATGATCGGCTCAAAGGCTAAAGCGGGCGAACCTATGGCCATCAGAGGAAACAGCCCGCACACAAGCAAATTTCTTAGGTCCATTATGTCTCTCCATTTCGGGGACCGTGCCAGATGGTCCAACGTCAGTGTGCCTCAAATCCGCCCCGCCCCTGTCATGCGATTGGGGGACGTGCCGAACTTTGCTTTGCTATAGGATGTTGCGATCAGGGTGCATTGGGGGGCTGAGATGCTATACCAAAGTTTGAATGTGGACGAACAAGCCGTGATGGACATTATTGACGCTGAAACTGTGACCTTCTTTCAAAAAGATCTCGAAGCATTTCAACGCTGTTAGGCCCACGAACCCTATATCCGCCGTTTGGGTTGGTGGACGCGTGGCGGCGTGGCCGATATTTGGGGTTGGGAGCAGACCAAATTGCTTGTCACCCGATTGTTCGAAGATTTCCCCGAGCCAAACCGCAGCGCCGATGAGTTTCGACGCGATAATCTCGTGGTCAAAGTTGGCGGCACGATGGCTTTCGCAACCTTCGATCAATACGCGCCGGATACCGGTGAGCCCGACATCGACATGCCCGGATGCTGCAAAGAAAGCCGTGTTCTGCAATTGATCGAAGGGCAATAGCGGATTGTCTATCACACCTATGTGCATCAAACTCTGGAACCCCTGCGGGCACCGATGTTCCGGGTTGATCGGCGCGGGGCAGTTGGCTGGATAAACAAACCCACCGAAGCGGCAATCAAAAAAGGCGATACGCTCAAGATTGTCGCCGGGCGCTTGGCCGCGCGGGAGATGCGAGAAACCGAGCAATTGAGATCGGCAATCCAGTTGGCCTCGGACGGCGACGCCAGCCTTGATGAAGCGCGGGCCTGCATTCCGGTGCTGGTGCAAACCGGCGACGAGGATGCGGTTTGCGTGTGCTGGGTCGTGACAGAAGGTGCCGGTAGCGACGCGGTGCTGGTTTCCATCAACAACCTGACCTTCGCTCAGGACAAGCTGGATGCGGCCTCTGCGGCATTCGGATTGTCACGGTCGCAGCAGCGGCTGGCAGAACTGATCGCCTCGGGCTACGACGTCGCCGCAAGTTCCGGCTTGCTTGGCATCGCCGCGAATACCGCCAAGACCCACTTGCAGCGGATCTTCGACAAAACCGGCGTACGCAGTCAGGCGGCGCTGATCCGCACCCTTCTCAGCATCGAACGACCGGAATAAGTTTACCCCCACGCCCCGTCATGCACCGCCGCCGCCTCGTCCTCCAGCATCGGGCCGATCACCTCGACCTCTCGCTGACCCGCCGCGAATACCACGCGGCACGGCAGGTCCAGCGTCAGGTTTTCCGGGTTACTGCCGATGATCTGTTTCATCTGATGTTCCGACATGCCATAGACCAGCCGCTTCAGCCCGGCCCAGTAGATCGCCCCGGTGCACATCGCGCAGGGCTCGGCAGAGGTATAGATCGTGCATTCGCGCAGCAGTTCCATCGGCAGTGTGGTCGAGGCGCGGGTCATCAGAACTCGTTCGGCATGGCCGGTCATGTCATGGTCCGGCATATAGGCGTTGTGCTGGGTCATCAGCACCGTGCCGTCCGGTCCGACGAGGATTGACGCGAACGGATGCATCCCCGCCTCGCGCGCCTTTCGCGACTCGGCGATGGCGCGGCGCATCAGGGCAATATGGTCCAAGGGCGGATGGGTCATCGGATCCCTCCCTGCACAGGGTTGACCGAAACCTTACCGCAAATCTGCGCCGACGCAAGCACCCCCTGGTCCGCCGCGGCTTTGATCGGCGCCTGGTTTTTCAGCATTGCTGCCGGTGCGGTGCCGGAATTCGGGCAGCAGGGGTGCTATGGCCCAAATTGTAACCCTTGTCGGTTGCAGGTCTTCCGGTCTAGGCTTTGCTGGCAGATGCCGGCCTGATGGGCAGGGGTTGCCCTGACGGGATGCGGAAAACTGGGGGGGCTGGTGCGGATATCACGGTTCAAGTTGGCGATCATGACCTGCCGCTGCACTGCGGCGGGCGATGATTCTCTCGGGATTTTTGAAGCTGCTTCAACCTCGGCCTGCATATCCCTGCGCCGCGCGACACGCCAACATTCCCTCCGGTCGCAATGACCAACGGAGCGCCGATGCACCCCAGTCCGACGCCGCGCCTGGAACTGACCGGTATCACCAAGCGCTTTCCCGGGGTGCTGGCCAATGATCATGTGACCTTCTCGGTGTTGCCGGGCGAGGTTCATGCGCTTTTGGGCGAAAACGGTGCGGGCAAGTCGACGCTGGTCAAGATGATCTATGGCATCATGCAGCCGGACGCGGGCGAGATTCGCTGGAATGGCAGGCCGGTGGTGGTGCCCAACCCGCGCGCCGCGCGCAAGTTGGGCGTCGGCATGGTGTTCCAGCACTTTTCGCTGTTCGAGGCGATGACGGTGCTGGAAAACATAGCACTCGGCATGAATGTCGGCATTGCGGCCCGCGATCTGGAAGCGCGGATTGTTGCGGTGATGCAGCAATACGGGCTGAAGCTGGAGCCGCACCGAATCGTCTCCACCCTGTCGGTGGGCGAGCGGCAGCGGATCGAGATCGTGCGTGCGCTCTTGTTGAACCCCAGCCTCTTGATCATGGACGAGCCGACCTCGGTTCTGACCCCGCAAGAGGTAGATCAGTTGTTCGTGGTCTTGCGGCAACTGGCGAAAGAGGGCGTCTCGATCCTGTATATCAGCCACAAGCTGCATGAAATCAGCGCCCTGTGCGACACGGCAACGATCTTGCGCGGCGGCAAGTTGGTCGATACCTGCGACCCGAAGGTGGAGACGAGCCGCTCGATGGCCGAAAAGATGATCGGCGGCAGCCTGAAAGACATCCAGCGCGGCGCGGCGCGAGGGTTTGGCGCGGAAAAGCTGGTGGTCAAGGGGCTGTCAGTGCCGAAGGACGGCCATTTCGGGATTCCCCTGCGCGACATCAGTTTCGCGGTCCGCGCCGGCGAGATTTTCGGCATTGCCGGGGTGGCGGGCAACGGCCAGAACGCGTTGCTGCTCGCCATGTCGGGCGAGGTGCCCTGCGATCATGGCACCGTCATGGTGGACGGCGTCGGGGTCGGCAGGATGTCGGCCAAGGAGCGCCGTCTGGCCGGGGTCGCCTCGGTGCCGGAGGAGCGCAACGGCCATGCGGCGGTGCCGGAGTTCAGTCTGGCCGACAATGCGATCCTGACGGCGCGCGACCGGATGGGCATGGTGACGGGCGGCATGATCAACAAGCGCGCGGCGGTGACTTATGCCGGTGAGGTGATTGCCGCTTTCGCGGTCAAATCGACCGGGCCTGCGGCGATGGCGGACAGCCTGTCGGGCGGCAATTTGCAGAAATACATCATGGGCCGCGAGATCATGCAAAAACCCGCCGTGCTGGTGGTCAGCCAGCCGACCTGGGGCGTCGATGCCGGGGCGGCGGCGGCGATCCGGCAATCGCTGGTGGACCTTGCGGCAACGGGTTCGGCGATCGTGGTGATCAGCCAGGATCTGGATGAACTGCTGGCGCTGTGCGACACCCTTGCCGTGCTCAACGAAGGGCGGTTGTCGAGGCCGATGCCGGTGGCCGATGCCAGGATCGAAGAGATTGGCCTGCTGATGGGCGGCATTCATGGCGAAGGGGCGGTCCATGCGGCTTAAGCTGGAAAAACGCCGCGAACCCAGCCTGGTGATGCTGGTGGCTACTCCGGTGGCCTCGGTCCTGCTGACCATGATTATCGGCGTCGTGGTGTTCGACCTGATCGGGATCGACGGCTTTCGCGCCGTGGTTGACATTTTCCTGACGCCGATCCTCGCCAGCTACAAATGGCAGGATGTCGCGGTCAAGGCGGCGCCTCTGGTGATCATCGCGTTGGGTCTTTCCTTGGGCAACCGGGCGCAGGTCTGGAACATCGGCGCAGAGGGCCAGTATGTCATCGGCGCATTGAGCGCCGCCGGGGTGGCGATTGGGTTCGGCCAGACCGGCGGGTTTTTCGTCGTCGTCCTGATGATCGTGGCCAGCATCATCGGCGGTGCGGTCTGGGCCGCCATCCCCGCCCTGCTGCGCACCCGGTTTGCGGTCAACGAAATCCTGTCGAGCCTGATGCTGACCTATGTGGCGCTGCAAGTGCTGGGCTATCTGGTCGGCGGCCCGTTTCGCGACCCCAATGGCCGCAACTTTCCGGCCACCGCCCCCCTCTTGGACAGCCAGAGCCTGCCGATCCTGTTCCCCGGCACCACGATCCATCTGGGTGTGCTGATCGCGCTGATCCTGCCGTTTGGCTTCTGGCTGCTGATGTCGCGCGCCGTCTTTGGCTATCAGGTCCGCGTGGTCGGATCGTCCCCCAACGCGGCGCGGCACGGTGGGTTTGACACCAAGCGCACGATCTGGGCGACGCTGATGATTGGCGGTGCGATGGCCGGGCTGGCGGGGTCGCTGGAGTTTACGGGCGTTCTGCACAAGATCGACCTTGGTTTTCCCTCTGGCTATGGCTTCACCGCCATCATCGTCAGCTTTCTGGGCCGGTTGAACCCGATCGGCTGCCTGATCGCCGGGATCGTGTTGGCGGTGACTTATGTCGGCGGTCAGGTGGCGCAGACCACGGTGCATATTCCCAACTCCACCGCCGGGATTTTTCAGGCGATGATGCTGTTCTTCATCCTGGCCAGCGACATTCTGGTGCGCTACCGGCTTCGGCTGATCCCGTCGGCCAAAGCCATCACGGCGGGGCAATGACATGAGCCTTGATTTCATCATTGCCGCTTTCATCACCGTGGTCGGCCTGTCGACGCCGATCCTGCTGGCGGGCCTTGGCGAGTTGGTGGTCGAGAAATCCGGCGTTCTGAACCTCGGGGTCGAGGGGATGATGCTGGTCGGCGCGATTTCGGGCTTCGGCGTCACCGTGCTGACCTTCAGCCCGTGGCTGGGCGTGTTGGGGGCGGCGGCGGGCGGA
>JAYUGA010000143.1:0-14137 GCA_043738565.1 Rhodobacterales bacterium
GGCCTCATCGAACACTTCACGGCAGTCATCGCGGACAACGGCGGCAAGATCGTTGAACACGAATACTGGGGCGTCAAGACGATGGCCTACAAGATCAACAAGAACCGCAAGGGCCATTATGCCTTTCTGAAATCGGATGCGCCTTCGGCCGCCGTGCAGGAAATGGAGCGCCTGATGCGCCTGCATGACGACGTGATGCGTATTCTGACCATCAAGGTCGACAAGCATGTCGAGGGCCAGTCGGTCCAGATGCAAAAGCGTGACGAGCGCGAACGCGGCGACCGTCCTGAAGGCGGCTTTGGTGGCGAGCGGCGCGAGCGCAGCTTTGGCGACCGCCCTGAGCGCAGCTTTGGCGGCGACCGTCCGGAGCGTTCCGGTGGTGGTGGCTTTGGTGGCGACCGCGGAGCCCCCTCGGGTGGCTTCGGCGGCGGCAACCGTCGTTGATCAGGAAAGGACCATAACATGGCGAACAAACCATTCTTCCGCCGCCGCAAAGTGTGCCCGTTCTCGGGCGACAATGCTCCGGCCATCGACTACAAAGACACGCGCCTTCTGCAACGCTACATCTCCGAACGTGGCAAGATCGTGCCGTCCCGTATCACCGCCGTCTCGGCGATCAAGCAACGCGAACTGGCCCGCGCCATCAAACGCGCCCGCTTCCTCGCCCTCTTGCCCTATGCCGTGAAGTGAGGGGATAATCATGCAAGTCATTCTCCTGCAACGCGTCGCCAAACTGGGCCAGATGGGTGAAGTCGTCACCGTCAAGGATGGTTTCGCCCGCAACTTCCTCTTGCCGCAAGGCAAGGCGCTGCGTGCCAACGAAGGCAACATCAAGTCGTTCGAATCGAAAAAGCACCAGCTCGAGGCGCATAACCTCGACACCAAAAAAGAAGCCGAGGTCATCGGTGCCAAACTCGACGGCCAGATCTTCACCATCATCCGCTCGGCTTCCGACGCCGGTGCGCTCTATGGCTCCGTTACCACCCGTGACGCGGCAGAGGCTGCAACCGAGGCTGGCTTCACCGTCAACCGCGGGCAGGTTGTCCTCGACCGCCCGATCAAGGAACTGGGCCTGCATACCGTTTCGGTCGTGCTGCACCCGGAAGTGACCGCCAAGGTGACGCTGAACGTGGCCCGCTCGACCCAGGAAGCCGAACTGCAGGCGGCCGGCAAGTCGATCCAGGAACTGGCCGCCGAAGCCGAAGCTGCTGCGGAATTCGAAATCGCCGAACTGTTCGACGACATCGGCGCCGCCAACGACTTCGACCCGCGCGACGCCCGCTAAGGTCTGACGACAAGAACCGAACCGCGCGGGGGCAACCCCGCGCGGTTTTTCTTTCCTAGCCCAGCACCCCGAACCGCTCGCGCAACGCCTTCACATGCGGCCGCAGCTTCACGAACATCGCCCACTGGTCCAAGAGATCCGCCCAGCGCAGCGGCGCGAACACCACCGCATCGCCCGCCACCATCTTGCCGAACGCCGCCACCTCGCGCCGGTGCAACGCCACCCGCGCCGGGTCCACCGCCTTGCCCGAGGCCCAGACCTTCGGCTCCGCATACAGATACACCAGCACCGCCCCCGTCGCCCGCTTCTCGGCCCGCGTGCAAATCCCGTAGGCCTGCTTGATCAGCCCCACCGCATCCAGCGCCTCGAAACTGCGGCTGCCGTCGATCAGACCGTGGCTCAACCGCTGGTATTTCGGCATCTTCGCCGCCCAGACCGGGCTGTCATAGACATCGGAAAAATCGCTGCGCTTCGACGGCCGGAACGGCTCATAGCGCTTGCTCTCCACCCCGATCAGCGTGGTCTCCGTCTCGATCCCGACATCCAGCCACGGATGCCGCCCGCCGGTCCACGGAAACCGCATCTCGGCCTCCAGCGTCACCGACACCGCCTGCCCGCCGGGCACCTCCGGCAACGGCGGCAAATCGCCCGCCCGGTTCAGAAACCAGCCAAAGGCATTGGCCACCAGTGCCGCCGACGATTCCGGGCTGTCGAACTTGCCCGACCTGATCTCGTTGCCGGGTGAGCGGGCAAAACATTCCAGAATGCCGTCCACCGGCAGATCAGGCAAAAATTCCGCCATGTCAGTCCCCATCCATCCAAATGAAAAGGGCCGCCCGGCAGGACGGCCCCCACCGCAATCTGATCCTCAGATCACATCTCGTCCAACGCCTCGACGAACTTCTGCAACTCGTCCTTGCTGACATCCTTGTCCGTCACCTTGGCCGCCGCGACAATGTGATCCACCACCTTGTCCTCGAAGATCGGGGCGCGCAGTTGCTGTTGCACTTGGCTGTTCTTCTGCACGAACTCGAAATACTGGCGCTCCTGCCCCGGATACTGCCGTGCCGCCGCCAGAACCGCCTGCGTCATCTCGGCATCCGACACCGAAACCTCGGCCTTGCGACCGACCTCCGCCAGCAACAACCCCAACCGCACCCGGCGTTCCGCCAACTTGCGATGCTCGTCGGTAGTCTCGATCGCGTCATGGTTGTGGCCGTGATCCTGCGGATTGTCCTCGTGCCACAACTGATGGGCAATCTGCCCGGCTTCCGCATCGACCAGCGAGGCCGGCAGGTCGAACTTGACCTGCGCATCCAGTTGGTCGAGCAGCGACCGCTTCAGCACCGCCCGCGCCGCACCCTTGTATTCTTCCTCCAGCCGGGTCGCGATCTGACCCTTCAGCGCCGCCAGATCCTCGGCCCCGAATTTCTTGGCCAGTTCGTCGTCAATCACCGCCGGCACCGGCTTTTTCACCGACTTGACGGTGCAGGCGAACACCGCCGCCTTGCCCGCCAGATTGGCCGCACCGTAAGCTTCCGGGAAGCTGACATTGACCGTCACCGCATCGCCCGCCGAGCTGCCAACCAACTGATCCTCAAACCCCGGAATGAACGACTTCGAGCCCAGAACCAGCGGATGATCCTCGCCCGCACCGCCTTCAAACGCCACGCCATCCACCGAGCCCTTGAAGTCGATCACCACCTGATCGCCGTCCTTGGCCTTGGCACCCTTCTTCTTGTCCTCGAACGACTGCGACGACGACGCCAGGTTCTTCAGCGCCTCGTCAACCGAGGCGTCGTCCGGCTTGACCGACAGCCGGTCCAGCTTGATCTTGGCGGCATCGAATTCCGGGATCGGCGGCAGGGCTTCATAGGTCATGTTGACCACAACGTCCTGACCCGCTTTCCAGGTCTCGCCGCCGTCCATCTTGACATCGGGCTGCAAGGCCGGGCGGTCGCCGGTCGCCTCGAAATGCGACTTCATCGCCGCATCGATGGCTTCCTGCATCGCATCGCCCATCAGGCGGGTGCCGAACTGCTTGCGCAGGATCGCCATCGGGACTTTTCCCTTGCGAAAGCCCTTGATCTCGACCTCGGGCTGCGCCTCGAGCAGTTTTTCCTGAACTTTGACCTCCAGCTCTGCCGCCGTCACCGTGATGGTGTAGCCGCGCTTCAAGCCGTCTTTCAGGGTCTCGCTGACCTGCATTTTGTCGTCCTTCTCATCCCAATCTGGTGCGGGTGGAGGGACTTGAACCCCCACGCCTCGCGGCGCCAGAACCTAAATCTGGTGCGTCTGCCAATTTCGCCACACCCGCCTATCCAACAAGACAAACCCACCCCACCCGAAGGCCGGTTGGGGCATGCCCCGCAAATCCGCGCCCTTCTAACAAAGCCCCGTGGGGGAAGCCACAGGAAAAACGCGACCGGCGGCGTGGCGCCCATCCGGGGCAAAGTCGTCAAAAAAGCTACCTGTTAGCCGAATCTTGCCATAATCTTCGACAAAAAAGGACGGCAGGCAATTGAGGGAGACTTCCAGCATGGCCCAGACAGCAACCCACCCCGACGCAGTCTTGGCACACCTGTCGCTGCAAGCGGTTCTGGCCGGAACTCCGGTGCTGACCCTTGATGGCGAGTTGCCGGTCGAATACCTGCAACCCGGCGACCGCATCCTGACCCGCGCCGGGGCCCGCCGCCTGCGCCAGATCGAAGTCAGCGTCGTGCAAAACGCCCGCGTCATCCATATCGGCCACGCCACTCTGGGCGTTGACCGCCCCGCCGAAGAAGTGACCGTCTCTGCCGCCCAGCAAATCCTGATCCGCGACTGGCGCGCCAGGGCGATGTTCGGCACGTCCCAGGCCATGATCGCCGCCGCCCGCCTGGCCGACGGCGAATATATCCGCGCTGAAACCCTGGCCGTAGCGCGCCTGTTCACCCTGTCCTTCGACGAAGACACCGTGATCTACGCCGGCGGCCTCGAACTCGGCTGCCCAGCCCTCATTCCCGCCTGAAACCGGACTTTGCGAAGAACGCCCCCTTCATAGCCCCAACGCCCGAAACAGCTTCGGCAATTCCTCCGCCAAATCCTCTGCAATCAACCCCGGCCCAAAGCTGCGGGCACATTCCACATGCAGCCAGGCGCCGGTTTCGGCGGCTTGCTGCGGGGCAAAGCCGCGGGCGAGGAGGCCGGTGATGAAGCCTGCCAGCACATCGCCCGACCCTGCGGTGGCAAGCCACGGCGCGGCGCGGTCGTAGGTGGCCGAGTTGATGGCACAGGTGCCGTGGGGTGAGGCGATGACGGTGTCGGGGCCTTTATACAGCACCACGCAACCGGCGCCGGCGGCGGCTTCTCGCGTCGCATCAACCTTTGAATAGGCGGGGCCTTTTGTGGCCGGCGCCTCCAGCTTGGCCGCGATGTCCGGGAACAGGCGGGCGAATTCGCCGCCGTGGGGGGTGAGGATGCAAGCGGGGTGGAGGGCCGCGAACAGCGTGGGGTCGCGCGAGATCAGGGTCAGCGCATCGGCATCCAGCACGGTAGGTCGGGGGTTTGCACCGATTTTCGCCGTCAGCGCCGCCCGCACCAGATCAGCCGCCCGCGGATCCAGCCCCAGACCCGGCCCAAGGCAGAGGGCGTTGATACGAGGGTCTGTCAGAATCTCCGCCAGCCCTGCCCCATCCGCCACGGTTTTCAACATGATCGCATCCAGCCGCCCGGCGTTTTCTGCCAAAGCCTCGGGTGGGCAGGCGAGGGTCACAAGCCCCGCGCCGATCCGGAGGGCACCACGCGCGGTCATCCGGGCCGCACCGCCACGGCCGGGCCGACCGGAGAGGATCAGGGCATGGCCGTGGGAGAATTTGTGGCCATCGGCCCGCTTGCCGAGTCCTCCGGAACCGCTCCCTGCGGCAGTCACTTCTCTGATGCGCGTCCGATCGTGTCCGGCGGCAAGCCCGATATCCTTGACCACCACCTTGTGGCAGTGCCTCGGCCCCTCATCCAAAACTTGCCCGGCCTTTCTGCGATGAAAGGCAATGGTCAACTGAGCCTCCACGACCATTCCTTCAAGCGCGGGCCAACGACTGGCCCCCTCAAAAAAATCCTGGGGCACAAGCGGGCGGCCGCTGTCCGCGCAAAGACCCGAGGGAACATCGACCGCGACGACCCGCCCATCCAGATAGCCCCGAAACAGATTGCAGATTGTCGTGACGACTTCTGGGGGAAGCGGCCGCGACAGTCCGGTGCCGAAAAAAGCATCCACAATCAGATCGAAATCCATGCCGGGTCGGGCTTCGACCTCATCGTTCAGGCCCCGCAACCCCCGCACCTCCCCCATCCCCAGCCACCGCTCGTAATTCACCCGCGCGTCCGGCGGCATTCCCTCCGGCGTACCGTACAGGAACACCTCCACCGCCCAGCCCCATTCCTTCAGCAGCCGTGCCACCACAAACCCGTCGCCGCCGTTGTTGCCCGGCCCGCACAGCACCACGGCGCGGAAGGTTCCCGCCCGCAGCTCCGGCCACTCCTCGAACACCGCCTCCACCACGCCCGCCCCGGCGCGCTCCATCAGCTCCAGCCCGGTCACTTCGCCCGCGGCAATCGCGGCGGCTTCAACAGCCCGCATCTGGGCGGCGGTCAGCAATTCGGTCATCTTTCACCCACTTTTCGCAAACAGCCCAAAATTCAGGCGCGTGGCCCAAAAACAATGCGGCGCCCCAAGAATCCCGCGCCGCCTTGCCCCGCAGGCAGCCTAGCCGATTGTCCGCCCGGCGTCTAAGTGATGGATGGGCCGAAGACAGGCATTCTGCGGGGGGACCACGGCCCATGAAAAAGATTGAAGCGATCATCAAGCCGTTCAAACTGGACGAGGTGAAAGAGGCGCTGCAAGAGGCCGGCATCCAGGGCCTGTCCGTCACCGAGGTCAAGGGTTTCGGTCGCCAGAAGGGCCATACCGAACTGTATCGCGGCGCCGAATATGTCGTCGATTTCCTGCCCAAGGTCAAAATCGAGGTCGTGCTGACCGATGACATGGTCGAAGCCGCCATCGCCGCCATCATTTCCGCCGCCCGCACCGACAAGATCGGCGACGGCAAGATTTTCGTGTCCAACGTCGAACAGGCCATCCGCATCCGCACCGGCGAGTCCGGCGATGACGCGATCTGAGCGCTTCCCGAAACGTGGGAACCGGCTTTCGGATAGGAAGCGCGACCCACATGAATCTGATACCAAGCTACTCAACCCAAACCCAAACCGAAAGGCAGCATGATGAGCGCAGTCAGCGATGCTCTGAAACTGATCAAGAACGAGGAGGTCGAATATGTCGACATCCGCTTTACCGACCCCAAGGGCAAATTGCAGCACGTCACGCTGATCGCCGATCTGGTCGATGAGGACTTCTTCGAGGAAGGCTTCATGTTCGACGGCTCTTCCATCCACGGCTGGAAGTCGATCGACCAGTCCGACATGAAACTGATGCCCGACGCCGCTTCGGTCTACATGGACCCGTTCTACGCCGAAAAGACCCTCTGCGTGCATTGCAACGTGGTCGAGCCGGACACCAACGAAGCCTATGACCGTTGCCCGCGCCAGATCGCGCTGAAAGCCGAGGCCTACCTCAAATCCTCCGGCATCGGCGACGCCGCCTATTTCGGTCCCGAAGCTGAATTCTTCATCTTCGACGACGTGCGCTACCAGATTTCGCCGAACAAAGTGTCCTACCAGATCGACGCCGAAGACGCCGCCTGGAACACCGATACCACGTTCGAAGGCGGCAACCTGGCGCACCGTCCCGGCTACAAGGGCGGCTATTTCCCGGTCAACCCGATGGACGCGGCGCATGATCTGCGCGGCGAAATGCTGTCCACGATGAAGCGGATGGGCATCAAGGTCGACAAGCATCACCACGAGGTGGCGACCGCCCAGCACGAACTTGGCATGGTCTTTGGCGGTCTGGTCGAACAGGCCGACAACATGCAGAAGTATAAGTATGTGATCCACAACGTGGCCGCCGCCTATGGCAAGACCGTGACCTTCATGCCCAAGCCGATCAAGGGCGACAACGGCTCGGGCATGCACGTCAACATGTCGATCTGGAAGGGCGGCAAACCGATCTTCGCCGGCGACAAATACGCCGACCTGAGCCAAGAGGCTTTGTGGTTCATCGGCGGCATCCTGCTCCATGCCAAGGCGCTGAACGCCATCACCAACCCGGCGACCAACAGCTACAAACGCCTGATCCCCGGCTTCGAGGCCCCGGTTCTGCGCGCCTATTCCGCCCGCAACCGGTCAGGCTGCGTCCGTATTCCGTGGACCGAATCGCCCAAAGCCAAACGGGTCGAGGCCCGCTTCCCCGATCCGGCAGCCAACCCCTATCTGGCGTTTGCCGCCCTGATGATGGCCGGGCTTGACGGCATCAGGAACAAGATCGACCCCGGCCCGGCCTCGGACAAGGATCTCTATGATCTGCCGCCCGAAGAACTGGCCGCGATCCCGACCGTCTGCGGTTCGCTGCGCGAGGCGTTGCAGGAACTGGAAAAGGACATGGACTTCCTCTGCGCGGGCGACGTTTTCACCCGCGACATGCTGGAGTCCTACATGGCGCTGAAGTGGGAAGAGGTTTACGCCTTCGAACACACCCCGCACCCGATCGAGTATCAGATGTATTATTCCTGCTGAGATCGGCGTGTCCGGACGACAAAGGCCGCCTTCGGGCGGCCTTTTCCTTGGCATTCACCCATGGCGCCAGAATATCTGGATGGGTGGGGGGATTGCCGGATGCGGCGGCACCGGATCACCGGCAGGATCGGCTCATCTGACAACAAGGGAGACTTCAGACGAGCACCGAAACCAACAAACAAACCGCCCGCAAGATGTTTGAAAGCATCGACAAGGGCGATGGTGCCGGATGGCAGGCGCTGCTCGCGCCCGGCTTCGCAGCACATATGGCCGGCAACGACCACAGCATGAATGCCGAGGAGTTCAACGGCATGGCACAAATGTTTGCGACCAGCTTCGCCAATGGCCGCCATATCATCGAAAGCCAGGTGGCGAGGGCGACTGCGTCGAGACGCGCATGGTCTGGACGGCGCTGCATGTCGGCGACTTCAACGGCATTCGCGCCAGCCAGCGGCCGGCCAGGCTGGAAGCGGTGACGTTTGATCGCTTCGTGGGTGGCAAGATCACCGAACACCGGGCCGTCGTTGACGTCATGTCGCTGATGATGCAGATCGGTGCCATTCCGGCAGTGGCCTGAGGACCGCGCAACGCCCGACGCCTTATCTGAAAGGGGCTGGCCGGAGGGCACCGGGGACACTGCGCGCCTGCGCTTGGCGGAAGTGCTGACCTCGCTGTCGCTGGCGATCGATCTTGGCGTTGGAATGCCGATGCAGACCGTGCTGCGGACGGCGCTGATTGCGGTGCGTCTGGCGCGGGCGGGTGGGCTGGACCAGGCAGATGTCGGGGCAGCCTATTATCTGGCGTTCCTGCGCTTCGTCGGCTGCACCACCACATCACACGAGACATCCTTCCGCGTCGGCGATGAACTGGCGATGGGCGACCTTCTGGTGATGACGGACCCGGAGGTCATGCCGGAAATGACGCGTATCCTCGGGCTCGCCAAAACCGCAGCCGAGGCGCAGGTGGCGGTCCGTAACGCCTTCGCGACCTTTGCCGCAAGGCTGTTTGCCGACAACCGCCGCGCCCATTGCGAAGCCGCCCGGCTGATCGCCGCCCGGCTGGGTCTGGGGCAGCGGGTGCTGGACGGGCTGGCCCATGCCTACCAGCGCTGGGACGGCCAAAGCCCGCAACGGCTGGCGGCGGGCGCGGCGATCAACCTGCCGATGCGCGTCGTGCAGGTGGCCCAACTGGCCGCCTATGACTGCACCAGCCACAGCCCGGTCGAAATTGCCGCCCGCGCCCGTGTCCGCGCCGACAATCAACTGGACCCAACCTTCGCGGCACTTCTGGCCGAAGACCCGCGGCATTTCCTTGCCGGGCTGGACACTGCCGACCTGACGCAGTCCGTGCTGGCGGCAGAACCGGGCGGCCCGGTCTGGCTGACCGGTGATGCCATCGACACCGCGCTGAGTGCCATCGCCGATTTCACCGACTTCAAATCGCCACACATGCTGGGCCATTCGCGCCGTGTCGCCACCGTGGCCGCTGCAGCGGCGAGGGCTGCGAGCATGCGGCACTTTACGCGCTGGAGAACGGATTGCTTTGAGAATACCCGGCTCCCGAAGAACTGGCCGCGCTCCCCACGGTCTGCGCCAAGCGTCGGCAGAGTTGGAAATGGACATGGTGTCTGTCTGGCGACAAAACCGGTATCCCCTTTGGTCTGACACGTTTTAGTCCTGCCGATCCCTCGGCAGCACTACCCAAAAGGCGCCTCCGGGCACCCGTTTCATTTTTCGATCAGCGCCCGCAACTCGGTCAGATGCGGGGCTACCGACACCACAAAGGCAAGCGCCGATCCGCCCCCGGTGCTGCGCGATGACACGCTGGCCACCAGCTTTGGCGGATCAGCCGGGCTCTGCTGCAACAGCACCGCTGCCCCCGACAGACCCGGGATCACATCACATGTCACTGCTGTCACCCCCGCCACGCTCGCAACCGCCCTGCAGCCTGCGCGGACCGTTGCCGCCTCCGGCCCGCCCCGCTCATAGCCCACGATATCGGCAAGATCGCCAACCGGCGCGGGCCAGTCCACAACCTGTAACGGCACCGCCTCTTGCGGGCTGACCGGCGCATCCAGTTCAAGTAAGGCAATATCGGTGGCCAGCCCGGCAATCCCCGCCGTCTGCTCCGCAGCGGTGTAACCCGGCGGAAACGCCACCGCCCTGACCCCGCGCACCGCGGCGCTGCCAGCCGCCGTCTGACCCAGAACCAATTGGAAATCCTCTGGCGCGACCCGCTGGCCGGTGGTCCGGTTGACCACGCAATGCGCCGCGGTGATCGCTTCGTGATCGGAAATCAGCGCCGCCGAACAGGCCCGGTGGCCGCCCGCATTCAGCGCTCCAACCGCGCGCCAGCGCGCCGCCGCTGCCTCGCTGATCACCTCGCCGCCCGCCGCCGCGGGGTGCGGCCAGACCAGAACCAGCATCACCGCCAGCGTCCGGCCCCATTGTCCTCCCCTGTCCATGCCACCTCCGGGTTCCCAACCCGCAGCTATGACCCTGCCCCGCAACCTGTCAACGTCCCGTACCCGTGCCGACGCCCGCCACCGCGCGGCCATGCTCCTGCCGCGCGGTAGCCACGTTTGCGGCGATACTGCCCATATTGCAGCGGAGCGCCCTTCATGCCCATTCCCCAACCCGGTCCAGATTCTCGCCCCCCCGGCCCGTCCGGGACAGATCCGCAAGCCCGCCCGAAGATCTGGGTCGAGGGACGGCAGCAGCCGAAATTCGACATCCGCGCCTGGGCCAGGGTCAGCCTGAGCCTCAGCCGCCGCAATCTGGGTCCGCGGATGGATGCGGCGGCCGCCCGCATCCAGCGCTTCGGCCAATCCGTGCTGGACGGCAACCACCGACCCGACCTGAACTGGATAGGACGTGCCCAAAAGGCGGTGCCGTCGCACCAATCGGTCGGCGCCGCTGTGACCGGTGCCGCCCGGCTTCTGGCCGAGGCGCGGGAAATCGTGCTGCCCGCAGACATCCCCGAAGAACCCATCGCCTACCCCAACCTGATCCGCGCGGATTTCGCCCCCCGCCGCCCAGGCCCGGTCCGCATCTCGCGTCCGCGTCTGGCCGCCCTTGCAACGCCGCCGTCCGTCAAAGGCGACGAGCCGGCCCTGCGGGCAATCCGGGCGCTGATCAACGAGGGCGCCGCTGGTCAAACCCTTCGCGCCTCCTCCCCGAAAACCGCGGGTCCCGGTCCGGAACCGCAGCCGCCAGTTGCGCCCGGTCTGGCGCAAAGGCTGCGCCGCGCGGCCCTCGGCCTGATCTGGCGCGGCGCAGTCGTTTCATTGGCCTGGTTCTTGACCGGGCTATGTTTGCCCTATGGCTGCGTCAAGGCCGCGCTCGTCCACTTGGACGGCGGCGATCTGCGCGACTGGACCTGACCCGCGCCCAAGACCGCGTTCAGCAAGCCCAAAGAAGGCTTTCTTCACCTCCGCCCCAATCGACCGCCCCAATCGACCGCCCCGGTCGCCCTCGACGAAAGCCCTCCGGCTTGCGGAGCGGTTCGCCCACCACGCGATTGCGAAACAAATACGGCTTCCCCCGGCCTTTGTCTTTGTGGCGGAAACGCAGCAAAGCGCTTGGTTAATTTCTTGTAAAAACCGCAGTTGTTTCCAGTTCCGCCCACAATCATTGGGCATTGTTGCGTAATCCGAGCAGGAGAACCGCGATGATGACCCTCGATCTGACTACAATTGCCCAGCTTCTTTATCCAACCCAGCAGGCGCTGGACTTTGCACGGATTGTGGCAGAACTGGAGACCGTCCTGTCCCGCCTGCGGGGCGAGGCCGTGCAGATTACCTGGGATTGCGATGATCTGGTCTATTTCGACATGCCGGAAACCCGTATCCTGCTGGGGTGGAGCGAACTTGCCGCACCTCAACTCGAGGGCTGTCTGACGGTTTCGGTAGGGCCGGGGCCGCACTCCGCCCTGCGCACCCTGGACAGTGAACATGATGTCCTGTGCAGCCGTCTGGTCGAACGCATCCAGAACCGCTTCCCACCGCTGGCGGTGATCTGGCGTCAGGTCGAAGGCGCGATCAGCGCGGAACTGGTCGATGACCTGATCGAAACCTTGCCGGACCTGAGCGGGGTCCTGCCCCCGGTGGAAAGCATCGTCGAGGCGGTTTTGAAGACCGACCGGACCAAGGCCAAGCAACCCCTGCGGTCGCCCGAGATGGACCTGCCGCACCGGGTCACGGCGCCGGTACACCGCAAAGCCCGACCCGCCAAAATCCCGACGCCCGAAAGCCCTGCCGCCGCACCCAGCCCCGCGCCGGCGGCCGTGCTGGTTGCCAATGACCTGCCCGACCTGCCGTTGCCGCATGACGCCGAACTGGCCCGGCTGCGCCTGGCGCTGTATGCGCCACTGCCTGACGCGGCTCTGTTGGTGCCGCAATACTCCACCCAGATGCGTCTGGCGGCACATTGCCTGAACGCGACCCTGATCCTGGTCTGGTCGCCCTTGGGGGCCGCGGTGATGACCTATTCGATCCTGAAGGGAGAAGACATGCGCCTGTCAGCGCGGCTGATGGCGGTCAGCGGAACCCTGTTTGCGCTGGCCCATTCCCCGATCGGCCAGACCGTCGCCGCGATGGCCGGGGGCATTTGAACCGCCGTCTGCGCCGAACCGGCCGCTCCTCAGGCCCAGGCGGGCTTTCCTCGCCGCCCTAAAGCCGCGCCAACGCCCGCCCTGACCGCTCGGCAGGGCTCAGCGTCGCCAGTGGCACCGCCACCCCATCGGGCCGCACCACCGAACCATCCGCAATCCGCTGTCCCGCCGCCGCCCCCTGCCGCGCCGGCACCGGATCATGCAATTCCGCCGCCGCAGCCCACCCCTCCGGCCGCAGCCCCGGCACCACCTCCGCCAGCGCCGCAAGCAACCGAACCCGCTCTGCCATCCGCCCGGCATCGGCGTCACCGACCCGCAGCCAGTCCTCGCCCGCCAGCGGCAATACCCCCGGCAACCGCGCGGTGCGCGGGGGTCCATCCAGGGCGCGAAGGGCAGGCGAGATTGCACGCACACGGTCGTGGCTCTATTTCCGACACCCCCCCCGTCGCCGCCAGCAAAGCCCGCCCGCGTCAGCTTTCCCATTCTGACCCAAGAAGGAGAGCCAGATGCCCGATCCCTATGCCACCCGCCGCAAGATCGACCCAAGCCGCGGAGCGACGCTCGGCGACGGCACTCCCAACGACAGTGACCGCGTCGAAATCGGCCCGACCCAGCTTGCCTTCCGCGAGTGGGAGGCAGCCGACCTCACCCTGCCCAACCTTGACAAAATGCGCGAATACCGCTGGCAACGCCTGACTCAGGCGCTGGTGGACCGCGACTATGGCGCCTTGCTGATGTTCGACCCGCTCAACATCCGCTACGCCACCGACACCACCAACATGCAGCTGTGGAACTCGCACAACCCGTTTCGCGCCTGCCTGCTGTGCGCCGACGGCCACATGGTGATGTGGGAATATAAGAACTCGCCCTTCCTCGTCACCTTCAACCCCTTGGTCGCCGAACTGCGCACCGGCGCCTCCTTCTTCTACTCGGTCACCGGCGACACCTCCGCCCGGGACGCCCGCAGCTTCGCCGCCCAGATCACCGAAGTCATGCGGGCCCATGCCGGCAGCAATCGCCGCCTCGCCGTGGATAAAATCATGATCCACGGCCTGCGCGCCCTTGAAGCCGCCGGTTTTGACATCATGGAGGGTGAAGAAGTCACCGAACGCACCCGCGCCATCAAAGGCCGCGAGGACATCGCCGCCATGCGCTGCGCCCACCACGCCTGCGAAGCCGCAATTGCCGAGATGGAACACTTTGCCCGCCAGAATGTCGCGCACGGAAACATCAGCGAGGACGCCATCTGGGCCGAACTGCACGCCGGCAACATCCGCCGTGGCGGCGAATGGATCGAAACCCGCCTGCTCGCCTCGGGCCCCCGCACCAACCCGTGGTTTCAGGAATGCGGCCCCCGCCTCGTGCAGCCGAACGAAATCGTCGCCTTCGACACCGATCTTATCGGCTGTTACGGCATCTGCATCGACATCTCCCGCACCTGGTGGATCGGCGACCGCAAACCGCGCCCCGCCATGATCGCCGCCATGCAGCACGCCCGCGACCACATCGCCGATCACCAAAGCCGCCTGAAGCCCGGCGTTTCGATCCGCGATCTGGTCCACCACGGCCACC
>JAYUGA010000144.1:0-14136 GCA_043738565.1 Rhodobacterales bacterium
ATCGTCTGGGTGAAATAGGGCGACTTCGACTTGGCCCAGGGCGCAATCGCCCCCTGCAACAGCGTAAGCCCCTGATCCGGCACGATCAGCCGCTCGTCAAAGAACAATTCCACCCCCAGCCCACCACAGACCGGACAGGCCCCGAACGGCGCGTTGAACGAAAACAGCCGCGGCTCGATCTCGGCAATGGTAAAGCCGCTGACCGGACAGGCAAACTTCTCCGAATAGGTGATCCGCACCCCCTCGCCCTCGGCAGGCGCGGTTTCCATCACCGCAATCCCATCGGCGAGGTTCAGCGCGGTGCGAAAGCTGTCCGCCAGCCGGGTTTCGATCCCTTCCTTGACGACAATGCGGTCCACCACAACATCGACATCATGCCGCAGCTTCTTGTCCAAGGTCGGCGGCTCGTCGAGGTCGTAAAACACCCCGTCCACCTTGACCCGCTGAAACCCCTGTTTCCGCAAGTCGAGGAATTCCTTGCGATATTCTCCCTTCCGGTCGCGGATGATCGGTGCCAGCAGATAGGCGCGCGAGCCTTCCGCCATCGCCATCACCGCATCGACCATGTCCTGGACCTGCATCGCGGTGATCGGCAGGCCGGTGGCGGGTGAATAGGGAATCCCGACGCGGGCAAACAGCAGCCGCATGTAATCGTAAATCTCGGTCACCGTCCCCACGGTCGAACGCGGGTTCTTCGAGGTGGTCTTCTGCTCGATCGAAATCGCGGGCGACAGGCCCGAGATGTGGTCGACATCCGGCTTGCCCATCATGTCGAGGAATTGCCGCGCATAGGCCGACAGGCTTTCAACATAACGGCGCTGGCCCTCGGCATAGATCGTGTCAAACGCCAGCGAGGACTTGCCCGAGCCGGACAGCCCGGTGATCACCACCAGCCGGTCGCGCGGAATATCGACATCCACGTTTTTCAGATTGTGCTCGCGCGCCCCGCGCACCTCGATGTACTTCTGTTCCGCCATGACCCACCTCTTGCAAGCGCAAGAGATAAGGCGAATTCAGCCACATTCCAACCGGAAAATGTGAACAAAGGATGAACTTCTACCCGGCAATTGCAGTCGCCTGCGGAAAATTCCGCCGCCGCCGCGCCTGCACCGCATGAATGCCGATCCCAAGTGCAAAGCAAAACACCAGAAACACCGTCATCCCCCCCGCCCCGGCCTTTGCCAAAATCAGCGCCAGCACCGGCGTCCCCGTCGTCGTGCCCAGATTGCCCAGTTGCGCAATCGTCCCCGCCCCAAGCGCCCGATCCTCCGCCCGTGGGTTCAACTGCGCCAGCGCGGCAAAACTCGCGCCCTGCACGATCCCGACTGCCGCCGCGACGACCAAAGCCGCAGCCGCCTCCAGCGCGCCCTGACCCCAAAAGACCCAGAGCGCCAGACTGCCCGCGATCCCCAGCGCAAACCCGCCCTGCACCAGATGCACCGGCGTCACCCGTGACAGCAGCCACACCCCCAAAGTCAGCGACACCCCGATCGACACCAGCGGCATCGCCACCGCAAT
This sequence comes from Rhodobacterales bacterium, assembly GCA_043738565.1. Classification (GTDB taxonomy): domain Bacteria; phylum Pseudomonadota; class Alphaproteobacteria; order Rhodobacterales; family Rhodobacteraceae; genus Stagnihabitans. Next base: position 1,519 of record JAYUGA010000144.1, read on the forward strand.
GAACCCGCCCCAACCCGGCGTCACCACCGCCGGCAACAGCGTCAGCAGCGCTACATAGGTCACCGTATAACAGACAAACCCCATCGCCGGAGCGGCCACGAAGGGCGAGGCATAAATCACCAGATGCTGCGCCAAAACCCCCGGCCTGCCCGGCCGCGCCAGCGCAACAGGGTCCAAAGGCATCAACAGCCACAGCAGCGCCAGACAGGCCACCATCCACCCGGCATGCACCTGAAACAGCGCCGCCGCCCCCTGCGCCGCCACAAGTCCCGGCGCAAACCACGCCAGCAAAGCATAGGTCAGCCCGAAAAAGCTGGACCATAACGTCATCGCAAAGCCCTGCAAATGCCTTGGCGCAATCCCCGCGATCGCCATCGGCCCGACCACGACAATGGTCAGATGCGACACCCCCTCCAGCACCCGCGTCGCCATCATCACCGGATAGGGCGGCAATCCCGACTGCACCAGACTGACCATCGCCCCCAGCAGCAATGCCCCCAGTATCGCCCGCCGTGGCCCGATCCGCGCCACCAAAAGCCCCGCCGAAGTGCCAAAGACCAGCCCGACGATGCCGACAACCGACAGCATCGCCCCAATCCCGACCGCCCCCGCCCCGGCATAGCGCCGCTCAAGCACGCCATACAGAATCGAGATCTTGCCAAACTGCGCTGCCGCCCCCAGCCCCGCCAGCCAGATCGCCAGAATGGTCAGAACCGCGCGCATCCCTGCTATTTTCTGTCTCTAAATATCCTCGGGGGGTCCGGGGGGCGAAACGCCCCCGGGGTTTGCCGTCAGAGCGCCGTCACATATGGATCACCCGTCCATAGGCATCCAGCACCGCCTCATGCATCATCTCGGACAAGGTCGGATGCGGGAACACCGTTTCCATCAACTCCGCCTCGGTCGTCTCCAGCGTGCGCCCGATCACATAGCCCTGGATCAGCTCGGTCACTTCCGCGCCGATCATATGCGCCCCCAGCAGCTCGCCGGTCGCCGCATCGAACACCGTCTTGATCATGCCCTCGGCCTCACCCAAGGCAATCGCCTTGCCATTGCCGATAAACGGGAAATGCCCGACCTTTACGGTATAGCCCGCCTCGTTCGCCTTCGCTTCCGTCAGCCCGACCGAGGCAACCTGCGGCTGGCAATAGGTGCAGCCGGCAATCGAGTTCGGCTTGATCGGATGCGGATGGCCACCCGCGATCAGTTCCGCCACCATCACGCCCTCATGGCTGGCCTTGTGCGCCAGCCACGGCCCGCCCGCGATGTCACCAATCGCATACAGCCCCGCCACCCCGGTGCGGCAAAACGCGTCCGTCACCACATGGGTCCGGTCGATCCTGACCCCCAACGCCTCCAGCCCCAGCCCCTCGACATTGCCGATGATGCCCACGGCCGAGATCACCGTGTCAAACTCCGCCGTCACCGTGCCCGCCGCCGATTCCAGATGCGCCACCACGCGGCCAGGGCTGCGGTCCAGCTTCTTCACGGTCGTCTTCTCCAGTATCTTCATGCCCTGCTTGACGAAAGCCTTCTTGGCGAACGCCGAAATCTCGGCATCCTCGACCGGCAACACCCGGTCCAGCACCTCGACCACCGTGGTATCCGCGCCCAGAGTGTTGAAGAACGAGGCAAACTCAATGCCAATGGCGCCTGAGCCGATCACCAGCAGCTTTTTCGGCATCCGCTTCGGCTGCAACGCATGGCGATAGGTCCAGACCAGATCGCCATCCGCTTCCAGCCCCGGCAATTCCCGCGCCCGCGCTCCGGTGGCGACGATGATCGACTTGGCGGTCAATTCCTCGACCCCCTTCTCGCCTTTCACCGACACGACGCCCGCCTTGGGCAAGGTCGCCACCCCCATCACCACGGTAATCTTGTTCTTCTTCATCAGATGGCCAATGCCGCCCGACAACTGCTTGGCCACGCCACGCGACCGCGCCACCACGGCGTCCAGATCGAAACTGATCCCGGTCGCCGCCAGCCCGAATTCCTTGGCCCGGTGCATCAGATGGAACACCTCGGCCGAGCGCAACATCGCCTTGGTCGGGATGCAGCCCCAGTTGAGGCAGATGCCCCCCAACGACTCGCGCTCCACAATGGCCACCTTGAGCCCCAGTTGCGCCGCCCGGATCGCGGCCACATAGCCCCCCGGTCCGGAGCCTACCACGATCACGTCGAATGTCTGGGCAGCCATCTCTTTCCTCCCCTGAAAAAGTAGTTTGCCATTAAACTATATGACAAGGCCGGGCAACAAGCGCCCCGCCGTGCCCCTATGCGCCCCCTGCATGACTGGCTTTCAGCGCCTTCACCACCGCCGCATAACCACCCTCCGCCAGAAATACCGCCTCTTCCGCCGTGGTCTCGCGCCCCAAAGCCACATTGCGGGTCGGAAAGCGACCAAAACGGCGAATGATTTCCTGATGCGCCAGCGGATGCAGATCCATTTCGGGGTCCGGCGTCAGCCGCTCGCGCATCAGTTGCACCGACAGCACCTGATCCTCGGCATTTTCCGAATGCTCGAACGGCATGTAGAAGAAATGCCGCTCCGGCTCCGGCGCTTCCATGTCCCAGCCCGCCGCCAAACCCCGCTTTGCTGCAGCCAAAGCCTGCTCGTCGGTGGCGAAACTGTCAGCATGGCCGCGGTGCATGTTGCGCGAAAACTGGTCGCAGACAATCAGATAGGCCAGGGTGCCGACCGTGCCCTCGGCCCAATGCTCCAGCCCGCCGTCCCGCGCCGCCTGCCACAGGTCCAGATAGCGGCTGCGAATATCGCCGTCCAGCGCTGCGCCCCCGGCATACCAGCCATCCGGGCCCACTTCGCCCAGCCAATAGTCCAGCACTTCAACCGGGTCTGCCATGAAGCCCTCCGCTTCCCGGCACCCTGACAGGGAAACCCGCCCCCCGCAACGTCAGCGCCGCGCATCCTTTTCCTGCACCGCCCCCACCGCCAGCGACGAGGCCGTAGGCGTCAGCCCGGAATAGGCCGCGTGATCCACCGGCGCCGCCCGCTGCGACATCCGCCACGCGGCATACAGCGCCAGCATGGCGAACAGCGCTCCGATGAACAGGAAATACCCCGCCGCCCCCACCACCCCCATCAGCCAGCCGGTCGAGATTGGCCCGAAGATCGCGCCAAACCCATTGAGAAAGATCAACCGCGCCGAAGCCGAGGGCATTTCCTCCTTGGTCAGAAAGTCATTGGTATGGGCAATCAGCAGCGAATACAGCGGGTTGATCGTGCCGCCCAACAGCAGCGCCACCCCCAGCACGACGTTGAACGGCAGCCGGAACCCCGCCGCCGCAATCATCAGCGCCGCGCCGCCGACCGACATCCACAAGATCAGCAACCGCCGGTCGATCCGGTCCGACAGATAGCCGATCGGATATTGCAGCACCAAGCCGCCGACATACAAAGCCGCACCATAGGCCGCGATCTGGCCGATGGTCAGCGCCGATTTCGCCCCCCAGACCGAGGCCATCCCGAACATCGCCGCGTAAATCCCGCCAGTCAGCAGCATCCCAACGCAACCCAAAGGCGAGGTGCGGAAGATCCGGGCAAAGCTCATCGGCCTGATGCTGTCAAAGGTCGGCGCCGGCGTCTTGGCCAACAGCATCGGCATGAAGGCCAGCGACACCAGCACCGAGGGGATGATGAACAGCCCGAACCCGCCCGGATCGCCCAGCGCCAGCAGCCCCTGGCTGGCGATGATCCCCAGCATCTGCACGATCATGTAGGCCGACAGCGCCTGCCCCCGCGTCTCGTTGCTGGCGGTGTTGTTCAGCCAGCTTTCGGCGGTGACATAGATGCCGGAAAAGCAGAACCCGATCAGCATCCGCATCACCGACCACAACACCACGTCCAAGAGCAAGGGATACAGGATCAGCACCGCCGAAATCATCGACCCCAAAGCCGAGAACACCCGCACATGGCCGACCCGGCGGATCATCTCCGGCGCCAGCCGCGAGCCGCCCAGAAAGCCGACAAAATAGGCCGACATCACCATCGACAACTCCCAGGTGCTGAACCCCTCCAGCGCCCCCCGGATGCCCAGCAATGACCCCTGCACCCCATTGCCCACCATCAGCAACATGACGCCCAGCAACAACGGCCAAGATTGGGCAAGCACTTTCAGCATGTGACTTCTCCGGTTCCCATCAACCTAGCAACCATTTGAATCCATATTCCCATTCATTTGCTCACCAATATCCCACGGGTGCATTCATTCGGTGCGCCATCGGTTCGAGTACCGATGAATGCGCGGGGGTGTGAAACCCCCGGCTCCGGCAGCAAAAGCGAAGCATCGCCATAGGAAAAGAACCGATACCCCTCACCCACCGCATGATCATAAATCGCCCGGATCCGCTCCACCCCCATCAAAGCCGACACCAGCATCAGCAAGGTCGACTTCGGCAGATGAAAATTCGTCATCAGCCCGTCCGTTACCCGAAACCGGTAGCCCGGATAGATGAAGATATCGGTCGGCCCCTGCCACGCCTCCACCTGCCCCGAAGCCGCCGCCGTCTCGATCAGCCGCAGCGCCGTGGTGCCAACCGGTATGATCCGCCCGCCCGCTGCTTTCGTCGCGTTGATCTCCGCCGCCGCCTGCGCCGTCACCTCTCCCCATTCGGCATGCATCCGGTGCGTCGTCACATCCTCGACCTTGACCGGCAGAAACGTCCCCGCACCGACATGCAGCGTCACTTCGGTGAACGCCACCCCCTGCGCCGCCAGCGCCGCCAGCAGGCCTGCATCGAAATGCAGCGAGGCCGTAGGCGCCGCCACCGCCCCGGCAGTCTTGGCAAACACCGTCTGGTAATCGCTGCGGTCCTGCGCATCGGCCGGCCGCAACGCCGCGATATAGGGCGGCAACGGCATCGCCCCGGTCGCGTTCAGCACCGCGTCGAAATCCGCCCCCGTCAGGTTGAAGGCCAGCGTCAAGTCAGCCTCACCCTTCGCCACGACCACCGCCGAAAGCCGGTCCGAAAACCCGATCACCTCGCCGACATTCACCTTCCTGAGTGGCTTGGCCAGCGCCCGCCACCCCGCCGCCACAGGCTCCAGCAAAGTGATCTCGATCCGTGCCACTGCCTCACCCCGCCGCCTCTGGCCGAACAGCCGCGCCGGAATGACCCTGGTGTTGTTCAGGACCAGCCGGTCGCCTGCCTGAAAAATATCAACCAGATCGGACACCTGCCGATCGCAGATGCGATCCCCCTCGGCCAGCAGCAGCCGCGCTGCCGTCCTTGGCCGCGCAGGCCGGGTGGCGATCAACCCCTCGGGCAGGTCAAAATCGAAATCCGACAGCTTCACCCGCCACTCCCCTTCAAGGTAGGCGCCAGGGTTGGCACCGGCGCCCGGAACAGGTCGCGGAACATGCCCGGCGTCAGGATCGACAAGGGATTGACCTGCACATCGGGCTTCTCCGCGGTGCCGCGCAGCCGGTAGGCAAAGCCGAACAGCCCCTCGCCCTTACGGGTCAGGATCGACCCGATGCCGTTCAGCAGATAGATCGGCGACACCACCCCGGTCATGTCCAGTCCGCCGGTGTCGGAATGGTAAACCCCCGCCAGCGACACCCCCATCGAGGCCCCGACTGCCGAGCCTTTCTGCACCGCAATCGCATTGGGCGTCATCAGAAAGGTGGCCTCCGCCGTGTTGAACACAATGCCATCGCCGCTCAACTGATCCAAGAGGCCGATCACCGAAACCGCACTCAGCAAATCCGCCATCACCGAGCCATACTTGACCCGGACATTGCTGATCATCGCGCTGCCGTCATACTGGCCAGCCTCCGCCCGCGGGATCAGCGTCAAATCCAGCAAGCCGCCATAGGCCGAGGCGAACATCCCGGCCGATTTCATCGCCGCCCCGGCATCGCCCGCCTGCACCCGCACCGCCGTGCCGTTGAGGCTGGGAGCGACCGCCCCGGTCACTGGGGTCAGCCCATTGATATTGCCGCTGAAATCGCCGTTGAACCCGCCCTTCAACGCGAAATTTCCGGTGAATCCCGTCAGCCTGATGCCATCGGTCACCCGCAATGTATCCAGGTTGATCTGGATCGGACTGCCCTCCGCCGATCCCGAACTGCCGCGATCAGCGGGAAACTTGCGGATGTCGATGCTGCCCGATGTCACCGCCAGCCCCACCGCGCGCCCCACCCCGCGCCCGGTGATCTCGACCGCGCCGCTCAGCCAGCCGCCCAAAGTGACCTTGTCGAACCGCGCCACGTCCAGCCCGCCATTGGCCTTCAGCCGCACCGTGCCACTGGCCGCCAGCCCCGCCCCCGACACCGCCAGCCGCGTCACAGTCGGCACCGTCCCCAGGGTCACATCCGCCTCCAGATGGCCCGCCGCCCCTGCCGCCTTGCGCCACCCCAGTTCCGGAATCGCCAGCGTGATCCCCTTCAGTTCCGAGACCAGATTCAGCTTGCCCGGCTGGCCCTTCGGCAAGGTGATCACCACCTGCCCCGGCCCCTCGCCCGACACCATCGACTTCGGCAGGCCCAGCCCAAACTCCTCGACCGCGCGCTGCGACAGCGTCACGCTGCCCTCGATCCGCGCCGGAGGCGGCGTTGGCCCGAAGCCTTGCGAAAACACTACATCGAACGGAACTTTCCCGATCCGCCCCGGCCCCGAAATCGTCATCCCCGAAGGCTGTGCCTCGACCGTCAGCACAGGTGCCGTCACCATCCTCCCCTTCACGATGACATCCGAGGCGAAATCCTTCACCGTCCCCGTCACCGCATATTGCACATCGCCAAAGCCGATCTTGTAGACCAGCGGCAGCGAAATCTTGCCATCCACCGTCGCCACGCCACTGCCCAAGGCCACCGGCTCGCCGGCCTTCTGCAGATAATTGAACGGCGGCTGATCCAGCAGCGACAGCATCGCGGTCAACGGGGCCGTCGCATGCAGTTGCACATCGCCCCGCGCCGGCTTGGCAAAAATGTCCGGCACCGCAAACACCGTGCCCGACACGTCCACCACACCGCCCTCCGGCGGCGTGATGATCCCCTTGGTCATGACCAGCGTATAGACCTGCCCGGCAATCGTGGAATAGCCATCCGCCCCGGTCACCGGCGGCATCTTCTGCATGAAGCGCAGATCGGCATTGGCAAAACTATAGCCCAGTTCCACCTTCGGCTCGGTGCCGGGTGCGATCCGCAGCGCCGCGCGCACATTGGCCAGTTTGGCATTGCGGATGTTGTTGGCGACCCAGGCCCTTGTGTTGGGCACCATCCGCACCGGCCACAGCGCCAGAAGCCGGTCCAGCGTCACCTCGTTCAGCGTCACATCCAGCGCCGAGCGCCAGCCGCCCGCATCCGCCGCCACCTGCCCTGACAAAAGCACCCGCTGGTCGCCCTCGACCAGCGACAACTGGCCGATATCGACCGCGAACGGGTCGAGCCGCAGCCGCAGATCAATCGCCCCTTGCGAAAAGGTGACCGGCGCCTGAAACAGCCCCTCGGGGTCCACCGCCACGCCGGAAATCCCGATCTGCCCCAGAAACGCCGCCGGACGCCGCCCCGACAAAGCCCCGGTGATCACCTGGCCCGCCGCATCCACCATATAGGCCCGGCCATTGGCCTTCAGCCGCAACGACGACGATTGCACCGACAGATCGGTCAGCAAAATCCGCCCCGCCGCCGGATCATAGCCCAGCCCGATGCTGGCCTGCTCAAAGGCGATCGGCGTGGTGGTGTCCGAAGGCCGCAGCGCCCCCGCGCCAATGTCCAGCCGACCATCCAGCGCCTGAATGCCCCTGGTGTCCACCGTCACCGCGATCCGCCCCGAAATCGGCGCGTCCAGCACGCCCAGCCAGCCCAGAATGGCGGTCTGCGCCGCCAGATCCTTGGCGGCCACCTGATCAACCTGCGCCGCGATCCGGGCCGAGCCTGCGCCCTTGGCTGACACCACCGTGAACACCGCCCGCGCCGGGGCGCTGCCGCCCGCCACCAGCGACATGCCCAGTTCCGCCGCCAGTTCATTGGCGCGGTTCTCGAGGCTCAACCGGCCGTCGCCGACTTCCCAGGTCTTGCCAAGCCGAGCGTCGGTCAGGCTCAGCGACAGCGCCTCGGCATCCACATTGGTCAGATTGGCCAGCGCCGGCAGCGCAAAGGCCCGGTCAGCCGCATCGAACAGCGCCGCCAGGCTGTCGATCTTCGGCCCCTGCCCGCCGCCAAGCGCCAGATCGAAATGGCCATCCACATCGCGCCGTATCACAATCTGCGCCCCGACGATCCGCAGCTTTTTCGCCCGCAAAGTGCCGCGCAACAGCGCCGGGGCGTCCAGCGTCAACTGCGTCTCGGGCAGCGTCAGCAAAGTCTGCCCCCCCGGCTGCAACAGCCGCAAATCCTCCAGCACCAGATGCGGCACCCAGTCATTGCCGACCATCACCTCGATCCCGCCGACCGATAGCGCCCCATCCGGCAACGCGCCCTCCAGCGAGGCGTTCAGCCGCTGCTCGATCTCTGCCACCGCCCAGACCGGCAGTTGCACCGGCTTGCCGACATATGCATAGGCCACTGCCGCCAGCCCAAAGATCAGCAGCAGCAAAAACAGCCGCCCGCCCGATCCGCTGCGCCGCCGCCTTCTGACCCGTGAGATCGGCGGCTCTGGCACCGCCGCAACCCCGACCTCGGGCACCAGCCGCTGTGCCTCGCCCAACAGCAGCACTCCGGCATCCGGTGTCGGGGTCATCCCATCACCTCTTTCCGCCGTCGTCATTGCTGCCCTTTCGCCGGTTTCGGATTCTGTCGTCCCCCGTTGCCTTTATCTTTGCGCCAAGGCAACTAGATCGCCAAGCACCCGCCGTTCAAATAGCAAGGAGCCGCCCATGATCACCGCAGGCAGCATGGCCCCCGATTTCACCCTGAACCGCGACGGCGGCCGTGCCGTGACCTTGTCGGCGCTGCGCCCCACGCCGGTGGTGCTGTTCACCTACGGCGGCGACGGCACCCCGACCTGTACCAATGAAGTGATGGAATTCAACGCCTTGCACGCGGACTTTACCGCGGCTGGCGTCATGGTCATCGGCCTGTCCAAGGACAGCGTGGCCAAGCATGACAGGTTCATCGCCAAACGGGCCATCACCCTGCCGCTCGCCTCCGATCACGGCCATATGATGGAAGATTGGGGCACCTTCGGTGAAAAGCTGTTCTTCGGCAAACTGGTGCAAGGCGTCCTGCGCCAGACCTTCCTGATCGACGCCACCGGACGCGTCACCAAAATCTGGCAGGTCGACCGCGTCAAAGGCCATGCCGCCGAGGTGCTGGCCTTCGTGAAATCCACATGACCAGCCTCGCCGCACTGGCTGTCGAAGTCCTGTCCACCGCCGATGGCCGCGCCAAAACCGCGCTTGGCCGCAGCCATGCCGCCACCTGGTTCGCCGCCCGCGCCGCAGGCACGCCCTTGCCGATCGGTCAGGCCGAACCTCCCGCGCAACCCGCCCGCCCCGCAAAACCCGAACTGCTGCCGCCGCGCGACGTGCCCCGCCGCCGCCCCGGCTCGCCCACCGGGCGCATCGCGCTGCTGCATGCCCTCGCCCATATCGAACTCAACGCGGTTGACCTGCACTGGGATCTGATCGCCCGCTTCACCCACCACCCGATGCCGATGGGCTTTTACGACGACTGGGTCAAAGCCGCCGATGACGAGGCCAAACATTTCAACCTGATCTGCGACGTGCTGGAATCCCTCGGCAGCCACTACGGCGCCCTGCCCGCCCATCAGGGCATGTGGCGTGCCGCTGAAGACACCGCGACCGACCTGCTGGGCCGCCTCGCCGTGGTGCCGATGGTGCTGGAGGCGCGGGGCCTCGATGTCTCCCCCGCCATGATCGCACTGTTCCGCAACGCCCGCGAAACCCAGGCCCTTGCCGCGATGGAGGTGATCTATGCCGAGGAAGTCGCCCATGTCGCCTATGGCTCAAAATGGTTCAACTGGCTGTGCGGAAAGGCGGGTGAAGACCCCAAGGAAGCCTTCCACACCCTCGTGCGGCGCTATTTCCACGGATCGCTGAAGCCGCCCTTCAACGACGAAAAACGCGCCGAGGCCGGAATCCCGCCAGATTTCTACTGGCCCCTCGCCGAGGATCGCAGCTAAAATTCTTCGTCGCAAAATTTTTGCTGCGACGCACTGCATTGATCAGATTGCCAGTCGCCGTCCGGCTACCTGCCGCCGAAACCACCATCACGCCCCCGTGATAAGCGGGAACTTGCCGAGCTTGGGCGGAATCTCGCAGCCCTTCCCGCCACAAAGGCCAAAATTGTTGCAGGCGTGAAAGCCCTTGTCATATGACCTATGCAAGCGCCCACGCTGCTGCAAACGAATGGGTGTGCTTCAAAACCACCCTTTCGACACCAGACGGGATCTGCCCAACGTGCTCACGCGCCTCACCTATCGCACCCATCTGACGCTGGAGCGGGTCTTTCCCGAACAGCGCCTGTTTCTCAAATCCGACACCACCACCCGCTTCGTCCGCCTGCGCCCGACAACGCAAGCCATCAGCGTTGCGGTTGGCGTCCTTGCCCTCGGCTGGACCATCTTCGCCACCGCGATCCTGTTGATGGATTTCATCAACTCCGGCGCATCCCGCACCCAGATTCAAAGCCAGACCGCGCTTTACGAAACCCGCCTCAACGCGCTCAGCGACGACCGCGATCTGCGGGTGCAGGAAGCGGCTGGCGCGCAGGAACGCTTCAACCTCGCCCTGGCGCAGGTTTCCGCCATGCAAGAACGCCTGCTGGCCTCCGAAGACAGCCGCCGCGAGTTGGAAACCGGCGTCGATGTCATCCAGAACACCCTGCGCCGCACCCTCAAGGAACGCGACGCCGCCCGCGCCGAAGCGTGGCAGGCCAGTGTCGCGCTGACTGCGCAAACCGGCGTCACCTACAGTGACGCTGGCCGCATCGCCGACACCGAGGCCACGCTGGAGGTGATGAGCTCCGCCCTGGCCGACACTGCCAGCGAACGCGATGCCAAAGCCGCCGAGGTTGCCAAAGCCGACGCCCGCACCGCCACCGTCGCCAGACAAAAGGCCGAGATGGAGGCGCGCAACAACGTCATCTTCGCCAAACTGGAAGAGGCGCTGACCATCTCGGTCGAACCGCTTGACAAGATGTTCCGCGCGGCTGGTCTTAACCCGAACCAGCTACTCGATGCCGTGCGTTCGGGCTACTCCGGCGAGGGCGGGCCACTGTCGCCAATTTCCCTGTCGACGATGGGCCTTTCCGGCAGCCCCGACGAGACCCGCGCCAATGCGATTCTCGCGGGCCTTGATAGCCTCAACATGTACCGCATCGCCGCTTTCAAAGTCCCGCTCGACATGCCGCTCAAGACCCCGTTCCGCAACACCTCCAGCTTCGGCAAGCGCAACGATCCGATCAATGGCTCGGGCCGGATGCACGAAGGCGAGGATTTCGCCGGCGACTACGGCTCGCCGGTCTATGCCCCCGCCGACGGCACCGTGATCTTCGCCGGCTGGTCAAGCGGCTATGGCCGGATGATCAAAATCCAGCACGCCTTCGGCATCGAGACCCGCTACGGCCATTTGGCGCAGATCCGGGTCGATGTCGGTCAAAAGGTATCGCGCGGCGACCGGATCGGTGATATGGGCAATTCGGGCCGTTCCACCGGCACGCATCTTCACTACGAGGTCCGTCTCAGCGGCAATGCCGTCAATCCGATGACCTTCATAAGGGCAGCGAACAATGTTTTCTAAAAGCCGCATCAACGAACCTGGCCCCAAGGCGGGCGAAGCTGACAAACCCAAGGCCCCGGAGGCACCTGTGACCAAACCGTCGATGGATTTCACCCCGACCGCACCCAAGGGCAAGTCTGCCGCTTCGGTCCTTTCCGCCGATCTCACCGTGGTTGGCAATCTGCGCACCTCGGGCGACATCCAGGTAGAAGGCGTGGTCGAAGGCGACATCCGCGCCCATCTGTTGACCGTCGGCGAAAGCGCCACGATCCGCGGCGAGATTGTCGCCGATGACATCGTGGTCAATGGCCGGGTGATCGGCCGCGTTCGTGGCCTCAAGGTCCGCCTGACCTCTTCGGCACGGGTCGAGGGCGATATCATCCACAAGACCATCGCCATCGAATCGGGTGCCCATTTCGAAGGCTCCGTCCAGCGGCAGGAGGATCCTCTGGCCAATGGCCGTGCCGCTTTGCCGCCGCCCAGTGCCAGCAACGCGCCGGGTGAGGGCGTCTGAAACCTCTCCCCCATCCCCTCTCCCACGGGAGAGGGGGGGTGCAAATGGTGACGCCAGCGCAACGACGGCCGTGAAGTTCGCGGAACGGAAGCTGCTCTACCCTATGGGAAAAACAGGCAGAAGGGCTGGCCCGGCACGAGACCGGGCGGGCGGTGGAACCTGTTGCACACAACCGAAACCTCGTCATCGTTCTGGGGCCACCCGCCGCTGGCAAGTCAACCATCGCAAGTGAAATCGCCGTCGCCCATAAGGCGGCAATTCTTGACAGTGACGAAATCAAGAAGAGCCTGCCCGAATTCGGCGGCGAGGTTCAGATTTGGCCACCCGGCAAGCTGGAGGCGCAAAAGGCCGGCGGCGGCTACAAGCTGTACGAAGTTTCACGCGATCCGTTGCAACCAGA
>JAYUGA010000145.1:0-14021 GCA_043738565.1 Rhodobacterales bacterium
CGTTCCTCCGGGCACGCGCACCTCGCTGTATTCCAACCCGGAATACGCCAAGCTGCCCTTTGCCAAGATGACCATCGACTCGATCAACGCGGCTGATCCCAGCCATCCGACCGTCAAGCCCGTGCCCTATGTCGGCGTGCAGTTCGTCGCGATCCCGGAATTTGCGGGGTTGGCGACCTCGATTGGCGAGATCTTCTCGGCCGCACTGGCCGGGCAGAAATCGGTGGATGATGCTTTGGCTGAGGCTCAGACGCTGGCCACGGATGAAATGACCTCGGCTGGCTACATCAAGTAAGGCGGGAAACCCGGCCCGCAACAGGGCCGGGTTTCTTCTTTTCCCCCGCATTTCCCAAGATGCGGGGGATCTGGCCCGGCAATGTCCGCGGAACGCACCAAGCCTCACATCGCCTCACATCGGCATCGGAGACATGAAGTGGCAACGCAATCCTCACGCATGGCTGCCCGTCTGATGGTCGCCCCCTCCGTCATCGTCCTGTTCATCTGGATGATCGTGCCGCTGGCCATGACGATCTGGTTTTCGTTCCGCATCTATCGCCTTTTGTCGCCTGAACGTACCGGCTGGGCCGGTGTCCGCAACTACACCTGGTTCTTCAACTCGCCCGATTTCTGGCTGGCCATCTCGAACACCCTTCTGCTTGTCGGCGGTGTTCTGGCCATCACCGTGGTTTTCGGCCTCCTGATCGCCCTTCTGATCGACCAACCGGTCTGGGGCCAGGGCCCGCTGCGCATCCTGATCATCTCGCCCTTCTTCGTCATGCCGCCGGTGGCCGCCTCGATCTGGGAAAACCTGTTCATGCATCCCCAGAACGGCATGTTCGCCTCCTTGGCGCAGGGCATCGGCATCGAGCCGATCCTGTTTATGGAAAGCTACCCGATGTCGTCGGTCATCTTCATCGTGTCATGGGAATGGCTGCCCTTTGCCACCCTGATCCTGCTGACCGCCCTGCAATCGCTGTCCTCCGAACAGATGGAAGCGGCCGAGATGGACGGGGCAAGTGCCCTGAACCGGTTCCGCTACATCGTGCTGCCCCACATGACCCGGTCGATCACCGTCGTCATCCTGATCCAGACCATCTTCCTTCTGGGCATCTTCGGCGAGATCTACACCACCACCCAGGGGGGGCCCGGCTCTGCCTCCACCACACTGCCCTACATGATCTACAAGCAGGCCGTGATCGCAAAGGATATCGGGCGGGCGGCGGCGGGCGGGATCATCGCTGTCATTCTTGCCAACATCGTTGCCTACTTCCTCATGCGCAGCATGGGCAAGAACCTGGACGCCTGAAAGACGGAGATACCCATGGCACGAGCAGTCACACCCCGCCGCAAGCTGTTTTTCACGCTCGCCGCCTGGTCCGTAGCCCTTCTGATCTTCTTTCCGGTCCTGTGGACCATCCTGACCAGCTTTAAGACCGAAGCTAGTGCCGTGGCATCACCGCCGGAATTACTCGGCGCGGACTGGACATTTGAGAACTACGTCGAAGTCTGGTCGCGGTCCAATTATCCGCGCTTCTTCTGGAATTCGGTGGTTATATCGGTCGGCTCGACCTTGCTGGGGCTCGCCATCGCAATCCCTGCCGCATGGTCCATGGCCTTTGTACCGGGCAAGCGGACCAAAGACCTGTTGATGTGGATGCTGTCGACCAAGATGATGCCATCCGCGGCTGTGTTGATCCCGATGTATCTGATCTTTCAGCGCACCGGGCTGTTTGACAGCCGCACAGGGTTGGTGCTGGCCCTGATGCTGATGAACCTGCCAGTGATCGTCTGGATGTTGTACACCTATTTCAAGGAAATCCCCGGCGAGATTCTGGAAGCCGCGCGGATGGACGGGGCGTCTCTGCGCAACGAGATCATCTACGTGCTGACGCCGATGGCGGTGCCCGGCATTGCCTCGACCATGTTGCTGAATGTCATCCTCGCGTGGAACGAGGCCTTCTGGACCATCACCCTGACCACGGTGAACGCGGCACCCCTGTCGGCCTTCATAGCCAGCTTTTCGGCACCGCAAGGTCTGTTTTACGCGAAACTTTCGGCGGCCTCGACAATGGCGATCGCGCCAATTCTGATCATGGGCTGGTTCAGCCAGAAACAACTGGTCCGCGGGCTGACCTTCGGCGCGGTGAAGTGAGGATATCATGGGCAAGATCGTTCTGAAATCGGTACGCAAATCCTTTGGAGAGGTGGACGTCATCCCCTCGGTCGACCTGACCATCGACAACGGCGATTTCGTCGTGTTTGTCGGGCCATCCGGCTGCGGCAAGTCCACCCTGCTGCGGCTGATCGCCGGGCTGGAAGATACCACCTCGGGCATCATCGAGATTGATGGCAGGGACGCGACCTCGCTGCCCCCCGCCAAGCGCGGGCTGGCGATGGTGTTCCAGTCTTACGCCTTGTATCCCCACATGACGGTGCGCAAGAACATCATGTTCCCGCTGAAAATGGCGGGGATTGAGATTGGCGAGGCAACCAAGCGCGCCGATGCCGCGGCCAAAGTGTTGAACCTGACCAATTATATGGAGCGCAAGCCCGGCCAGTTGTCCGGTGGTCAGCGCCAGCGTGTCGCCATCGGGCGGGCCATTGTCCGCGAACCGGCGGCCTTCCTGTTCGATGAACCCTTGTCCAACCTCGACGCCGCTCTGCGCGTCAACATGCGGCAGGAAATCACCGAGCTGCACCAGAGCCTGAAAACCACGATGATCTATGTCACGCATGATCAGGTCGAGGCGATGACGATGGCCGACAAGATCGTTGTGCTGAACACAGGGCGGATTGAACAAGTCGGCAGCCCGATGGAGTTGTACGATCATCCGGCGAACACCTTTGTCGCGGGCTTTATCGGCAGCCCCAAGATGAATCTGATCACCGGGCCAGAGGCCGGCAAGCTGGGGGCCACGACGATTGGCGTACGGCCCGAGCATCTGGATGTGGTCAGCGAGGGTGGCTGGGCTGGCGTGGTCGGTCTGTCGGAACATCTGGGGTCGGACACGTTCCTGAAGGTTTCGACTGACATTGTCGGCACGATCAACGTGCGGGCTGCCGGCGATGTCATGTTGAAGCACGGCGACAAGATCCGGCTGTCGCCGCAGACTGGCAAGATCCACCGCTTTGGCGCTGACGGGAAAGCAATGGCATGAGGCTCCAGGGCAAAACCGCGCTGATCACGGGTGCCGCCCGCGGCATCGGCCTTGAATTTGCGCGGGCCTATATTGCCGAAGGCGCCACGGTCACGCTGGCCGATGTGAATGCCGCAGCCTTGGCCAAGGCGGTGGCCGACCTGGGGCCACAGTCGCGGTCGGTCGTGCTGGACGTGACCGACCAGACCTCGATCGACGCCGGATTTGCGGCGGCGATTGCCGACATGGGCCGCCTGGACATCCTGATCAATAACGCCGCCCTGTTCGACGCCTGCCCCTTCGCCGACATCACCCGGGCGACCTATGACAAGCTGTTCGCGGTCAATGTCGCGGGCACCATGTTCTGCATGCAGGCCGCCGCACGCCACATGATCGCACGGGGCCAGGGTGGCCGCATCATCAACATGGCAAGCCAGGCCGGGCGGCGCGGCGAAGGTCTGGTTGCGGTCTATTGCGCGACCAAGGCGGCGGTCATCAGCCTGACCCAATCGGCCGGGCTGAACCTGATCGCGCATAGGATCAACGTCAACGCCATTGCGCCCGGTGTCGTCGATGGCGCGCATTGGGATCATGTCGATGCGCTGTTCGCCAAATATGAGGGCCGACCTTTGGGCGAGAAAAAGCGCATCGTCGGGGCGGGTGTGCCTTACGGGCGGATGGGCACGGCGGATGATTTGACCGGCATGGCGATTTTCCTCGCCACGCCAGAAGCGGAATACATCGTCGCGCAGACCTTCGGGGTCGACGGCGGACAATGGATGGCCTGAGATGGACAACAAAGTAGCCCTGCCGGCCTATGACCGTTCTGCCCTGAAGCCGGGGATTGTGCATATCGGGCTGGGCAATTTCCACCGGGCGCATATGGCCGTCTATCTGGACGACCTGTTCGCCCTGGGCGGCGACAAGGACTGGGCCATTCTGGGCGCAGGGGTGCGGGCCGGTGATGCGCGGATGCGCGATGCCATGCTGGCGCAGGATTGCCTGTCCACGATTATCGAGTTGGACCCCTCGGGGCGTTCGGCGCGGCGGGTTGGGTCAATGGTCGGGTTTATCCCGGTGCAGGCGGACAATGCCGCCCTGATCACCGCAATGTCCGACCCGGCGATCCGCATCGTGTCGCTGACCGTGACCGAGGGTGGCTACTACGTCGATGCCGCGACGGGCCAGTTTGACCCCAAAGCTGCCGACATTGTGGCGGATGCCGCCGATCCCTCCCGGCCCGGCACCGCTTTTGGCGCGATCCTTGCGGCGTTGCGTGTCCGCCGCGCTGCCGGGGTCGCGCCCTTTACCGTCCTGTCCTGCGACAACCTGCCGGGCAATGGCCATGTGACGGAAGCAGCGGTCGTGGGGTTGGCGCGGCTGTCTGACCCGGCGTTTGGAGATTGGGTCAAGGCCAATGTCGCCTTTCCAAACGGCATGGTGGACCGGATCACGCCCGCCACCGGCTCGCGCGAACGGGCGATGGCGGCCGAGTTTGGTCTGGGCGCCGATCCGGTGCCGGTGACCTGCGAGCCGTTCCGCCAGTGGGTTCTGGAGGACAAGTTTCCGTCAGGGCGCCCGGCGCTGGAGAAAGTCGGGGTAACGTTTACCTCGGATGTCCATGTGTTCGAGACGATGAAGATCCGCATCCTGAACGGCGGCCATGCGATCATCGCCTATCCGGGCGGGCTGAAGGGCATCGAATATGTCCACGAAGACATGCAGGATGCGACGATCAGGGCATTCCTTGATGCCGTGGAAACGCTGGAGATTCTGCCGAATGTGCCCCCCGTCCCCGGCATGGTGCTGACCGACTACAAGGCCAAGATCATCGAGCGGTTTTCGAACCCCGAGGTCGCCGACACCGTGCGGCGGCTGTGTCTGGACGGGTCGAATAGGCAGCCGAAGTTCATCATCCCCTCGATCCGCGATACTTTGGCGGCTGGCGGGAAAGCGGAGGGATTGACGCTGCTATCGGCGATGTGGTGCCGCTATTGCTATGGCACCGATGAGCATGGTTCGGTGATTGCACCGAACGATCCGAACTGGGATGTGTTGCAGGCCACGGCCAAGGCGGCCAAGGATGATCCGGCCCGGTGGATCGGCATGACCGAGATTTACGGCGATCTGGGAGCGGACAAGGCTTTTGCGCACCGCTTCGCCGAGGCGCTGCGGTTTGTCTGGGCGAACGGGGTTCAGGCGGCGATGCTGCGGTATATCGGCTAGAAGCGCTTGTGCGTCAGCGCCTGCTGATCTGACCGCCGCCGACGGCTGCGGCAACGCCTGTGGTGGTTGGGGCCGAGGTCGGCAGGCCCCGGGATACCCGGATTGCAAGATAGGCAAACGCCTGAGCTTCCAGCATGTCACCGTTCAGGCCGGCGGCTTCGATCGGTTCGACTTTGGCCGACACGCGGTTGCTCAGTTCGGCCATCAGAGCGGCATTGTGACGGCCGCCTCCGGTCACGAGAAGACGGGTGATCGCGGTCGGGAAGTGCTCGGCGCCTTTGGCCACGGCAGCGGCGGCGGCGGCGGTCAGGGTGGCTGCGGCGTCGGCGTCGGCCAGTTGAGAGATTTGTGGAAGAATCGCATGGAAGTCATTGCGATCCAGAGATTTTGGCGGGATTTTGTGGAAGTAGGATAAGGCGAGAAAGCGTTCGATCACCCCCGCATCGACTTTGCCGGCCAGGGCCAACGCGCCGCCTTCATCCTGTGACAAGCCGCGCCGCAGCTGCATCAGGTCGTTGACGGGCGCATTGGCTGGCCCGGTGTCGAAGGCCAGCAGCGCGCCGGGAGATTCGGGTGCCGTTGCACGCGGATCAACCCAAGTCACATTGCCGACGCCGCCAAGGTTCAGGATGGCCAGAGGCTCGACAGCACCGATGAACCGGGCGCAGGCGAAATGGAAGAACGGGGCCAAGGGTGCGCCCTGCCCGCCCATTTCGACATCGGTGGAGCGGAAATCCCAAACGGTCTTGACGCCCAGAGCCTCGGCCACAAGCGCACCGTTGCCCGCCTGATGGGTGCCGCGGCCGCCGGGATCGTGGGCGAGGGTCTGGCCGTGGAAGCCCACGACCTCTGCCCCGGTAAAGCGGCTGAGCAGTTCGACATGGGCAAGCTCGACCACTTCGGCGGCTTCGGCCACGCCAGCCTCGCCCGGCCAGCGGCCCAATGCTGCGCGGATCATGGCGCGTTCGGGATCGGAATACGGGCGATAGGCGTGGGGGCCGAATTCGAAAATCCGCACGCCGTCGGTCAGCACCATAGCGGCATCAACCCCGTCCAACGACGTGCCCGACATCGACCCAAGTGCCCAGACCGGTCCCTGCATCCCCTTCCCCTTCATCTGCCACCCCGCTATACGACAGCCACCTTAAAGCACGGTGTCGCCATGACCTACCATCCGAAATCAGAGTTCCTGCGCGTGATGATCGAGCGCGGCTTTCTGGCCGATTGCACCGATTATCAGGCCTTGGATGAGGCGTTTCTGGCAGGCGTCGTGCCGGGCTATATCGGCTTTGACGCAACGGCGACCAGCCTGCATGTCGGCAGCCTGATCCAGATCATGATGCTGCGCTGGTTGCAGAAATGTGGCGGCAAGCCGATCGTGCTGATGGGTGGCGGCACCACCAAGATCGGCGACCCGACCGGGCGGGCGGATGAACGCCCGCTGCTGACCGATGCGATGATCGACGCCAATATCGCAGGGATCAAACAGGCCTTCGCCCCCTATATCCGCTTTGGCGACGCGGCGGGTGACGCGGTTCTGGTCAACAATGCCGAGTGGCTCGACCAGTTGAACTACATCAGCTTTCTGCGCGACATTGGGCGGCATTTCAGCGTCAACCGGATGCTCAGCTTTGAGTCCGTCAAGCTGCGGCTCGACCGCGAGCAATCGCTGTCCTTCCTGGAATTCAACTACATGATCCTGCAAGCCTATGACTTTCTGGAATTGAACCGGCGCTACGGCTGTCTGTTGCAGATGGGCGGCAGCGATCAGTGGGGCAATATCGTCAACGGCGTCGACCTGACCCGGCGGGTGGTGGAGCATGAGGTGTTCGGACTGACCACGTCGCTGCTGACCACGTCGGACGGCAAGAAGATGGGGAAATCGGCGTCGGGCGCAGTGTGGCTGAACGCGGATTTGCTGTCGCCTTATGAATTCTGGCAGTTCTGGCGCAACACCACCGATGCGGATGTCGGCAAGTTCCTGAAGCTGTATACCGAGTTGCCGGTTGAGGAATGTGATCGGCTGGGGGCGCTGGCGGGGTCAGAGATCAATCTGGCCAAGGTGGTGCTGGCCAATGCGGTGACAGCGCTGCTGCACGGGGCCGAGGCTGCGGTGGCGGCGGAGGCTACGGCGTGGGAGGTGTTCGAGAAGGGCGGCGTGGGCGATGATCTGCCGACGCTGGCTTTGTCAGCTGCCGAGATTGGCGACGGGATTACCGTGGCGCAGTTGTTCGTGCGCTCGGGTCTGGCGGCGACGGGCAAGGATGCCAAACGGTTGATTTTGGATGGCGGCGCACGACTTAATGACGAGATCGTACTGGATGCCGGGCAGCGGATTGGGGCGGGCGAACTGGCCGATCCGCTGAAGCTGACGGCGGGCAAGAAGCGTCATGCGCTGGTGATTATGGGCTGACACGGGCAATTTTTCTGCGAAAAATCATAAAGTGAGGGGGGCCGCGTTGGCCCCCTTTTGAATTTTCGCAAAAAATTCGTTATTCCTGCACGGTGACTTTGGTCATCACGTCGGGGTCGGAAACCTCGCCATTCTGGCCCTCGCCCTTCTTGATCGTATCGACCACATCCATGCCCGCGATGACCTTGCCGACGACCGTATATTGGCCGTTCAGGAAATCACCAGGCGCGAACATGATGAAGAACTGGCTGTTGGCGCTGTCGGGGTCCTGGGCGCGGGCCATGCCGACGATGCCGCGTTCGAAGGGAACGGCGGAAAACTCGGCCGGGATGTTGGGCAGGGTCGAACCGCCCATACCGGCCATCGATGTATCGCCACCCTTTTTGCCGTATTGAACATCGCCGGTTTGCGCCATGAAATCTTTGATCACGCGGTGAAATACCACGTTGTCATAGGCGCCGGATTTGGCAAGGGCGACGATCTGCGCCACATGCTTTGGCGCAATGTCGGGATTGAGGTCGATGACGATTTCGCCGGTGGCGGCACCGGAAACCTCGATCACCAGATTGGGGCCGGGACCGTCGCCTTCGGCAAAAACCGGGGTGGCGAGCAGAAGGGCGGCTGCGAGAGTTTTAAGCAACATCGGCGGCCACCCGGACGGTGATCATGCGATCAGGGTTGGCCGGTGGTTCCCCCTTGGTGATCCCATCGACGAATTCCATCCCCGACAGCACCCGGCCATAGACGGTGTATTGCCGGTTCAGGAAGTGGTTGTCCTTGAAATTGATGAAGAACTGGCTGTTGGCCGAATTCGGGTTGGACGAACGGGCAGCGCCGATGGTGCCACGGTCATGCGGAATTCCGGAAAATTCGGCCGGAACATCCGGGTGTTCGGAGCCGCCGGTACCGGCGCGGCGCAGGTTGAAGCCAGCTTCCATATTGCCGTTTTCCACGTCGCCGGTCTGGGCCATGAAGCCGTCGATCACCCGGTGGAAGCAGACGTTGTCATAGGATTTGGCCCGCGCGAGCGCCTTCATCCGCTCGACATGCAGAGGGGCTATCTCTGGCAGCAGGGCGATGACGACCGCGCCGTCTTTCAGGGTTACGATGATGGTGTTTTCCGGGTCTTTGATCTCGGCCATTGTAAAGGCTCCTTTAATGCGATTGGCGCGGAAACTAGCGGCGCCGGGGCCGAAGGGGAAGGGCTGAGTGTTGACGAAACGCGCGGTTGGGCGGAAAGAGGGGCAAATCATGGGGGTGTTGGGCATGGCCTGGAAAACGATCGACGATGTGGCGCTGGCGGGCAAGGTGGTGCTGGTGCGGGTGGATATCAACGTGCCGATGGAGGCGGGCGTAGTGACGGACACCACGCGGATCGACAAGATCGTGCCAACCGTCAAGGATATCACGGCACGGGGCGGTAAAGTCGTGCTGCTGGCGCATTTCGGCCGACCCAAGGGCAAGCCGGTGCCGGAGATGAGCCTGCGGCTGGTGCAGCCCGCACTGGAAACGGCGTTGGGGCGCACGGTCACGTTCATGGAACACCCGAGCCGCGCCGCCATCGACGCCCTGACGCAGGACTCGGTGGTATTGGCCGAAAACACGCGCTTCACGCCGATGGAAGAGGCCAATGCTCCGCAAATGGCGCAATTTCTGGCCAGCCTCGGCGATGTCTTTTGCAACGATGCCTTCTCGGCGGCGCACCGTGCCCATGCCTCGACCGAAGGCGTGGCGAAACTACTGCCCAATTGCGCGGGTCGCCTGATGGAAGCGGAACTGAGCGCACTGGAGGCGGCCTTGGGAACGCCCGAACGGCCGGTGGTGGCGGTGGTGGGCGGCGCCAAGGTTTCAACCAAGCTGGAGCTTTTGGGCAATCTGGTGGGACGGGTTGACCATCTGGTGATCGGCGGCGGCATGGCGAACACCTTTCTGGTGGCGCAGGAGGTCGAGGTTGGCCGCTCGCTGGCGGAACGGGATATGGCGCCGGTGGCGCTGGAGATTCTGGCCAAGGCCAAGGTGGCGGGTTGCGTGATCCATCTGCCGGTCGATGTGGTGGTGGCGCGGGAGTTCAAGGCCGGGGCGACGCATTCGACCGTGAAGGCCGGGGCCTGCCCGGCGGATGCGATGATCTTGGATGCGGGGCCAGTGACGGTGGCAGAGATCGTCAAGGTGTTCGAGGCTTGCCGCACGCTGATCTGGAACGGGCCTTTGGGGGCGTTTGAGCTGAAGCCGTTTGACGCGGCGACGGTGGCGGCGGCACGGGCGGCGGCGCGGCTGACCAAGGCTGGCAAGCTGATCTCGGTGGCGGGGGGCGGCGATACGGTTGCGGCGCTCAATCAGGCCGGGGTGGCGGCGGATTTCACCTTCATCTCGACAGCGGGCGGGGCGTTTCTGGAATGGATGGAGGGCAAGACCCTGCCCGGGGTTGCTGCCCTGATGGGGTGAGTGGCTGATCTGCCGGAGAGCGTGGCATCGTCGATTGATTGACCCGGTGTTTGGGATTGTGGCACGCTCTGGAGATGAGTGAATTCATCATACGCGCTGTTGCGCCGTCCGATCTGCCTGCCCTGCTGGAATTGGTGGAGGCGCTGACCCGTCATCATGGTGACGCGCCGAAGGTGACGCTGGACAGTCTTCGCCGCGATTTCTTTGGGCGGGAACCGTGGTTTCGGGTTTTGGTCGCGGACATGGGCGGGGGGGTTGCGGGCTATGCTGCCCTGCTGCCGAGGGCGCGGCTGGGGTTTGGCCAGCGCGGTCTGGACCTGCATCATCTGTTTGTGGCGGAGCGGTTTCGCAGGCGTGGGATTGGCGCGGCGCTGGTCGCGGCTGCGGTTGAACTGGCGCGCGAATCAGACTGCGAATATATGATCGTCGGCGCCCATCCTGACAATGCGGCGGCGCAGGCGTATTATCCGCGATTGGGGTTTCAGCATGCTACTGACGCGGGAGGGGTGCGGTTTTTCAAGGTGCTGAAGGGCTGAGATCTGGGCTGGCGGCTGGGGGTTTCACACCCCCAGACCCCCGTGGGATATTTAGCAGCAAATGAATGGGGAAGTCAGAACCGCCCAGTGAGGCTTTGCCACAGCAGGCGGCCGCGCTTGGCGAATTCTGACAGGGCCATCCGGCCATCGGCGACCGCCATCGGGTCGGACTGGACTTGCCGGAGAAGGGTTTCCGCCTGCCATCCGGCCAGCAGGGCTGGTCGCCCTGCCCCAATCAGTTGACCGTGCTGGCGCGCAGCGGCGATGCGGCGGAGGCCATCGGCGGCCAATGCGCTGACCGCTTCGATGCGGCCATCGACCAGAGGTTTGCGGCCGCGCGCTTCCAGATCGGGGACGGCGTGGAGGTAATTGGCGAGGCCGGTCGCCCAGCCATAGGCGCGCACCGCTGGTTCGGCGGCAGCAGGGGCACCAAGGGCGCGGGCGGCGAGCCACATCAGGCTGCCTGCGGTGTCCTCCAGATAGACGTCGAAGGCGGCGCGGTCGGCGAAGGGATCGGAGTAGATGTCCCAGCGGCGGGCGGTGATCAGGCGGTCGAGGGTGGCGACGGGCAGGTTGGCGTCGCAGATCAGGCTGTGCAGCGGGGCTGCGACCTCATGGGCGCGGGGTTGGGGTTCTGCCACCACGTCGCGCCACCACTGCAGGCGCATTTCGGCGATCACCGGTTCCTTGGTCACCCAGGGTGCACGGGCGACTTCCAGGTTGAAGGCGTAGAGCGGCCAGAGTTTGGCGCGCAGCTTTGGCGGCGCAGCCATGACGGCGGCGAAACGGTCGGGATCGCCGCGTGCGACAAGAGCGGCGCAGGCGTCGAGGGTCACTTGGGCGCCCCGGCGTCGCGGACCAGTTTCCAGGTGATTGCGTCGAGCAGCGCTTCGAAACTGGCATCGACGATGTTGGGCGAGACGCCGACGGTGGACCAGCGGTGGCCTTGCGCATCCTCTGAATCGATGATGACGCGGGTGACGGCTTCGGTGCCGCCCTGGGTGATGCGGACCTTGAAATCGACGAGGTGCAGATCGTCGATATGAGCCTGGTAGGGGCCGAGGTCGCGGGCCAAGGCTTTCGACAGGGCGTTGACGGGGCCGCGATCGGAGCCCTGGTCGTCCATCGAATCGCTGACGGAGAGCATGGTTTGTTGGCCGATCTTGACCTCGACCACCGCTTCGGACAGCGATTTGCCGCTGCGGCGTTCGACGGTGACACGGTAGCGCAGAACTTCGAAGAATATGGGCAACAGGCCGAGTTCGCGTCGCGCCAGCAGTTCGAAGCTGGCTTGGGCGCCGTCGTAGGCATAACCGATGTCCTCGCGGTCCTTGACCACCTCAAGGATGCGGCCAAGTCTTGGGTCATTCGCGGGCACGTCGATGCCAGCGGCTTGCAGGCGGGCGCGCAGGTTGGATTGGCCGGCCTGATTGCTCATCGGGATGACGCGGGCGTTGCCGATCCGGGCGGGGTCGATGTGTTCGTAGGTAGCGGGGTCTTTCAGGATTGCGCTGGCGTGCAGGCCGGATTTATGGGCAAAAGCCGACGCGCCGACATAGGGGGCGGAGCGCAGCGGGACGCGGTTCAGGATGTCGTCGAGCATGCGGCTGTCTTTGAGCAGGCCCTCCAAAGCCTGTGGCGAGACGTTGGTTTCAAACTGGCTGGCGAAGGGTTCTTTCAGCAGCAGGGTCGGGATCAGGGTGGTCAGGTTGGCATTGCCGCAGCGTTCTCCCAGCCCGTTCAAGGTGCCCTGCACTTGCCGGACACCTGCCTCGATGGCGGCGAGGGAATTGGCGACGGCGTTGCCGGTGTCGTCGTGGCAGTGAATGCCCAAGCGGCCGCCGGGGATGCCGGAGGCGATGACTTGCGCGACGACGCGGTGGATTTCGGTGGGCAGCGTGCCGCCATTGGTGTCGCACAGCACGATCCAGCGGGCACCGGCATCGTAGGCGGCGCGGAGGCACGACAGGGCATAGGCGGGGTTGGCGCGGTAGCCGTCGAAGAAATGCTCGGCGTCGAACAGGGCCTCGCGGCCTTGGGCTATGACATGGGCGAAGGAGGTGCGGATGGCCTCGCGGTTTTCCTCCAGGGTCACGCCCAGGGCGGTGGTTACGTGGAATTCATGGGTCTTGCCGACGAGGCAGACGGCGGGGGTTCCGGCGTTGAGGACGGCGGCGAGGACGTCGTCGTTTTCGGCGGAACGGCCGGTGCGTTTGGTCATGCCGAAGGCGGTCATGGTGGCGCGGGTTTTGGGCGGGGCCGCGAAGAACTCGCTGTCCGTCGGGTTGGCACCGGGCCAGCCGCCTTCGATGTAATCGACACCGAGGGCGTCGAGCGCGAGGGCGATCTGGAGTTTCTCAGCCGTGGAGAACTGGACGCCCTGGGTCTGCTGCCCATCGCGCAGGGTGGTATCGAAGAGATAGAGGCGGGTTTTCATTTCATCGGCTCCGGGGGGCCGAAAAATTTTCGTACGAAAATTTTTCTTTTGGGTGGGTCATTTGAGGGCCTCTAGTTTCTCAAGGTCAAAACTATCGGCCAGTTCCCATTCGGGACCAGTTGGGAGATCACGAACCACCACGCCAGCGGCCTTGAGGCCCTCTCGCAGAAAGTCCGCGCGAACGAAGTTCTTTTCGATCCGTGCGCGCTCTCGCTCCGCAATCATGTGACCAACATGGTTGTCCCAGGCAGATGAAAGCCCCCATTTTGTTGGCCACTCCAGAATTCCATTCAAGTCGAATCCCAAGAATTCAAGAGATCCTTTTAGCGATGCATATTCTTGAACGGCCTCCAAACGGTGTAGCGCGCTTATGGCTTGATGAGTGTTCAGATCGTCGCACAGAGCCTCAATAACCGACGAGTGCGGCTCACCTGATTCAACTTCAATTCTTGCCCACCGCTTCAGCGTCTTCTTGATCGGTTCAACTCTCGCCATCTGCCAGTCAGTAGGCTTCCGGTAGTGGGTACCAAGCAGCATATAACGCATCACCAAACCTGGCACATCGTCGTCCAGCAACTCCCTGACCGTGAAGAAATTGCCCAAGCTCTTGGACATCTTCCTGCCTTCAACCTGCAACATCTCGTTGTGCATCCAGACGTTGGCGAAGCCTGTCCCGGGGTGGGAGCAGGCGCTTTGGGCGATTTCGTTTTCATGGTGGGGGAATTGCAAATCCAGCCCGCCGCCGTGGATGTCGAAGGCGTGGGGATGTCTAAGCCCCGCTTCAGAAAGGCGGCCCTCTGCCTTGGGCTTCTTCCATAGCAATTCCT
>JAYUGA010000146.1:0-5316 GCA_043738565.1 Rhodobacterales bacterium
GTGGATTTGCCGTGGTCGATATGGGCCACGATCGAGAAGTTGCGGATCAGGGAAAGCTGGGTCATGGGCGGCATATAGCGGGAAGGCGGAGAGGGGGAAAGGGGGCAGCGGGTCCCTACCCGATCTTGTGGGCCCCCGCCCTGCCCCCGCCATCCCTAGCCAAAATTGAGCATTTCCGCGCAAGCCTCTGACAGGCTTGAATAATGTTTCCAAACTGGGCATAATCCCCGGCAGAAAACGACCCTTGGCGGCAGAGCCCGCGCAGGGGCGGAGGGACAAGTCGATGACGAACATGCTTTTGCGGGCCGGGTTTGCGGCCCTTTCGCTGGGTTTCATGGCCCAGGCGGCGGCAGCCGGGCCGATTCAAAGCGCCTGCCTGCAGTCCAACCGGAGCGGCGCGAGTGCGGGCTTATGTTCCTGCATCCAGCAGGTCGCGGATATCACGCTGGGCAATGCCGATCAGCGGCGGGCGGCGGCGTTTTTCCGCGACCCGGACAAGGCCCAACAGGCGCGGATGTCGAAGACGCGCAGTGATGATGAGTTCTGGAACCGCTATACGGTCTTTGGCCAGCAGGCAGAGATGGCCTGCGCGGGTTAGACGCCAGGAGCAGTCCGCTTCTCAAGCCGAAGGGGCTTTCGTCGCGGGCGTGCAGAACGCCGTTTCGGGCGCAGCGGTGACGTAAAGCGGTTTGCGTTTGACAAGAATCAAGCGACCGCTTTACCCTTTTGTTCTTACACGCATTTTGTCCAAAAACCGCTTCACCCTTTTCGGAATGCGCTTTAGCCGAACTTGACCACTGGCGGCGTCAGGCCTTTTGGGCTTTCGGGGTCTGGTTCGGCGGTCCCCAGGGTTCGGCGCACCGGAATGACCCCGGCCCAGACCGGCCAGCTTTTATCCTCTGGCGGATCGCCGGGCATGCCGGTGGAAACTTTGGCCGAAGCCTCGTCGATTTTGAGCGACAGGATCGTGGTGGCCTTGAGTTCCTGGGGCGTCATCGGGCGCAGTTGTGGCCAGCGACCGGGAAACATCTGCTCCATCATGGCTTGCAGGTGGCGGGTTTTGGCCGCTGTGTCCGCGACCAGGTGGGCCTGGCCGAACAGCATCACCGAGCGGTAGTTGACCGAATGTTCGAAGCCCGAGCGGGCCAGGCGCAGACCGTCGGTAATGGTGACGGTCAGGCAGACCTCTGCCCCCTCGACGCTGCGCAGCATGCGGCTGGCGGCGGAACCGTGCCAGTAGACATGGTCGCCGATCCGCCATTGCAGGGTCGGGGTGACGAAGGGGGCACCGTCGCGGACATAGCCGACATGGGCTGTCGGGCAGGCATCCAGTATGGCATGGACGGTCACAAGGTCATAGCCCGCCTGGTGCGGGGAGCGCCGGATGCGCGTGCGGTCGGAGGGGGCGGCGGTGGGGCGCCTGGTCATGGGTTTTCCTGCTGTGATCGGCTTTGTGTAGCAGGTCGGTAGATTTGATCACAGGTTTTGACAGGGCGGAAGGCGCGAATTTTCTGCGAAAGTCCGCAGGGGGAAAATTCGGTGGCGAGGGAAGTTTCGCCGCGAATTCGTCAGCGGAAAGCCGGGCCGTGCGACCACAGGGTCAGGGACCAGCGGGTGCCCTGGCTGACCGGGGTGACGCGGTGCAGGGTGAAGCTCGGGAAGAGGATGGCGGTGCCCTGCGCGGTGGGGCTTTGGCGGATGGTGCTGTCGGGGCGGAGTTCGAGACTGCCGCCCTGGTAGTCCTGCGGGTCGGACAGTTGGACGACGATGG
The DNA here is from genome assembly GCA_043738565.1 of Rhodobacterales bacterium. Taxonomy (GTDB): domain Bacteria; phylum Pseudomonadota; class Alphaproteobacteria; order Rhodobacterales; family Rhodobacteraceae; genus Stagnihabitans. The sequence continues at coordinate 1,772 of JAYUGA010000146.1, forward strand.
TGAGTTTGCGCCGGGCGGCCAGCGGCCCTGCCCCGATATCGGAATGCCAGTCGAAATGGCCGATCCGTTCCGCCGTATAGCGGGCGACCTGCGGGCTTTCGGCAAAGTCAGTGAGTTCGAAGTTGAAGCTTTCGCGGTTGGCCTCTGCCACCACGCGCGTCATGCGGTCCATCACCCAGGACGCCTGCGGCAGGTCATCGAGCCACGACAGGTCGGCGCGGCGGATCGTATGGGCGGTGGTGGCGCGGACGAGGCCCGCGTCGTGGAGCGGGCCTGCGGCGCAGAGGGCGATCAGCGACTGGCATTCGGCGGCGGACAGGGCTTTTGGGATCAGGTGCGCGTGGTTCATCCGGGTCCCGGCCAATGACAAGGGCCCGACCGTCAGACGGTCGGGCCCGGATTTATCCGCTCAAGGCCGGATCAGGCGGCGACTTGCGCCTTGGCGATGTCTTTCTTGATCTTGGCAGCAGCGGGCGACAACTCGTCATCCTTGGCTTTGGCCAGATAGGCATCCAGACCGCCCCGGTGATCGACCGAGCGCAGGGCGGCGGCGGAAATCCGCAGCTTGAAACTTTGCGCCAGCACGTCGGAAATCAGGGTGACTTCGTTCAGGTTCGGCAGAAAGCGGCGGCGGGTCTTGTTGTTGGCGTGGCTGACCTTGTTGCCAGACATCGGGCCTTTGCCCGTAAGTTCGCAGACGCGCGACATCTTGGTATTCCTTCATATGCACGACAGGGATCGCAGCACGGGGCAGCGTCCGAATGGGATTTGTGGCGTTTAGGGGGAATCGGCGGCGGCGTCAATGGCCAAGCGGTGGTGTGGGGTGCGAGGTCGGAGCCTCCGGCGGGGATATTTAGCGACAGATAATGGCGGGGGTTGTTTGGGGCGGTCGCGCGGGGCGATAAGGGGTCATGCGTCCGAATTTGCCCATCGAGGAAGTGTTGCCGGAACTGCGGGCGGCGATTGCCGCGCGGCGGATGGCGGTGTTGCAGGCACCGCCCGGTGCGGGCAAGACGACGCTGGTGCCGCTGGATTTGCTGGCATCGGGGTTGATCGCCGGGCGGATCCTGCTGCTGGAGCCGCGGCGGCTGGCGGCGCGGGCGGCGGCGGAGCGGATGGCGGAACTGCTGGGCGAGAGCGTTGGGCAGACCGTCGGGTATCGGATGCGGGGGGAGGCTCGCGTCGGGCCTTTGACCCGCGTGGAGGTGGTGACGGAGGGGATTCTGACCCGGATGATCCAGAGCGATCCGGGGTTGGCGGGGGTGGGTTGCGTCATCTTTGACGAGTTCCATGAGCGGTCGCTGAACGCCGATCTGGGGCTGGCCCTGTGTCTGGAGGTGCGGGCGGCGCTGCGCGACGATCTGGTGCTGGTGGTGATGTCGGCGACTTTGGATGCGGGGCCGGTGGCGGTGCTGATGGATGCGCCGGTGATCACGTCGACGGGACGGGCGTTTGCGGTGGAGACGCGGTGGCTGGCGCGGCCCGTCGATGCCTCGGTGCGGTTTGAGGCGGCGATGGCGGGGTTGATCCGTCAGGCGTTGGCGGCGGTGCCGGAGGGGGGATTGCTGGCGTTTCTGCCGGGGGAAGCCGAGATCCGGCGGGTGGCGGCGCTGCTGGGCGAGTTGCCGGGATGTTCGGTGTTGCCGTTGTTCGGCGCGATGGAGTTTGCGGCGCAGCGGGCGGCTTTGGGGCCGGTGGCGGGGCGGCGGGTGGTGCTGGCGACCTCGATTGCCGAAACCTCGCTGACCTTGCCGGACATCACGGTGGTGGTGGATGGCGGACGGGCCCGGCGCGCCCGGTTTGATCCGAATTCGGGGATGTCGCGGCTGGTGACCGAGCGGGTGACCAAGGCGGAGGCCGAGCAGCGGCGAGGCCGGGCGGGCCGGGTTGCTGACGGCGTGTGTTACCGGATGTGGACGCGCGGGGAAGACGGCGGTCTGCTGGCCCATCCGCCGGCGGAAATTGAGGCCGCGGATTTGTGCGGGCTGGCGTTGGAGCTGGCGCTGTGGGGGTCTGGTGGGTTGGCGTTTGTGACCGAGCCGCCTGCGGGGCCGTTGGCGGAGGCGCGGCTGCTGTTGGCGCGGTTGGGAGCTTTGTCTGGCGGGCGGATTACCGAGCATGGCCGGGCGCTGGCGGCTTTGCCGCTGCATCCGCGGTTGGCGCATATGCTGGTGGTGGCGGGGAGTGACGCGGCTTTGGTGGCGGCATTGCTGGCGGAGCGGGATGTGCTGCGGGGGGAGGCTCCCGATCTGGCGCTGCGGCTGGCGGCGGTGCGGGAGGGTGTGGGCGACCGGGCGGTGGTGGAGCGGGTGCGCATGGAGGCGCGGCGGTTGGCGCGGCTGGTCGGGCTGCGCGAGGCGCGGAGTTTGGCGGAGATGGCGGCGCTGGCATATCCCGACCGGATCGGGCTTTCGCGCGGTGGGGGGGGCCGGTTCTTGCTGTCGGGCGGCAAGGGCGCGGTGGTGAGCGGGCCGCTGGCGGCGGCGCGGCTGATCGTGGCGGTGGATTTGGACGGCGATGCGCGGGAGGCGGTGGTGCGGCAGGCGGTCGGGCTGTCGGAGGCGGAGTTGCGGGGGTTGTATCCGGTGGAATGGCGCGAGGTGTGTGAGTGGTCGCGGCGGGACGGGCGGATCGTGGCGCGGCGGCAGGAGTGTTTTGGGGCGCTGGTGCTGAGCGAGCGGGTCTGGGATGCGCCTGCAGAGCGGGTGGCGGCGGCGGCGTTTGAGGGGTTGCGGGGGTTGGGGCTGCCGTGGACGGCGGCGGCGCGGCGACTGCGGGCGCGGATGGCCTTGCTGGGGATGACGGTGTCGGACGCGGATTTGCTGGCGGAGGCGGGGTGGGTTTTGCCCTGGCTTTCGAAGGTGCGGACCGAGGTGGATTTGAAGGCGCTCGATCTGAGCGAGGCATTGCTCGGCAGGATGACCTGGGCACAGCGGGAGGCATTGGACCGGGTGGTGCCGTCGCATTTTGTCACTCCGCTGGGACGGCGGGTGGCGATCGACTATGACGGCGCACCCGCGATCGAGGTCCGGTTGCAGGAAATGTTCGGGGTCGCGGTGCATCCACGGGTCGGGGAGGTGCCGCTGCGGGTGACGCTGCTGTCGCCGGGGGGGCGGCCCATTCAGGTGACGATGGACGTGCCGGGGTTCTGGGGCACGTCTTATGCGGAGGTGCGCAAGGACATGCGCGGGGCCTATCCGCGGCATCCGTGGCCGGAAGACCCGCTGGCGGCGGAGCCTAGTGTGCGGGCGAAGCCTAGGGGGACGTGAGGGGCGTCCACATGTGGACGGTCGGGTAAGTGGTTGGGATTGTTGTATTTTGTTATTTTTGTTAACCACATTTTAAGGGAAATTGAGTTGGGCATCCCTACCCATCTGGCCGGAGGATCCGCTGGCGGCGAAGCCTACGGTAAGGGCGAAGCCTAGGGGGACGTGAGGGGGGGGAGGGTTAGGGTCAGGACCTATAATTCGACTTTACGACCTGTGCGTGGCGTGATTCACTTCTCCAAAACCGGGGGGCATCATGAGCGCAGATTTTTGGTTGAC